>PNLE01000239.1 GCA_013822855.1 Planctomyces sp.
TCCGAATTGAACGAGCGGATCAGATAATCGCGGTAAGGCCAGGTTTGGGGAATCTCGTAATCGAACTCATGCCCGTGAGTCTCGGCGTAACGTGTCAGATCCATCCAGTGCCGCGCGAATCGCTCGCCATACTGGGGAGAATTGAGATACCGATCGACCCAATGCTTCCAGGCATCGGGCCGCACATCGGCCTGGAACTCGGCGATCTCTGTAGCGGTCGGCGGCAAGCCCGTCACATCGATGGCCAGCCGCCGTAATCGGGCCAAGGGCGCTGCTTCGGAAGCGTGCGGCAGTTCCGCAGCTTCGAGCTTTGACAGGATGAACGGATCGATCGGGGTCTTGGCCCAAGTTGCGTCCTTGACCGCAGGAGTTTCACTGCGAACGATCGGCTGGAACGACCAATGCTTGGCCCGTGCCTTGAAGTCGAACGCTGCTTCGGTCTTGCCACCCTCAGCCGGAACATCGCCTGCGGGCCAGGGCATCCCCAGCTCGACCCACTTCGTCAGATCGGCAATCGCGACCTCGGAGAGCTTTCCCTTCGGCGGCATCTGGTAGCCGTCGGCCTCGTAGCGAATCGCTTCGATCAACAGGCTGTCACCCGGCTTGCGGGCTACCGCCGACGTGCCCGACTCCCCACCCGCCAGCACTCCGCCACGCGTATCCAGCCGCAAGCCCGCCTTCTGCTGCCCCGCCCCATGGCACTCCAGACAATTCTCAACCAGCACCGGCCGGATCTTCTTCTCAAAGAATTCGATCTGATCCGCGGGAAACGAGGGTGTTTCGGCGGCCCACGAAATCTCACTGGGAAACGAACACCCCACAAGAATCGCCATCAGCACAAGCGGCCTCAAATTGCGCAGAGGGATGGAATAAGCAGAAACTCGCTGCGGCATGGGACATCTCGGCGGGAGGGGCACCCGGTCATGAAGCCTGCAATGAATCGCAGCCACAACCCGGCACGAAGGAACATCGGCGGGAAGTCTCCGTCATACGCCACCCACCCCCGCGACGCAACACTTTTCGAGTCGGGCGATCGCCCGTTACTCGTCGTCCCGCACGCTGAATTCGAGTTTCCATTTCCCTTCGCCCCGCGTGCTGACGCACCAGAGTTCCAACACGCCGAGTTCCGTGATCTTCGAGTGGAACTTCACGGGAACGTAGTGTTCCTCGCTTGATTCCTCGCTGGTGAGCATCGTTTCCAGCGAATCGGTTTCCGCCAGGTCGTCGCTCGACCAGGCCGTCAACCGGCTTCCCGCGCGGTCTTCCTTTCTCACCGACGAACTGAAGAACCGGAATTGGGCCGGTTGGCCCACGATCAGGCCGATCGCGTCCGAAGGGACATCGACCTCCGTCCCCTCCTCCATGCCGAAGGGAACCACGCAAAGCGCCCGCAGCGGGCGCGGGGCACCGGGGACGGCGAGGCCCGCCGTTTCGATCCCCACATAGTAGGAGCGGGCAGTGCCGCCGCGGATCCGCACACCGCCATGTTGCTTGGCCCAACCGTAGTAAGCCCCGCCCCGGGCGACGGCATGATCCAGATCGGCTTCCCCCGAAAGGAGCTTTACGGGCGTTTCCGGGTACCAACTGGTGAGGACACTCTTGAGCCGCTCGACCAGCGGCTGCGCCTTGAAGACACCCCCGTTGAGCAGCAGATGCGTCGGGCCGGTCGCCACTCCCCCCGCATGTGTCGCCAGGAAGGCGGCGACATGCCGGGTGATGCCGGTGTCGGTTTCGTACGGGAGGCCCAGTTCCTGAAAGCCGGATTGCCGCCGTTTTTCGGGATGGGCATCGACCGCGCATTCAGGGAAGAAGCCGTCTGTCAGGAGTTTCGCCAGAGCCGACCGCTCGACTTCGACACTCACCGCACCGCCGATGAGTTTGCTGCCGCGTCCCTTGATGGAGATGGTGTGCGATTTCGGGCCGTCTGGCGTGAAGAGGGCTTCCTTCGCCTGCCGACACGAATGCCACAGTGAAATCGACTGCCACGGATCGAGGTTGACCCCCTTCTCGCGGAAGAGTTCGGCCACATGGAACGCGAGGGCGAGATCCATGTTGTCGCCCCCGACCAGCAGGTGATTCCCCACCGCCATCCGCTGGAGGACGAGTTCGCCCCCCTCTTCGTTGACCTGCACGATCGTCAGATCGGTGGTACCGCCCCCCACGTCGCAGACGAGCAACGTCTCGCCCACTTTGAGCTGCTTCCGCCACTTCTCGCCCTGGCTGGTCAGCCACGCGTAGACCGCCGCCTGCGGTTCTTCCAGAAGGATCAGCGAATCGGGCAGCCCCGCCGCGAAGGCGGCTTCGCGGGTCAGTTCCCGCGCGCTGGCGTCGAACGAGGCGGGAACGGTCAGCACGACGATCTGATCGGCCAACAGTGCGTCGGGGAAGGCGACCTTCCACGCACTCACCAGATGTTCGAGATACCGCCGCGAAGCGGTGACGGGCGAGACCTTCGTGATGCTCCCCGCCGCTTCGGCCTCATCGCTGCCCAAGGGGAGAAACGCTTGATGGCGATCGACCTTGCTGTGACCCAGCCAGCTCTTGGCCGCCACAACGGTGCGATCGGGGAAGTCGGCCGATTGTCGGCGGGCGAGTTCACCCACACTGAAATCGCGTCCCTGGCTCCACGGCACATCCAGCGAGCCGGGGGGATCCTGCGGGCCGCCGCAATAGAGGAACGAAGGGAGTGTCGACTTCGCCTCGATCGTCTGCGGAGCCACCAGTTGCGGAATCGGGAGCAGGGCCACGGCAGGCTTCTCATCGCCCAGCCGAACGTAAGCGACAACGCTGTTCGTCGTCCCCAGATCGATGCCAACTGCGAATTGTGGAGCCATGCGAAATCCGTTTCCGAGGGAAAGACAATGGACGAACGAGCAAGATCCCTGGGCGGGATCAGATCTTGATGGGCTTGCCGAGCTTTCTTCGCAGCGGCACAAACTGGCCCGCATGCATCAACGGATGGCTGGCCAGCAGCACCACCGCAGAGGCGACGGTCGGGAACATGGGGGGCATCCCCGGCGGGCAGGGCTGATCCAGATCCGCTTCGGTCAACCCGAGAACAAACCGTTGGGCGGCTTCCATCACCTGATCAAAAAGACCCAGGTATTCGGCCTTGGTGAGATAGCCGGGGGCCTCGTGGTCGGCAGCCCCTTCCTTGGAATGCCGCTTCTCGAACCCCTCGGGAAGAGCGATCCCCGATCCCGGCTTCAATTTCTCGATGATGCTGTTCTGGGAAACGATGAGATGGCCCATCTGCCAGGCGACGGGGTTGCATCCCGGTGCCGGTGGAATCAGGAACTCGGCATCGCTGAAGTCGTCGAGATACATCTTCACAAGGAAGGCGCTCATCCGCAGATGTTCGACGGACAGTTGCATCGCGTGCATGATCTCTCCCGGGGAAGTACGAGCGCGCGGCAATCCACCGCACGCACTCCCGGAGAGTTTAACGACGAAGGCGCCAACAGACACCCGACACCCGCCTCGCCGGCTTGAGCCTCCTTGTGGCTGGGCGCTGCTCAATCCTTTCAGATTGACACCTGCGGAGGGTTCAGACGGCCCAGTTTCGTTCCGGCCGCGAGCAGAGGAGGTTGGCTTCCGGGTCGTTGACGAAGGTTTCGGTCTTGGGATCGAACGTCAGTTTGCGGCGGAGAATCCAGGCGATGGCGGCGGCGTGGCTGGCGATGTGCGAACGCCGCATGACATCGGGATTGGCCGTCGTTTTGTCGCGTGTCCGCATGCAGTCGAAGAAGTCTCTGGCGTGCGTCGAGACATCCAGCCCACGGACCCTCTTCTCGGCGGGTGGCTGATCCTTGGCGAGGGCTTCCGGCTGCACGACGAGCTCGCCGCTGTCGCCTGTCTCAACCCAGCCTTCATCGCCAATGAAGCGGACGGGGCAGGTTCCCAGCCGGGTGATGTATTGCGGCGACCGTTCGCCGAAGGGGGTTTCGAGGAAGTCGACGATCAGCTTCACGCCGTTGGCATAGGTGCAGTTGATCGTCTTCTCGGTCGGTTCGTAGGTGATGGGCATCGTGTCGTCAGCCTGATTGGCCCATTGGCAAAGGTCAATGGTGTGGGCACCCCAATCGAGCAGCCTCGCGCCGGAGTCGAAATCCCATTGCCCGCGCCAGCCGCCATCGACGTATTTCTGGTTGAATGGCCGCCAGGCCGCCGGCCCGAGCCAGAGGTTCCAATCGACTTCCTGCTTGGAGGGTGTCGCTTGCGCGGGGAGCCAACTGTTGTCGAGAACCGGCAGATAGACCGAGGCGTGCATGGTGTGCAGCTTGCCGAGCTTGCCAGTGTGAACGAGCTCGACCGCCTTCTGGAAGTTGGGGACGCTGCGGCGCTGGGTGCCCGCCTGAAAGACACGTTGCTGGCTGTGCATCGTGTCGGCGAGTTGCTGGCAGGCCTGGATGGTGATGCCGCAAGGCTTCTCGCTGTAAACGTCTTTTCCAGCCTTAGCTGCCAGAATGGAGGCGGCGGCGTGCCAACGGTCGCCGGTGGCGACGATCACGGCGTCGATATCCTTACGATCCAGCAGTTCGCGGAAGTCGGCGTAGAGCCGGCAATCGCCGGTCTTGTAGTGTTCATCGACAAGGAGCTTCCCCGCATCCCGCCGCCTGGCCTGGACATCGGCGATGGCAACGCACTGGACATCGGGAAACTGGAGCATGGCCTTGAGGTCGTAGGTGCAGCGTGGACCGATGCCTATCACCCCCAGCGTGATTTTCTCGCTGGGCGCCGTGGCTCGTTCTCTGCCCAAGACATGCGAGGGGAGGATCGTCGCCGCCGCCATCGCGACGGTGCCGGCCTGGAGAAACGTGCGGCGGGAAGTGGTGCCAATCGGGGAAGTGGCGGGCGGCTGCGGCATGGATCTCTCTCCTCGGGTGCGAACGCGTGAGCCCGCATCATATGCGAAAGAGTTCATGCGATGACAGTGTGGCGTTTCAAAGAGGGAGCCCTCCGACCGTAGGGTGCGTGGAGTTCCGACGGAACGTACCAGCTTTAGGGCGATTTGGCGCTTAAGGTCAAAGTCTGGTGCATTGCGAGGACTTCATGCACCCTGCTTGACGGTGCTCTGGTCGTAGCTGCGGGCTTTCCAGACGGAGGGGACGCCGCGGAGTTTTTTGACGAGGGCCGACCACTGGATGAGGAGGAAGATGAGCACGGAGACCGGGTGGAGGAGCCAGCCGATAACACTCTGCCGGTAGGTGACGAGTGCCAGCGTGCGGGGTATCCAAGAACAGACGACGGCGAGGGCGGTGACAAGCGTTGTCCAAACGCAGCCGCCCTCAAAGATCCCGAACACACCGAAGGCCCAGACCAGCCAGACAAGAGGTAAGACCTGGCCCATGCTGAGGATGATTGTCGCCGGAACGATGAGGGGGGGTGAGCCGAGGCCCGCCGTCGCATTCTTCTCCAGCCCCTTCCATGTCTCGCGCTCGGAGTGGTACATCCGGCAGACGGCACTCGTGGTCGCGTCGAACAAGTCGGTCATCAGGCCGTGTCGGCGGTAGAGCCGGGGGAGGTCGAGGCCGTCGTGGAGCGACTGGGCGATCGACTGGTGGCCGCCGGTGACTTGGTAGCCATGGCGGGTGGAGAGGATGAACTGCCCACAGGCGGCCCCCACGCCGGGATCGGTCGTCGACCGCATGCGACCTATCGGCAGAAAGCCTAGGAGCAGAAAGTGAATCAGCGGGATCAGCAGTCGATCGAGAAACCCGGAGAACTCCTGCCGCGGCACACCGCTAACGAGATCGGCCTTTGTCGACTGTTGAAAACCGACCGCGCGAGCCGCCCCGGTCGGCGTGAGGGTCACGTCGGCATCGATGAACAGGAGTTGGTCGTGACGGGCGAGTTGCGACAGGTTCCAGCAGGCGTGCTGCTTGCCACACCAACCGGCTGGAAGAAGCGGTGCCGCTTCCAGCCGCACGCGGGGATCCCGCGCGCTGAATTCGCGCACAATCTCGGCAGTGCGGTCGGTCGAGGCGTCATCCAGGACGACGACCTCGAAGTCGATCCATTGAGTCGCCAGGACACTCTCCAAAGCCCGCCCGATCGACCGCTCTTCGTTGCGGGCAGGAATAAGGATCGACACCGGCGGCAGCTCGGCAGTGGGAACAGCCGGGACGAGATACCGCCTCCAGTTCATGAAGAACAGCACCGCCGGCAGTAACGCCAACAGAAGGCTCGTCAATGAGAGCAGAAACAGCAGCAAGCGAGGACCCTATCGTGGTGCTTCAGGCAGCCTGAGATCTTATTCAGGCTTGCGCCACTTTGGCGAGGATGTCCCCGAGCTTTTTGGTTCTGACGAACGATCTGGGGTGGGGTGTTGAGGTGGGCGATGTCGTCCGGATCGCCCGCTCCTGTTCCCCGACTCTCTTGAAGATGCCGTTGCGGATCCGGTTGGGCGTGACGTCGCGGAACCAGCATTCGATCACATTCGCCACGAACCGCTGATCGAAGTGAAAGCGGTGCGGCGGTCGTTTACGCTTCTCCTAGCCCCGTGCAGAATCCCGTGCAGGCGCAAGCCGTCGGGAGGCCTCAGGGACTGGCAACCATTCGCCTTTAAAACGAAAAACCCCACAAAACAAGCTGTTTTGCGGGGTCGTGATACTTGCTGATGAGGCAGGCAATTTGCGTGAAATGGACGATACTGGACTCGAAC
>PNLE01000240.1 GCA_013822855.1 Planctomyces sp.
GACCTCATCCGGCAGCAAGGCGGCCACGCGGCGAGCAGTGTCTCGAAGAAGACCAGCTTTGTGGTCGCGGGCGAAAACGCGGGAAGCAAGCTGACCAAAGCGCAGTCGCTCGGCGTACCCGTGATCGATGAAGCGGAGTTCATGAAACTCATTGGCGACGCGTAAGCTCTTGTGCCCACAATGGAGCGGTGAAGACTCCATCCGATCCCCCGCTTCGATTGAAACAGCCGCATGAGTGACGCATCGCCCACGCCTCCCGCCGCCAGCTTCATTCCGAACATCAGCCGCCGGTCGTTCGTGGCGGGCATGACGGCTAGCCTGGGAGCCGGTTGTTTAAGTCTCATGGGCTGCCCAACGGGCACCGCCCAGCCAGCCACCAAACCGCTGGCGGGCGTGGGGCTGGAGATCGTCAGCCCCGCCGATTGGAAACTGGCAGAATTCTGGGATGTGCTCATCGACGAATGGGAGGCCCAGACCGGGGCCACCGTCGAATTCACCGATTTCGAGCATGCCTCGGCCACAAAGCCCCGGCTGATCTTCGTGCCCAACCTGGATCTCACCGCGTTCGACGAACAGAAAAAACTCGATCGCTTCGAGCCCGTAGGTGCCGAGGGCTCGCCCCGCAAGCTCGACCTCTTCAACGGTCTCAAGCAGCGCCTGGCGACCCGCGACCAGCAGCCCATCGCGATGCCGATCTCGCAGCCGGTTTTCCTGGTCTACTACCGCCGGGATCTGTTGGAGAAGTCGGGGCGAAAGGTTCCCCAGACCTGGAGCGAGTACGAAGCACTCGTGACCAGCCGGACCGAGTGGGCGGGCGAGCTGTCGATCATCGAACCGTGGGGCGAGGAGACGCGGGCAGCCTGGCTGCACGCTCAACTGGTTCCGCTGCTCCGGCCTGTGGGTGACTACTCGACCTGGTTTGATATCCGCACGGGCGAGTCGAACGTCAGCACCGCCGTGGCCGAGGCCTGCTTCCAGCGTCTGGCCACGCGCTGGCCCGGTTTGGGAAAGGAGTCCGTCACACTTTCCGCCGTCGAGGCTCGTGCCAAGGTCTTGCGCGGTGAAGCGGCCCTGGCCATTGGCTACGAACCTTTCACCCATCCCGGCCAGTCCGCCAGCAGCGGCGCGCCAGCCACTGAAGCGGTCGAGACGGCAGCCACCAGCGAGATCGGCGTCGCCTTGCTTCCCGCGACCTCCGAATCGTACGAACCCCGGCGAAAAACTTGGGTGAAAGGCCCCGCCGACTACCGCCCCACACTCGTCGGTTTCGGCGGCTGGAGCATCGGCTTCCAAGGGACCGGCAAAGGTGCCGTCGGCGCATTGACCAGCCTGTGGGAACTTCTGACCGACAGCCGGGCCGAGGAAGCTTTTCCCGGCACAACACTCTCGTTGACACGCGAATCGCAGGCCCTCGACCTGAGTCAGCTCCCCACGTCGGGTCTCAACGGCACCAGCGCTAGCGAAGCCTTCGACGCCATCGCGCAGGCCCTCCGCTCGACCGATGTGACGGCTTATCTGCCAGTCGATGGCCAATCGACGTTCATCGACGCCACGAACGCCGCCTTGAAGCAGTTCTTCGCCGCCCCCGAAGAGCCTCAAGCCGCCGCCGAATCCCTGGTGACCGGCTTTGCGGAAGCTGTGAAGATGGTCGGTGCCGACCGGGTGAAGCAAAGCTATTGCCGCTCCTTGGGCCTCTTGGCGGATTGAAGGGGCCTTGCGGGAAGCCTTCTTGCCTCCAGCGCCGAGACTTTTCGTCCACCGGCCCATGTTCCGCTTTCGAGTGGATTGGTTCTCCGGCATCAATTCGACTCATCCATTTGCGTCGACTTTGACGATTAGTCGATGTGTACAGGCTATCGACGTGCTTTCTTGTCGAGTCATGCCTGCTTGATCAGAGCCTATCGCCCCATTTCCACAGTACTCCTTGATGCCCTGTCGCCTGCATCATCCACGAGCACCACGGATGCCTCGGCGCATGGTCATGCTTTGCGGGGTTTGCCTGCTGTTTTTGCCGATGTGCGCGACACTACTGGCCACGGAATTGCCGGAAGTTCCTCCCACGGAATCCTCGGCCTTCATGCCTGCATCCCCGGCGGAGTTGATCTCCCCGGCACTGGATGGCTCACCGACCGTCGGGTTGGATCATCGTGCTACGTCCGTGGCCCGCGACGACCAGACCACCCTTTTTGTCGATCTCCTGTATTGGAAATTGACGGAAGGGAGTGCCGAGAACTGGGCGCAGGAAATCACCCCCCAAGGGTTGGGTACTTCCTACGGGACGGCCCAACTGGTCGACGCCCCATTCCAATGGAATGCAGGCCTCCGGGTGGGAGCCTCCCGACAAGACTCCACCGAGCCATTTGACACCGCTCTCTACTATACACATTACAACACGAGTGCCCAAAACCGAGCCGCCGGAGAGGTTTACTCGGCCTTCCTCGGCAATTTCTATGCAGGCAATACAGATGGAACCGGCTACGGCCCGCACTACCGGAGCGCGACCATCGACTGGGGGGTGCAGTTCCATACGATCGACCTGGAGATCGGCCGCACATTCGAAGTGAGCAGTTCTCTCTCGCTCCGCCCCTTCGTGGGTCTCAAATCGGCCATCATCCGGCAATCCATCCAATCGACTTGGCTCGGTCCGATCGACACGTCTTCGGAGACCTACCTCTTCGATTCCGCCACCGAGAACCTGAATCAAAACTTCTGGGGGATCGGCCCGGCGATCGGTGTCGAAGCCAGGATTCCACTCCGGCAAACACCGCGATCGTCGCTTCAATTCTATGCGGCACCTTCCGGGTCGCTGATGTATGGCCATTGGGATTTCAGCGACCGTTTCCAGACTGACGGACCGACTTCCCTCACTTTTCCGCTACCGACATCGATCGCCATCAATTCCCAGTCGATCCATGGAGCGGCCACCATGCTGCGGGCTTGCTTCGGCTTGGAATGGAGACAGGAGCGCGACCGCTGCACCACCACACTGCGTGCCGGTTACGAGGCGCAGGTCTGGCTGAATCAGATGCAGTATTACTCATTCAACATGGGGCGATTAAACAATCTGATGGCCTTGCAGGGCGGCACTTTTGAGTTCGAACTGGCTTTTTAATGGAACACTCCGAGCACCGATCACCATCGAATCCCCCCCGTCATCAATCATCGATAGCAATGTCTTTTAGACATAAAATTCCACACTTGTCAGCTACCGGATCGTTTTCTCCGTGATCACACGTGGCACCTCCCTATTCGCAATGCTGCTGTTGACATGGGCCTGCCCACAGGCCCATGCCGGGGAGATCACGCCGTTCGCCGAGGTGCTGATCTGGCATGCGTCGGAGGAGACATCCTCCACCTGGGCCAGTGTCGTCTCGGAGACACCTTCGGGCTCCCCGGATCCGAGGAGCGTCTTCGCCGCACAGCAACTTGATTTCAACTGGTCGCCGGGATTCCGGGTGGGCGTCAACATCGCCCCCGAAACCTCGAACTGGGACTGGACACTGGCACTGACGAATTTCTCCACGTCGCAAGGGGCTGAGATCCCCGATGGAGACCATCTGGTCCTGCCGGAATTCTTCAGCGGCTTCGTCAGCGGGGACGGCTTCTCCTTCACCACCGCCTCGCTGGACTGGTCGATCCGAATGACCACTTTCGACATCGAAGCCGGACACGACATCCAGGTTCTGGACGATGTGACGATTCGCCCCGTTTTCGGCCTCAAAATCGCCAGCATTCGTCAATCGCTGCAATCCCGCTGGGGAAATCCGTCGCTGGGATTGACGGCGGTCGAAGATGTGAACCACGACTTCTTTGGCGTGGGGCCCAGTTTCGGCGTCGGAGGCACATGGCATGTTCCCGGTACCTCGGGCTTGCGGGTCGTCGGAAGCTGTTCGGGCGCGTTGATGTACGGCACCTGGAACGTCACCGACGACTTCCAGCGGACCGACCCCGGCCTGCCCCTGCTCTCATACGATGCCTTTTCCACGACGATGAATGACGCCCAACTGGGAACCGTCATGATCCGCTCCTTTGTGGGGCTCGAATGGACGCTTCCCGGCAAGCTCGAACTCACCGCGTGGCTGGGATATGAAGCCCAATGGTGGGCGAACCAGCAGCGGCTTCTCACCTTCCAGCAACTGCCGATGCACGGCGATCTCACATTACAGGGGGGATCATGTGGTCTCGCAGTCTGCTACTGATGGGAATGCTCGCCTGGACAACTCCGGCTTTCGCAGCCGAGTTTTTCGGCGAGTTCCTCTACTGGAAAGCGACGGAAACCGTCGACTGGGTGCTGAACACGAATCGCGACCCGCTGCAGCAGTATATCGACTACGGGTCGACGGAGTTCGGCTTCTCGCCGGGATTCCGCATTGGTGTCCAGCAATCGGGTGAGTGGGATGTCCGGGCCTCCTGGACACGTTTCTCCACGAGCACCACGGCCTCCGAGAGCGGAGACCTGACGGCCGCCTTTCTAGGAGGAAAGAATTCCCAACCTCCCGCTCCGCAGCTCTATTTCGATACGGGCCAACTAGAGGCCTCAATCGATTACAACATGATCGACCTCGATCTCGGCAAAGCCTTTCAACTCGGCGAGTCGCTCCGGATCCGGCCGCTGGTCGGGCTGCGCGGTGGCATGATCGAGCAATCCTTCACAACCGCGTTTCAGGCCGAATACGACTCCGGCGGATCGACTTCACAGCGCAACATCGTCGAAACCGCCACCAACGATTTCTGGGGAATCGGCCCGAAGATCGGTATTGAAAACCAGTACACGCTGCGAAAAACAGAGCACCTGGAATTGAACGTGACGGCCAACTTCTACATGGCCTACCTGTTGGGCGACTGGCAAGTCCACGATGTGACCGCTGTCACCCAGATCGACGGCGGCATGACCAGCACCTCCTCACAGGTCATCCAGACCAGTCCGCGTGATTTTGGATCCCTCACCTTCCAGACCATCGTGGGCGTCCAGTTGAAGTATGGGCACCTGACGGCCACCGCCGGTTACGAGCTCAACGACTGGCTCAACCAGTGCCAGATTTTCACGGATGCCTCAGGCCCTCAGAACAACGATTTGCTGCTGCAGGGCTTGACCGTGAGACTGGCCTACAACTTCTGAGATTTTCAGCTCAAAAGTGGCAGAGCAGCGGGACTCATTGATCTCCCCCACATGAACGCGGGTGTGGGAGATCGTCTGCTTTTTGTCCAACAGATTTCTCCTCCACCGGTGCGTCGGCACGGCTTGAGGACTACGATCAGGGGTAGAATTGCGTAATCCCCTGATCGATTGGAGACACCGCATGTCCTGCGATGTGACCGCAGCCGAGACCGCGCCCCGCACCATCCGCTTCATCATGGTCGGTGGGTTTCTCGGGGCTGGGAAGACCACGACGCTCGCCCGCCTGGCCCGCCACTACATGGGCGAGGGGCTGACCGTTGGCATCGTCACCAACGATCAGGCGACCGACCTCGTCGACACCAACTCGCTTCGCTCGCAGGGCTTCGATGTCGGCGAAGTGGCAGGGGCCTGCTTCTGCTGCCACTTCAACGAACTCATCGCCACTTTGGGCCGCCTCGACACCGCGAATGCACCGGATGTGATCCTCGCCGAACCCGTCGGGAGCTGCACCGACCTGGTCGCGACCGTCGTCCAGCCGCTCAAGCAGCTTTACGCCGCCCGCTTTTCGATCGCCCCCTATGGCGTGCTGCTCAAGCCGTCGCACGGCCTCAAGATCCTGCGAGGCGAAGGAAGCGGGTTCTCCCCCAAGGCGGCCTACATCCTGGAAAAGCAACTGGAAGAGGCCGATGCCGTCCTCATCAACCGGGCCGACGAGCTCTCCCCCGAGCAGATGCAGGAACTCGTCACGCTCGTCAAAGCCAAGATCCCCGGCACACCCGTGTTGCGGGTCTCGGCCAAAACGGGCGACGGCTTCGAGGTCTACCGCGAACTGTTGGGCCAGGATGGAGCCTTCGGCCGCAAGATCCTCGACATCGATTACGACATCTACGCCGAAGGGGAAGCCGAACTCGGCTGGCTCAACGCGAGCGTCACCATCTCGGGCGAGGAACCGATCTCGCTCGACGGGTTCCTCCTGGGGGTCATCGGGTACCTCAAGGAAAAGCTGGCCGCCACGGGTGCGGAGACGGCGCACCTTAAGGCGATCGGCCTGTGGGAAGGGTTCTTCGGCGTCGCCAACCTCACCAGCAGCGATGGCCCGGCGGAACTCTCGCTCCCTTCGAATTGCCAGGTGAAGCAGGCGGAAGTCGTGGTCAACGCCCGCGTCGCCATCGATCCCGAAGAACTGCAAACCTTGGTGACGGCCAGCCTCGCGGAAGTCGCCGAGGAGATGGGGGTGACTGTTGCCCTGAGGCAAACCCAAAGCTTCCGCCCCGGCCGCCCGACACCGACACACCGGCTGGCGACACCTGTTTAGATCACCATCCCAGCGCCGAACAACCGCCAGGGTGCCACTGGCTCCGCCAGTGTCTTCACCACCGAACATCCGCCCTAGAGGCAATACTCCATGTATCTCGAATTCGCCGCCCGTTTGCTGACCGTCACAGACAAGCGACTCGCCTGGAAACT
>PNLE01000241.1 GCA_013822855.1 Planctomyces sp.
TTCGATGGCGACGATCTGCTTCCCCCGCACACGCTCCAGCCAGTTGGCATAGCGGCGAGCCTGAATGTCGGAGCGGGTGGCAAGCCAGGTTCGATCCCGGAACATCAGGATGTTCGGCCGCGCCACGGTACCGCAATGCGGGCAGCGGGGAAGGTCTCCGCTGGCGCGGACGGTGGCCGGATCGATCTCGAGAGTGACGGCTTCCGCTGACCATAACTGGAGGCTACACGGCGTGGTGCACTGGAGGTGGTGGATCGAGCCGTGGCATTCATAGAGGGCGTCCTCCGGAAAGCCAGCTTTCTGGAACTGGCCATCGACATTGCTGGTAAAGACGAACGCCCCGGCGGGTGCCCGCTGGATCCACTGCTGGAGAATCGCAAACCCCGTGTGCGGCTGAGTGTTTCGATAGAGGCTCAGGCGATGCCCAAAGAAGCCCCAGGCAAGCTGCGAATCCAACTCGAACCAATGCGTCGTCGAGATCTCATGAAAGGCCTTCCCGCGAAAAGGAGGATAGGCCCGCCAGAACCCTTCCGGCCCCCGGAAATCGGGCAAGCCCGAATCAACACCCATCCCGGCCCCCGCCGCAATGAGGAGTGCATCGGCCCCGGCAATCAGCCGGGCCGCTTCGACGATGGCACTGGCAATAGTGGGTGAAAGTGACATCGACAGAAATGCCAAATGAGATCGCGTTCGGAGAGTGACGACGCCGTGACAATTCTTGGAGAGGCAATGGGCAGAGAAGGTTCGCTTCGTCAAATGCCACACCGTCAGGAGACCGGTTCGCTCGATGGACGTCGTGTGACCAGCTGCTGGTGACTTGCCACATGTGACGGGCGTCACCCAGACGTGCAGCGCCCCATCTGGGCCACTCGCTCAGAATGCGGCTCTGTCACACTCAGACGCTTACGACTGCTCGCGATAGACTTGGGGGGTGACGCCGACGTGTTGGACGAAGGTGCGGGTCAGGTGGGTGCCGTCCCAGAAGCCGCAGGTGGTGGCGATGTCGTCGAGCGTCATGTTTCGGCCGAACCGCTCCAGCAACTCCTTGGCGCGTTCGATCCGCAGCTCGATGAGCCGGGCATGCACGCTCTTGCCGGTCGCCTGGGCGAAGACCTTCGTCAGATAGGAGCGGCTGACGCCCGCCGCCGTGGCGATCTCGCTCAGCGTGATCTTGTCGCCGAGGCGATCCCGCATGAAACGGAGCGCCTTGTCCGTGATGAGGGAGGCGCTGCTTTCATACTTGGGGAAGGCCAGCCGCTTCTGTTCACCCAGGAGCAGCAACCGCCCCACGAGCGAGATGAAAGTCCCTTCGATGAGGATCGATTCCGCCGGTGAGGCACTCTGGGCGGAACTCCACAGCTGCCGCATCAACACGGGAATGAACGGGTCGTGGAGTTCCTTGGCGGGCGCTCTACGCAGGTCTCCGCCTTCGGAGTCGAGGAGATCGCCAGCGACCTGCCGCAGCTCGATCTCGGGAAAGACAAGGATCAGGCTGGTGAAGTGATTGTGGCAATTCCCCCGCACCCGGGAATCGATCTGGGGTGGTGCCAACACAAAGGAATCGGGCATGCGCCTCAACCAGCCGCCGCCATAGTTGACCTCATGCTGGGCAGGGGTCTTGTTCAAATGCAGGCGGAGCATGTAGTCCGGCTTGGGCATTGAGGGGGTGGCGAGATCCCGGGAACACTGATAGAGCGCCAACGACCGGGGGCCGTGAAAGCGATATTCCACGTCGCTGAAGTCGCGATCGGAAACAACGGGCCGCACGTATTTCGAGAGGAAGTGCGAGGCGAACGGAGAGCGGCTGGCGAGAGCGTCGGACGAAACCTGATTCATGACCGGACTCTTGGGGGAAGTGTTCATCAGGCCGGAGGCGGAGGCGTCGTCGCAGGTGGGAAATCATGGAGGAAGGAGAGCCAGGATTCGTTTCTACGAGGCAAGGTGTAATCGGGACTACAGTTTTCCAGATCAGGGCAAAAATCGGTTGACCTCCCGATTGCTTAAGATTTCCCCACAATGTAACACGGTGCGTGCGCTCCCCGTCAAGTGGTGGTTTTCCGGTCTTCCCAATGTCCCTCTCCGTCTGCGTGATTTCATGCGGTGTGCGGTCGGACTGCGGGATGACGACTCACGACAAGGGGGTTTTCATGCGACGTTCTTCCGCAAGGTCCTATCGGCTTCATTCGGGTTTCACACTAGTCGAGCTGCTGGTGGTCATCGCCATCATCGGCATGCTCATCTCCCTGCTTCTTCCCGCCGTGCAGCAGGCACGCGAGGCGGCCAGAAGGGCGCAATGTCAGAACAACCTCAAACAGATCGCCCTGGCGGCGTTCAACTTTGAGAACACCTATGGATTTCTTCCCCCAGGGTACAACGCGGCGGGAACCGAACCCTCGGGGAACATCATCTCGACGACTGGGATCACCGGTTCACGGACCGGGCCCTTCCCGCACATGCTTCCCTACTTCGATCAGGCCCCGGTCTACAACACGATCGATAAAAACCAGATCAGTCCGGATACCAGCACCGCCACGCAGACTTTCTGGACGAACGAGGCCACGACCCGCACCGCCGCCTTTACTCGCCTCCCTTTGCTCATCTGTCCCTCGGCCACGCCCAATCCCTACGAATCGACATTGCAGGTGAACACGGCACTCATCGTCTACAGGCAGAGCGCCACCGCCGCAACCTTCGTGGCGAACGGTTCGCCGGTCGCCTCGACCCTGGGGGGCAAGCCCGCCCGGGAGCTGGGTCGCACCAGCTATGCGGGAGTCGCGGGCTGGGCGGGCTATGTCGAAGCCCCCACGCTCGATAAGTACAAGGGTGCCTTTTTTCGTCGCAGCAAGACCAAGTTGCGAGACATCACCGACGGGACCTCGAACACATTGCTGTTTGGAGAAATCCGCGGGGATTGGCGGAGCGAGACCCTCTACCAGACCTCTGCCTGGATGGGTACCAACTGTCAGGTGATGTGCTTTGGTACCGTCGCCAACAATTACTACTCGGGATCGGGCCAGACCCTGCTCTACCGCTTCTCCAGCCCGCATCCCGGCATGGCGATGTTCGCACTGGCCGACGGCTCGGTCAGGCCGTTCAGCATCAACATGAATCAAACGATCCTGCGGCAATCCCTTTCGGGGATGAGTGACGCGGATGTCGTCGGTGAATACTAAATCTCTTTGACTACAAATTGGAGGATTAACTCACATGTTCACATACTGGAGCAGGTGTTCATGGCGAATGTGAACGTGAGGCCACTTTATATCGTCCTGGGCATAATCTTTGTCGTCTGGGTGGCCAGTTGGTGGGTCTTCGCCCCGCCGGAGGACGGACCCCACCCGCAGGAGCAGCAGGCCCGCACATCGGAAGATGGACGACCCCTTTCTGATGAACTCATGCCCGTCAATTAGATGATGTTTTCAAACACTTTAACATAAAGATAAACAATGACACGTGATCGCCTGGTTCAATACTTTTTCACCGCATTACTTGTGACATTTTTCGGAAGTGCCGCGTTGAATTCGCGCGAAGTCTCGGCGGCGGATGGCCCTTCCGCCGTCGCCGATGAAAAGGAGACGACTGAAAAGTCGGTTTCGCAAAAGATCGCGGATCTGAAAGCCGAAGTGGTGCCCAAGGGACGACGGCCCGAAGCGGCCAACGTCACACGGGACGAGCGGGTGGCCACTCTCCAGGCGCAGCTCAAGCTCGCCGAGGAGTTGCAGGCGGCCGCCCCGAACGCCGCCGATCGACGTGAGGTGGCGCTGCTTCAGGTATTGATCCTGTCGAACCTCGAAGGCTTTCGTGCAGAGGGGATCAAGGAACAGACAACGACTTTCCTCGAAAGTCTTGAGAAGGCGGGCGACGCCAGTCTCTTGCGGCAGGTGCGGCTCAAATTCCTCGAACTCAAGCTCGCAGCGGCCGGAAGAGGCCCCGTCAACGCGTTCGCGCTTCTCGAAGAGAACCGCAAATTGGTCGACGAGGCTCCCTACGAGGACAAGGTGTCGCTGATCTCTTCGATCATTCAACTGGCGAACTTCGCCTTGCCCGCCCAGCAGGAGCAAGCGGCGAAACTCCTCGATTCGTATGTTGTCTATTTGCGAACTGTCGAAGACCAGCGGGCCGGACGGCAGTTAGCTGCGACTGAAGGTGTGCTCCGTCGTCTGCGGCTCCCCGGCCAGGAACTGACATTGGTGGGGGATGTCACCGCCGATGGCTCCCCATTCAACTGGTCTTCGCATCAGGGGAAGGTGGTTCTCGTCGATTTCTGGGCGACCTGGTGCGGCCCCTGCATCGCCGAGTTTCCCAGAATGACAAAGCTATACGAGACATACCACGAGCATGGATTCGAGATCGTCGGCGTCAGTGTCGACTCGAACCGCAAGTCGCTGGATACGTTCTTGGAAAAGAAAAAGCTTCCCTGGACGATCCTCCACGACCATTCGGAGGGCGCCAATCCCGGATCGGCGAACGCACGGCACTACTCCATCAACTCGATCCCCCGCATGATCCTGATCGGCCGGGACTTCAAGGTGATCTCAATCAACGCCCGCGGGAAGGAGTTGGAGGAACTGCTGAAGAAGGAGTTCCCCAATGTGGCTTTGCCCATGGAGGATGAATCCAAAGAAACGCGCCCCGAAGGCAAGCTGTCGTCAAAGGAAAACTGATCCTTGCCAACCTGCACTTCTTCAATGGGGGGCCTGGCACGACCTGGGAGGGTGTATCGCTGGGCTCCTTCAATAACCGGCGAGAGGGGAGATTGTGCTTGCCGGGTGAGGATTCCGCTGGCCAGAATCAATGAGCTCTCGCGCGTCTTTCGCAGATGTGGGTGTTTCACACATCTGGCCTTCAACCATTTGATCCGGTGAGCATTCCTATGCCTCGATTCCGAGTGTGCGCCAGCTTGTTGTCGTGCCTACTGCTGGGGCTGGGTGGCCCATTGGTGGCGGATGACCACATCTTGACCATCGGCGGCGGGCCGCGGCCCGAGAGCAATCAGATTTCGCTGGAGAACAATGTCCAGTTCCTGCAACGGGTGCTAAAACGTCTCGATCTGGAAGGGATCAAGCAGAAGATCCTGTTCTCGGACGGGGGGGATACCCAGCCCGATCTGCAGTTCGACGGCCAGCGCGATCCCGAGGATCTACGCATGCTGTTGGCGGACATCATTGGCCCATCCACCGGCGCGCGATTCGACTATCGCTCCAGCCTGCTGCCGATTGTCGACGGCACCGCCGAACCCGCCTCGATTGAGACAACGCTGAAGGAATACGGCGCGCAACTGGTGAACGGCGATCGGCTGATTGTCTATTTCACCGGCCACGGTGGCCGGGCTCGCGGAGAAACTCCCGCTGCCAACACACCCTCTCCACGGGGAAGACGGCCCTCGGGTGATGAACGCGAGACGACCAACGAATCCTCTTCCGAACGGGGACCGACGCCCATTGTCGAACGCGCTGCCGAGGCCGATCCATCGACCAAGACTCCGACCAAGGAGGAACCCACTGAAAAAGCCGACAAGCCTCAGGAAGGCAGCGAGCAGCGGCCCCGTCCCTCCGGCCCGGCGAGACCATCGACGGAAGGGCGCGGGCCACGGCGGGAGGCCTTCGCCAACAACATCCTTCACCTGTGGAAGGGGACGGACATGTCCGTCGTCGAATGGACGGAGAAGTTGGACGAGCTGCCCAAGGATGTCCCGGTGGTGGCGGTCATGGTGCAGTGCTACAGCGGCGGCTTCGGGAATTTCATCTTCAAGGGGGGCAACCCGTCGAAGGGATTGGCGGAGCATCCGCGTTGCGGCTTCTTCTCGACGGTTCCCGATCGAGTCGCCGCCGGTTGCACGCCGAATGTCAACGAGGCGGATTATCGCGAATACTCGTCCTACTTCTTCGAAGCTCTGTGCGGCGAATCCCGCACAGGCCAGGCGGTGACGCCGCCGGATTATGACCAGGATGGACAGACATCATTCCTGGAGGCCCATGCCTACACCGTGCTGACGGCTCGCACGATCGATATCCCCGTCCGCACAACCGATATCTATTTGCGGCAGGTCTCGAAGACGACCGGGAAAGAGGGTCTGCTGACGGCGAGCTCGCCGGTCGCGGATTTGCTCGCGCAGGCCAATCCCAGCGAGCGGGCGGTGGTCGAAGGGATCAGCCGGGAGTTCGGTCTGACCGGAACGGACCGGGCCAAAGATGTGGAACAAGCCATCAAGGCCAAGCGGGAGGAGAAGCAGCGGATCGAGTCGGATCTGCGACGGCACCGCACGACCGTCTCCAGTGCGAAACGTGAGATCAGCGCAGCCGTCAAGCGCCGCTGGCCGACGATCACCAGCCCGTGGCACCCGGAAACCGCCCGGTTGGTGACCGAGGAACCGGAGGTTCTGCGTAGCGCCATCATCGAGCATGAACGCTATGCGGAGATGAAGAAAGCCATCGAAACCATCAAGTATCTCTCCGACGAGAGCGAACAGAAGGAACTGCAGGTCGTCAAATTGGAGCGCCTCAAGTACTGGCTGGAGAC
>PNLE01000242.1 GCA_013822855.1 Planctomyces sp.
CTCGATCGCGACCGATTTCGAGATGGGCCGCAAGCCGATGTTCCCCAGCGGCCGCCCCGAGCTGCCGGTCGATCTCAAAGGACTGCAGCGGGTGCAGCTCAACGATCTCGTGGCCTGGATCCATGACGAGTTGGGGGGAGTGTTGCAGAACGCCAGTGAGGGAACGGCAAGCGGCACGGGGATGCGCCAATTGCAGATCCCCTGGGCCCAGCGGGAACGTCTGGTGGAACTCGAAGCGGCGCTGGCGGAGATCCTCCGCAAGCTTGCGGGACACGACGAGGCCTGATCGCCGTGACAGTTTTCCTTTGAACTGGAATGAGTTCCCTCACCCGGCAACCCCGATGGTCCGCAGAGCGAAGTCCCTCTACCCTATCACCACTCGTTGCGCGGAATTCCCCCGCGTCTGCTCTGATAGGCATTCCAAATAGAAATGGCGCGTGGGGATACCCTGCAACGCCGTTCGCGAATGACTCCAAGCTGTCATTGAGCACGGCATGGAGCAACGAAGGTGCGTAGACATTGCAGCCTGGAACAACGTCCCAGGAACTCGATGCGCGGGGCCACCAATCATCGCAAAAAACAGCAAAGGGCGACCATCGGAAGTGATGGTCGCCCTTTGCTCGCTGTAACGAAGACTGCACTGCAGACAGTTATTCGATGGGGCCGCGAGCGGCTCGGTCATCGTCAACTTTTCGAGTGGCAGACCACCCCATCTGGTGCAGCAGTGTGTGCATCAAAGTGATCTGAGGGAAAGGCGGATTCGGCGAACCGAAGGAACCGCCTTGTGCAACATGCGGGCTCGATCGCGAGCCGCCGACTTAGGAGGCGGGTGTCGGAGTGGGAGCGGCCTTCTTCACGACGGCCTTCTTGGCGACAGCCTTCTTCACGACGGCCTTCTTCGCAACGGCCTTCTTGACGACGGCCTTCTTGGCAACGGCCTTCTTGACGACGGCCTTCTTCACTGCGGCTTTCTTCTTGGCCACTTGCTCTTCCTCCAAAACAGAGAAAACTCGCGACCATCCTTCCCGCTGGCTTACCGGGCATCATGCGGAAAAAGGCGGGTCACTCGAACTGTTCGCAACCGACTGCCAACCTTGGCGAGTCGAGTGGCTTCATCATGAACCTGCATCGCTTATCGCGATCGTCGTCTTGATTCGTCGATGTCCCTGGCAGAGGCCATCGGCTCACTTGACAACATGCATGTTCATGACAACGTCACTGAACTGGCGACATCGTATGAATTCCCTGAAATACTTCAAGCCATATATCGGCATGCGCAACTCAAAATCCGTTGAAAAGCCAAAGGTTTTTCCATCACACGCGACGAGGCGCGCGCATCGCACCACATGCTGCGCATCCCACGGCGCGCGATCGCCCGCGAATGACCCCCTACCAACATCGGCGCAGCATGCGTGCGCTCATCGCCATGACCTTGTTCAAGGCTTCTCCGCTCACCGCTCCAGCGCGCTCTTGGCGAAGGCGATGCAGGCCTCGTCTCAATGGGCTTCATGGGCTTGAACGCACAAAAAAGCCTGTATTTCAGGCGTTTTCATACATGAAGCCTGTTGCGCGAAGCGGCGGCGCACGCGTGATGTCAGCCCCTTCGCGCACGGGCCACATCGGTGCGCGCGATGCGTCGCTCTCATGGCGACTGCCGGACCACGGCTCGCAGCACCCCCGATGCGCGGAAGGGTTCGATGAGCGACTCGCGCGACACATCATGTGCGCGAGCTTTGCTTGTCGATGTTCACTTCCAGGAGAGGTCAGCGAGCATCGACGACCCCTCCTGTCATGCGGTGCGCGATGCGGGCGGGCCGACGACACTCGCGCAATCGATAGCCAAGTTCGTGGTGCGGGATGAACCCCTCCACGACTGCTCGACCGCCGCGCGAGCCGATCAGCAGGAGCGCGCGTCGTCGCAGAAGCGCTGCATGTGCGCGATGCTTTCCCGCGCGATCACCTCGGCGCCGGGCCGGTAATCGAAGACCTCGACCGAGACCCACTTCGAGTACTTCGTCTTGAAAAGTGCCTCGAAAATAGGCCCGAAGTCGGTGCTGCCCATTCCCGGCCCCAGGAGGTTCGCATCGTTCACATGGAAGTGGGAGGTGTACGAGGCGTACTGCTCGATCAACTGGTCGATCGGCGTCGGCTCGCTCAGCATCGCCTTCACATCCTGATGCAGCCGGATGTTGGGAGAGCCGATCGTGTCGATCATCTCGACCGCGTCGGCGCAGGTGTTGAGGAAGTTCGTCTCCCGCGGCGAGAGGGGTTCCAGGCACAACGTGACGCGTGATTGTTCCAGCACGGGAACGATCGCCTCGAGCACCTCCCGTGCATGAGCCATCCCGGTCTCGCGCGTCATGCCCGGCTCCAACTGCCGTTGCTGCGGCGATCCCAGGACGAGGATGTCGCCCCCCAGATCGGCGCAGGCCCGCGTGAGATCGGCCAGATAGTCGGCGGTTCTCAACCGCGTGGCGCGGTCGGGAGTCGTCAGATGGAAGCCCTCGGTCTTCGCCAGGAGCCAGTGCAGTCCGATGATCGTCAAGCCGTGCGCTTGCGCCACGCGACGATACTCGGCCCGCTGGGCGGAAGTGACATCGCCGATCCGCGGGGCCAATGTGAACGGCGCGACTTCCAATCCCCTGTAGCCCAGTTCGGCGGTGAAGGCGCATTGCCGCTCCCAGCTCCAGCCTTCGAACAGTTCCTGGCAAATGGCGAATCGCATCGGTCGTCTCCGTGAATCAGCCATGGGCCGAAGGTCGGGATCGTGGGGAAAGTCCAAGGCGATTCAAACGGCCTTGGCGGTCGGCCATTGGAAGAACGCGATGGCGTTGGTCGTGGTGGTCGCCGCCAGGTCCTCGCGGGAGATCTGCCGGGCGTCGGCCAGGACTCCCAGAGTGTAACGCACATGGGCCGGTTCGTTCCGCTTGCCCCGCATGGGCACCGGGGCCAGATACGGCGCGTCGGTCTCGATCATGATCCGGTCGAGCGGTGCCGAGCGGGCGACGTTGAGCAGGGCCTCGTTCCGCTTGTAGGTGATCATCCCCGAAAACGACAGCAGCAGGCCCAGTTCCAGGCACTTCGCCGCCGTCTCGGCACTTCCGGCGAAGGAGTGCATCGCCCCGTTCAAGGGTTGGATCCGCGACATCTCCTCGAGCAGTGCGAGCGTCTCCGGCTCGGCGTCCCGGCAATGGACCACGAACGGCTTCGAGACCTGCCAGGAAAGTTCGATATGTCGCCGGAAGTAATCGAGCTGCTGCTCGATCGGCGTGTGATCCCAGTACCGATCCAAACCCGTCTCGCCGACGCCCAGCACGTGTTCATCCCGCGCCAGTTCGCAGATCGCGGCCCAGTCATCCTCAGCGGCCGTCACGCAGTAGTTGGGATGGATCCCGACGATGGCCCGCACATGGGGATTGACCTTCGCCAGCTCGACCGCGCGCAGACTGCTGGCGAGCGTGGTTCCGATCGACAACATCCGCGTCACGCCGCAAGCGACGGCCCGCTGGATCACATCATCCCGCTCATGGGCGAACGCGTCTTCATCGAGATGGCAATGGGTATCGAACAGTTCGTGCATGGTGGGGTTTTGTGGGTGGGGAGTGGATGGTTGTCGGTCGAGAAGAGCCATTCAGTGGCTCCCTCGCTCATTCCGATGGGAGAGGGCCGGGGTGAGGGCGAGTTCCCGCGTTGGCGACAATCTACTCCAGTGAGGGCTCAACCGCGCGTCGCGGGGCCTACCAGGAAGTGTCGTTCATCTCGCGATGTCCATCAGAAAAGCCTTCCTTCTGGCTTCTTCCCTTCTTTCCTCCCCACCTTTTCCACTCTTCCCGCCCCTTAATCCCCCGCCTTCAGGCCGATGCCCGAATACTCGAAGCCCCGGTCTTCCATCAGCTGCGGGTCGTAGAGGTTGCGGCCGTCGAAGATGATCGGCTGGCGAAGCTTGTGCTTCATGTAGTCGAAGTCGGGGTTCCGGAACTGCTGCCACTCGGTGACGATCGCTAGCGCGTCGGCCCCTTCGAGCGTGTCGTAATGGTGCGGGCAGTAGGTCAGCTTGTCTCCGTAGATCGCTTCGACGTTCTCCCGCGCGACAGGGTCGTGAACCTTGATCGTCGCGCCGTGGGCGAGGAGCTGATCGATCAGCACCAAAGCCGGAGCTTCGCGGATATCGTCGGTGCGGGGTTTGAAGGACAGCCCCCAGACGGCGATCGTCTTGTCCGCGAGATCGCCACCGAAGCGATCCTTGATCTTGGCGAAGAGGACCTCCTTCTGGAGATTGTTCACCTCGTCGACTGCGTGCAGCATCTTCGAGGGGAGGCCGTTAGCGCTGGCGACGGCGATGAGCGCCCGGACATCCTTGGGGAAGCACGAACCGCCATAGCCCACGCCGGGGAAGAGGAACTGGAAGCCGATCCGCTGGTCGTGGCCGATCCCCCGGCGGACATCGTTCACATTCGCATGGACGACTTCGCACAGATTGGCCATCTCGTTGATGAAGCTGATCTTGGTGGCGAGCATGCAGTTGGCGACGTACTTCGTCATCTCGGCACTTTCGAGTCCCATCACCAGGAAGGGGTTCTCTGTCCGGAGGAACGGCTTGTAGAGTTCGTGCAGAACCTCGGCGACGGGGGGCCGGGTGACGCCCACCACGACGCGGTCCGGCTTGGTGAAGTCGTCGATCGCGCAACCTTCCTTGAGGAACTCGGGATTCGAGCAGACATCGACCTCGCGGCCCGCCTTCTCCTTCAGCCGCTCCCACGTCTTGCGATTGGTGCCGACGGGGACGGTGCTCTTGATGACCACGACCGCGTCTTTCGCGATATGCGGCGCGATCTGGTCGACCACCTTCCACAGGGCGGTCAGGTTGGCGGAGCCGTCATCCCCCTGGGGCGTCCCCACGGCGATGAAAAGGCACTTCGCCTCGGGCGCGACGGAGACCAGATCGGTGCTGAACTGGAGCCGGCCCGACTTGGCGTTCCGGAGAACGAGTTCCGTCAGCCCCGGTTCATAGATGGGGATGATCCCCTGCTTCAGGCGTTCGATCTTGCCCGCGTCGATATCGACGCAGGTGACATCGTTGCCGCTCTCGGCGAAGCAGGTACCGGTCACCAGCCCGACATACCCCGTCCCCACAACCACCAGCTTCATCGGATTCGCTTTCGAAGAATGTCCCTGACTGCGTCGTTGTCGACGCGCCGTCGCGCTCTCAGTCGGGCGAAAGTTGGTGCGATGAGAAGCACTTCACCCGCCAGGCCGCGCATTGTGCCATCACCGGGGGAGCGCGTGGTAGTCCCTGTACCAGTCGACAAACTTCTGGATGCCGGTCGCCAGGGGGGTGGCGGGTTTGAAGCCGACATCCTTCACCAGGTCGTCCACATCGGCGTACGTCGCGGGAACATCGCCCGGCTGCATGGGGAGGAGGCGTTTTTCGGCCTTCTTCCCCAGGCAGGTTTCGAGGATGCCGATCATCTCCAGGAGGTCTTCGGGCCGGTTGTTGCCGATGTTGTAGACGCGGTAAGGTGCATTGCTGGTCGCGGGATCGGGGGTGTCGCTCTTCCACTGGGTATTGGGGACGGGAATGTTGTCCGCCACCCGGACGACCCCTTCGACGATGTCGTCGATGAAGGTGAAGTCGCGACGCATCTTCCCTTCGTTGAAGACATCGATCGGCTTTCCTTCGAGGATCGCCTTGGTGAAGATCCACATCGCCATGTCGGGCCGGCCCCACGGGCCGTAGACGGTGAAGAACCGCAGGCCAGTCGTGGGCAGGCGGTAGAGGTGGCTGTAGGTGTGGGCCATCAGCTCGTTCGCCTTCTTGGTGGCGGCGTAGAGGCTGACGGGATGATCCACGTTGTCGTGGATCGAGAAGGGCATCTTCGTGTTGCCGCCGTAGACCGAGGACGACGACGCATAGGCGAGATGCTTCACGCCATTGTGCCGGCAGCCTTCGAGGATCTCGCAGAACCCGACGAGGTTGCTGTCGATGTAGGCCTGCGGATTGGTGAGCGAGTACCGCACCCCGGCCTGGGCGGCGAGATGGATGACGATGTCGAACCGGTGCTTGGCGAAGAGCGCCTTCATCGCCGCCCGATCCGCCAGCTCGACCTGCTCGAACTCGAAGTCGGGGAGCGCCTGGAGCTGGGCGAGCCGATCGTGCTTGAGGCTCACTTGGTAGTAATCGTTGAGGTTGTCGAGCCCGACGACAGTGTCGCCCCGCGCGATGAGCTTCTTCGTGGTGTGATAGCCGATGAACCCGGCGGCACCCGTGACAAGAAATTTCATTGTCTCTCCGACTCCATTCTCGTGGACGAACTCTTCGATGTCTCAACACCGTTGTGCGGAGTCCAAGGAAAATGGGGGAAACTGTCAAGAGAGGATGGGAAGGGGTGGGGTTTGTCAGTTGTCCGTTGTCA
>PNLE01000243.1 GCA_013822855.1 Planctomyces sp.
TCACACCATGATCCAGCACGACAATCCGCTCGCAGATCTCCATGACGAGTTGCATGTCGTGTTCAATCAGCAGGATGGCCACCTGGAATCGGTCGCGGATCTGCCGGATCGATGTCGCCAGCGCCAGCTTCTCTTGCGGATTCAAACCGGCGGCGGGCTCGTCGAGGAGCAGCACCTGAGGCTCGGTCGCCAAGGCGCGGATGATCTCCAGCCGTCTTTGATGTCCGTAGCTCAGGCTCTGCGCCAATTCATCGGCGCGATCCCGCAAGTCGAAAATCTCCAGCAGATCCAGCGCTCGTTCGGCCAGCGCGGCTTCCTGCTGTCGGTAGCTCTTTGTACGTAGCAGGGTGGAGATCAGCCGAGGTTTGATTCGGATCTGGCCCGCCAGGCGTACGTTGTCCACAATCGACAGATTGGGGAACAGGCGGATGTTTTGGAACGTGCGCGCGATCCCCGCCGCCGTGATCTCGTGGGGCTTGCGGTTGATCAGGTTCTGGCCGTTCAGCTTGAGTGAACCGGTCTGCGGACGATAGATCCCCGTCAACAGGTTGAAAACCGTGGTTTTGCCGGCTCCGTTGGGGCCGATCAGGCCGTACAAACCCGCTTTCGGCAGGGATAGCGAAAAGTTCTGCACGGCTTTCAAGCCGCCGAAGGAGATCCCCAGATTCTCGACGGAGAGCAACGGGCCGTTGGTCGGTGCGGAATGTGATGCCGGGGGATGAGTCATCGTGCCGCCCCCTTGCGTGAACTCTTCTTCCACGACTTTGGAAAGTAGTCCCAGATCTCATGAATTCCGAAGAGTCCCTGCGGCCGGCTCAACATCATGATGATCAACAGGAGTGCGTAGACGATGATGCGATAACGCTCGAAATCCCGCAGCACTTCGGGAAGGCCCGAAAGGAGCACTGCGGCGAGCATCACACCGGTGATCGACCCACGGCCGCCAAGCACCGTCATGATGACGTAATCAAAAGACCGCTGGAAACCGGCATCCTTGGGGGAAATGATGACGCCTCCTTCATGGGCCAAAAGTCCGCCCCCCACCCCCGCGAAGAAGGCGGCCATGACGAACGCCAGGGTTTTCTGCCGGGCGATGTTGATGCCCATCGCCTGGGCCGCGATTTCATCTTCCCGCACGGAGAGCATGGCCCGGCCGAAGCTCGAGTTCTTGAGTCGATAGGCGAAGATCACCGTCAGCGACAGCATCGCGTAGACCCAGAAGAGCGAGGTGTACTTGGGGATGCCGTCGAATCCGATCGCACCACCGACGGGAAGCGATGCCAAAGTGGTCAACGGAGCTTCGCGGACGACGGCGGGATCGTCGACGACTTTACCTGTCTGCTGCAGGATCACGCGGAGGATCTCGCCGAAGCCCAGCGTCACGATGGCCAGGTAGTCCCCGCGCAACCGCAACGAGGGGAGGCCTACCACCAACCCTGCAAAAGCGGCGACCACACCTCCCGTGAGGCAGGCCGTCAGAAACATCCATTCCCCGCTCCCGAGGAACGAGCCATGCTTCGCCGAAGCCCCCCAGAGGAGGAGCGAACCGTAGAAGGAGATCATGCCGGCGGTGTAGGCACCCACGGTCATGAAGCCGGCGTGGCCGATGGAGAACTGCCCGGTCATGCCGTTCACGATGTTGAGCGAGACCGCCAGGATCATGGCGATCCCGGCATCGATCACCAGACGCGAATAGTAGGGGCCAAAGGCGGTGGGAATCGTGAACTGGAAAGCGACAGCCAGGCTGATTCCGATGACGATGGGAACCGCACTCTTCAGGGCATTGAAGTCGTTGGAATCGATGAGGTTCGGCTGCTGGGCTTCGCGGGTGCTCATGTCAGACTTTTTCTCGCACGGGGGATCCCAACAGACCGGTCGGCTTGACCAAGAGGATCAGGATGAGCAGGGCGAAGACGTAGACATCGCGGTAGTTCGACGAGATGTAATAGGCTCCGAACTGCTCGACGAAGGCGATGATGAACCCGCCCAGCACCGCGCCTCGAATGTTGCCGATCCCGCCGATCACGGCGGCCACGAACGCCTTCAGGCCCAGAAGAACCCAGATGCTGTGGGCCGGCTGGCTCATGCCGGGAAACTTCATCACATAGAGGAACCCGGCCGCGCCCGCCAAGGCCGAGCCGAGCATGAATGTCAGCGAGATCACCCGATCCACGGGGATCCCCATCAGGGCCGCATGGTCGGTGTTGAATGAAACCGCCCGCAGGGCCGTGCCGAACTTGGTGCGGAAGATGAGAAATTCCAGCGAGAGCATCAGCACGCCGGAAATGGCGAAGATGATCGTGTCGACCAGCGTGATCGTGACGTAACGGGTCGATTCCCCACTACCGAAAGCCAAGCGGGCCAACTCCCAATTCGGCAGCAGGGCCGGCATCTTCTGGGGACTCGCGCCGAAGATGAAATCGAGCTGACCGACGTTCTGCAGCAGGAGCGAGACGCCGATCGCGGTGATCAGCACGTTGAGCCGGGGGGCCCGTCGCAAGGGGCGATAGGCGAGGCGTTCGATGGTGAAGCCCACGAGGCTGCAGAACAGGACGATGGCGATGAAGATGCCCGCCGACATCCAGAGCGGTGGTGGCGTGGCCGGGTTGTGGGCATCCAGGCCGATCCACGGCAACGCGCGGATGGCGATCGAATAGCTCGACCAGGCCCCCAGGACGACGATATCGCTGTGGGCGAAATTGATGAACTTGAGGATGCCGTAGACCATGGTGTAGCCCAGGGCGATGAGGGCATACAAGCTGCCAATCGCCAGGGCTGTCATCAATGTTTGGACGAAATCAGCCATAAGTCTCGCGTCAACCCATCGCCGGAGATGTCACCCGTTCCCTGGGCATCGAAACGGCGGAGATCCTGTTCGGAGCCACCGATGATTTTCTGGTTCTTCCCGTTCTGATTTTCACGGGAAGCGGACTTTCAAGGGAAGACAGGCGAACTCATGGCTTTGCGGCGGGAGTGTCCCCGCCGGAAGGGGCGATGGTCGTCACGAACTTCGGCGTGCCGTCCTTCATTTCGAGAATGACGGCTGGCTTGATGGCGTTGCGATCGCCGTCGATCGAGATGACACCCGTGACGCCCGCGAAATCCTTCGTCTTAGCCAGCTCCGCCGCGATGTCGGCACCACCCAGTGATTTGGCGGTCTTCATCGCTTGGAAGAGGATCTTGGCGGCGTCGTATCCGAGCGCGGCCAGCCCATCCGGGATTTCCTGATGCTTGCCCTGATAGAGCTTGATGAAGTCCTGCACGCGGGGATTGGGGTCTTCAGGGGAATAGTGGTTGGAGTAATAGCTGCCGTTGAGGGCGTCTCCGGCAATCTGTCCCAGCTTCACAGAATCCCAACCGTCGCCACCTAGCATCGGAACAGTGATGCCCAGCTTTTTCGCTTGCAGCGCGATGTTACCCACATCGGTGTAGTAGCCGGGAATGAAGATCACATCAGGTTCGCTGGAACGGATGGATGTCAGCTGGGCCGAGAAGTCCTGATCCCCAGCCTGATAGGCTTGCTTCGAGACAATCGTGCCCCCGGAAGCGATGAATGCCTTCTCAAATTCTTCCTGCAAACCCACGGAATAGGGGGCGGCCTGATCGCAGAGGATGGCGGCTTTGGAAGCCTTGATTCCCTCGTGTTCGCGGGCGAATTTGGCGCAGACCGAACCTTGGAAGGGGTCGATGAAGCAGACGCGGAAGATCATGTCCCCAACTTTCGTGACCTTGGGATTGGTCGACGAAGGGGAAATCATGGGGACGCCGTATTCCTGGCAGATCGGGGCGGCGGCGAGCGAAAGACCCGAGGCCACTTCCCCCAACACGGCTGTCACGCGATCCCGCGTCACCAATCGAGTAACGGCGGATCCCGCTTCGCGGGCATCGCCTTTGTCGTCGTAGGTGATCAGGCGGATCTTCTTGCCTTGAATGCCACCGGCTGCGTTGATCTCTTCAATCGCCAGTTGAATGCCTCGGTCGGTCGAGATGCCAAAGGTCGCTTCCGAGCCGGTGATCGACCCGAAGTGGCCGATCACGATCTCATCGGTGGCTGCCGATTGGGATTGGCAACCGAGCGTCGCCCAACCCATCAAGCCAGCCAAGAGGCCCGAGAGGACGAGCATCCCGCGACGGGTGTGGCCCGCGACACGGGGAGCTCCAGTTGCGGGAACAGCATTGGCCGTGCCCGATCCCATTCTGTGGGAAATACGATCCGGTGAATCTTGTTCTGCGCAGCCTGAGACTTCAGGGCATCTTGGCATCGTCAATCCCATCGCATCTGCCCGCAGAAACCCCGGCGCGTGGCTTCGGCAGCATTGTTTCACGACCGCAAGTCGCAGCGGGCGAATATATCCTGACAGGAAGCGTTTTCAACCTGTCAAGGGGACTGAAATTCGCCAAAAGCCGTATTCATGTCAAATCGGGCCGCTTATCCCCTCGACTGGGTGCGAGGCGCAGGAGATCCGAGCGAAACCAAGGCATACTTGGATATGGCAACCAATGGTCATCGCGGCTTCATCGCCTAGCGATTCAGGATCTGCAAAACCTCGTCCTTGAGGCCAGCCGTCACGGAGATCCCGTTTTTGCCATAGATCGTGGGGTTGCCTTTCCAGTCGACAAAATGCCCGCCGGCCTCCTGGAGGATGGGAACCAGCGCTGCGGCATCCCAGGGATTGAGGGCCGGATCTGCCATGAGGTCGGCGCGACCGGTGGCGACGAGGATGTGGCCGTAGCAATCACCCCACCCGCGCGAAAGCTTGCAGCGCTCGAGGATCTCCGAGTACGCCTCCCACTTTCCGATTTTCTGCCAACGCTGCATGTTCGTGGTGAGGAAGGTGCAGTTTTCAATGGTGTTCACTTTGGAAACATGCACCGGGCGAACGGGTTGATCGGGGATCTTCCAGAACGCTCCGCCCCCTTCATGGGCATATACGACCTCGCCGAGTGCCGGCAGGCCGCAGACACCCATCACGCACTTGCGCTGCTCGCCCTCAATGGCTTCCAGGCCGATCAGCGTGCCGAAGAGTGGCACGCCATGCACGAAGGATTTGGTGCCGTCGACCGGGTCGAGAATCCAGCGGAACACGGACGTTCCCGGCTTCTCGGGGAATTCCTCTCCCAGGATTCCGTCATCAGGGAAGGCGACCGCCAACCGCTCGCGGATGAGCAGTTCCGCCCCGCGATCGGCTTCCGTCACGGGCGAGAAGTCCTTCTTCTCCTCAACTTCCAGCGACGCCTGCTGATAAAAACTCAGGATCAGTTTGCGGGCGTCCTCGTAGACATCGAGGGCGAATTCGAGGCGGGACTTCAAATCTTGGGTCGTGTAGGCCATGGGAAACGGTTTTCATTCAGAGAAAGAAGCGGAGGGGGAGTGGGTTGGATGAGGGATCATTCGCCGTTGAGGCGGTAAAGGTGCTCACCCGCCTTGCGAACCAGGAGCACACCATCGCTTTCGCGGTTGGCGAAGGATTCAATATCGATGGTGGCGGGGTCTCGATAACCCAGATTGATCTTGCGGCAGACCTCTTCGGGAATCCCCGAGGCGAGCGTCACTCGGACACGTGGCTTCTCGATGCCATCTTCAAAGGTGCCGGAGCCGCGAACGTGGGTGGAGTGGGCGAGGATGCCCCAAGGGTAATCCTTGAACTTGTCCCACTGCTTCACGAAATAATCGCGGACATGGTAGCCCACTTCCTCGATCAGCTTGCCGTGGGTGATCGAAACCTCGTGCATGTGCGGCGCGTAGATGATGAGTTCGCCGCCATCGGCCACGACGGGTTCCATCTTGTACATGCACTTTCCGGCCACCCACAACTCGTCGTACATGAGCGGAGCGCAGGAGAGCACCGTCTGGAACGGCTTTTCGAAGCGTTTGATATGCACCTGGCCCGAAACCTCGGCGGCTTGATGCCAGGCCGATTCGGGAGTGCCGAAGAAGATGCCATAGAGACCGGCGTCGCTGGCGACCACGAACTTGATGGCCCGCTTCTGCTGTTTGATGAGGCCGGCGGAGAGATCCACCACGCGGCGAACCGGCGTATCCTTCACGCCGATGATCCCCACGTTGGTGATGAGGGCCCCCAGCCAATGGAAGAAGTTGAGGATCTCGGGCCCGCCAATGCCGGGGAAGAAGTATTTGTTCCCTCCCGAGAAGCCGACGACTTCGTGGGGGAAGACCGGCCCCAGCACCAATAGCAGGTCGTAATCGTTGATGCGGGAGTTGATCTGGACGGGCACATCGAGGGCCAGCCGTCCCTCGGTGATCTCGGCGGTTTGCTCCTTGGAGAGCGTCCCCAGGCTGGTCAAGCGATCGGGATTGTCCCATTCGTGATTGTAGAATCGTGTCTGGAAAAAGAGCTT
>PNLE01000244.1 GCA_013822855.1 Planctomyces sp.
CTTGGCATCGTGGACAGTACGTGGTGCAGCATCTACGCTGTCGGAACTCAGCCTTTTCACCCGGTGGGTCGATCATTGCCCGCCATGTCCCTCCCTCGTCACCACGGGGGTGGCCACATCCGGAACACAGACGTCATGCCCCGACAGATTCTCGTCACCTCCGCACTCCCTTATGCCAATGGACATATCCACATTGGCCACTTGGTGGAGTACCTCCAGACCGATATCTGGGTCCGCTTCCAGAAACTCCGGGGGAACCGCTGCGTCTACGTCTGTGCCGACGACACGCACGGCACGGCGATCATGATCCGCGCCCGCCAGGAAGGCCGCCGTGAGGAGGAGGTCATCGCCGATATGCAGGCCGCGCACTTGTGCGACTTCACCGGCTTCGGCATCGCCTTCGACAACTACGGCAGCACCCACTCCGATGAAAACCGGGCGCTCTGCGCGGAGATCTGGCAATCGCTTCGTCAGGCCGATCTGATCGTCGAACGGACTGTCGAACGCTTCTACGATCCAGTGGAGGAGACTTTCCTCGCCGATCGCTTTGTGAAGGGGACCTGCCCTAAATGTGGCTCCGCCGACCAGTACGGCGACAACTGCGAGAAGTGCGGCTCGACATACGATGCCACGGAGGTCATCAACCCCATTAGCACTTTGTCGGGCGCGACACCCATTCGCCGCGAGTCGCTGCAGCTCTTCGTCGAGCTGGAAAAGCTGCACGGTTGGCTGACTGAGTGGACACAAACGGGTAGCCATCTTCAGGAGGAGATCGCCAATTATCTCCAAGGCCACTTCCTCAACGATCCCCTGCGCGATTGGGATGTCTCTCGACCCGCGCGATACTTCGGCTTCGAGATTCCGGATTCGCCCGGTAACTACTGGTACGTCTGGTTCGACGCCCCCATCGGATATATCGCCTCGACCCAGCAGTGGTGCCAGGCGAACGGCGAAGAACTGGCCACGTGGTGGAAGAACCCGCAGACGGAAGTCCATCACTTCATCGGGAAGGATATCACCTACTTTCATACGCTCTTCTGGCCGGCCATGCTCAAGACGGCGGGGTTCAACCTGCCGAAGAAGGTGCACATCCACGGGTTCCTCCGTGTGAACGGGGAGAAGATGTCCAAGTCGAAGGGCACCTTCATCATGGCCTCGACTTATCTCAAGTATCTCGATCCGGCCTATCTGCGGTACTACTACGCCTCGAAGCTCAGCAGCAAGGTGGAAGACCTCGACCTGAACCTCGACGAGTTCGTGGCCCGCATCAACTCAGATCTGGTGGGGAAGGTCGTGAACCTCGCCAGCCGGTCGGCCCGCTTCGCCCAGCCGACGGGACTATCGACCACCTATCCCGATGATGGCGGACTCTTCGCCGAAGCTGCCGCCGAGGCTGAACGAATCGCCCAACTGTACGAGGAGTGCGAGTTCGCCCAGGCGATGCGCGCGATCATGGTGCTCGCCGAGAAGGCCAACAAGTACGTCGAAGACAACGCACCCTGGACACTCAAGAAGGATCCCGCCCAGGCGGGCCGTCTGCAGGATGTCTGCACCGTCGCTCTCAACCTCTTCCGGCAACTCGCGATCTACCTAGCTCCCGTGCTGCCTCAATTGGCCGAGCAAACCGGAAAACTACTTAACGCCCCGATGAAGTCGTGGGATGAGACGCAGCAGCCGCTCGTCGCATCGCCCGTGGGCACGTTCGAACACCTCATGAAGCGGGTCGATCCCGCACAGGTTCAAGCCATGATCGAAGAGAGCCAGTCCGCCCCCGCCGCCGCTCCAACGGCCGCTCCCGCACCCACTCCCGCCATCGATTCCTCGTCGGCTGCGGCGACGCCCGCACCGACCACCGCCAATGCCTTCGGCGATACGCTCGAAGCCCTTACGAAAGAACCGCTGACCGAAACGCACTGCTCGATCGACGACTTCGTGAAGGTCGACCTGCGGGTGGGCCGCGTCCTCACCGCCGATCTCGTCGAAGGTTCGGACAAGCTCTTGAAGCTGTCGATCTCGTTGGGTGGCGATGTCACGAAGACGATCTTCGCGGGCATCCGTCAGGCTTATGAACCCGCCTCGCTGGTGGGCCGATTGGTCGTCTTCTGCGCGAATCTCGCTCCCCGCAAGATGCGTTTCGGCACCAGTGAGGGAATGGTGCTCGCCGCCGGTGAAGGGGGGACGCAGGTCTTCGTCCTCGCCCCCGACAGCGGCGCGAAAGTCGGCCATCGCGTCCATTAGGTCACCTCCGCGACAACGAAAATGTGTGCCACTGCCAGCTTGCTGGCAGTGGCTTTTGCATGGATCAACAACAATGGAATTGACGCATATGTAATGGGGCGCGTCGCCTATTTTGAAGCAGTGATGTCGGCTTGTTCGAGCAAGGGCTGGCGGAACGGGGAGAGTTCAGCCACAATTCGCCGCAAATCGACCGTTTCTTCCTCGATGGATGGAAAACAGCACGGATGCTGTTCTGGCTTCTCAACACCTATTCCGATGCCTTGGCCACCTGGCACATCGCTTCTCCTGGCGAGACCCGTGTCTTCCTGACGGCACGGACGGCCTTGGCGACGGTCTCCTCGTTCCTCGTCGCGGTGCTCTACGGACCTTTCGCCATTCGCTGGTTGAAAAAGCACTTCCGCGAACGGATCGACAGTGCCTCCCCCCGGCTCAACGAGTTGCATTCGACGAAGAAGTCGACCCCCACCATGGGTGGGTTGTTCATCGTGGTCGCCATTGTCGCCGCCGCTCTGCTGTGCGGCGATCTGGGGAATCGCTTTCTGCAACTGGGGATCGTCACCGTCGTCCTGTTCGGTGCGATCGGAGCTGTCGACGACTGGGTCAAGAACCGCACCTCGAAGCGGGGCCTCACCGCCCGGCAGAAGTTCGCGGCTCAATGCGTGGCGAGCATACTCATCCTCTTCCCGCTTTACTGGCACCTGCGATCGTTCCCCCAGATGCAGGGGCTGCCGCTGAATCTGGGACTTCTGACCGTCGCGCTCGGCCCGGCGTTCGTCCTCTGGGGCGGCTTCGTCATGGTGGGAACGTCCAACGGTGTGAACCTGACCGATGGCCTCGATGGTCTGGCGGGGGGATGTCTGTTGATCGCGGGTTCCGCGTTCGCTGCACTCTCTTATCTGGCGGGTCACAAGGTCATGGCGGCTTATCTGGAGATCCCGCACGTCACGGGAACCGGCGAACTCTGCATCCTCTTCGGGGCGATGATCGGTGCCCTCCTGGGGTTCCTGTGGTTCAATTGCCATCCGGCAATGGTCTTCATGGGAGACACCGGTTCGCTCCCCCTCGGAGCGCTCCTCGCCTATGGCGCGTTGTGCATCCGCCAGGAATTGCTGCTCTTGGTTATCGGCGGCGTGTTCGTGATTGAAACGTTGAGCGTCATCGCCCAGGTCGTCTCCTTCAAGCTGACCGGCAAACGGATCATCCTTTGCTCACCCCTGCACAATCACTTCGTGTTCCGGGGAGATCCGGAAACGCGGATCGTGGTGAGATTCTGGATTGGATCGGCCGTGCTGGCTTTGCTGGCCGTCGCCAGCCTCAAGATTCGATAACTGAAGTTGTGGCTTTGTCCTTTTAAGTGGCGAAGCGACTTCGTTCGAATCGATGCAATCGGCGCAGCTTCCGATCGAGACGAGATGGCCAGCCTACTCACCAATGCCGCAGCCGGGGAGGAGTTGCCGCTCCAAGGTGGTGTCGTCGATCCACAGGCGGAGGCCGAGTTCAACCGGACGGTCTTCATCGCGCTGGCGGGTTTGCTACTTGGCTTCGGCCTGTTCGTCGTCCACAGCGCCAGCGTCACCAGTCGCCCCACCGAGTTCGAGCAGATCCATCTTTCGCGGCATCTGGTCTTCATCGCCATTGGTCTGGTCGCGGCGGGGATTGCCGCCGCGATTCCCGCTCGAATCTGGGTTCGGGCCGCTCCGTGGCTGCTTTTGGGGGTGATTATCCTGCTGGTGCTGGTCCTCGTGCCGGGCATTGGCGTCAGGGTGAAGGGAGCCCGCCGCTGGATTCGTTTCGCAGGCTTCACATTGCAACCTTCCGAACTCGCGAAGATCGCCTTGCCACTTTGGGTGGCCGCCCGAATCTCGTTGAACCATTCGCATGGGAGGCCGTGGTCGCTCAGTGAATCCTTGACGGGATTTCGCATGCCCTTGCTGATTCCTCCGGCGCTCGTCATGGGCTTGGTCGCCCTGCAACCCGACTTGGGGACAACTCTGTTCCTGGCGGGGGGCGTGCTGTTGACCCTCTTCATCGGCGGCTTGCCGCTGCGGTACTTCGGTTATGGTCTCGTCTCCCTGATCCCCGCCAGTTTGGGCGTCTTTCTCCTCAAGGATTACCAACTCCGCCGCATCACCGGGTTTCTCGACACCTGGTCCGATTGGCGCGAGGCCCCGTACCAACTCAAACAATCGCTGGTGACTTTGGGTAGCGGCGGTTGGACGGGCGTCGGCCTCGGGATGGGCTATCAGAAGCTCAGCTTCCTGCCTGAGGCGAACACCGATTTCGTCTTCGCCGTGATCGGTGAGGAGTTGGGCCTTCTGGGAACGCTGTCTCTCCTTTTGCTGTGGGGCAGCCTCTTCTATTTCGGTTTGCGATTGATCCGCACGGGCCGTCCGACTGACAACGAGATCACCCCCGTGGCGACTCTGGCCAGCTTCGTGCTGCTCAGTCAACTGGTGGGGCAGGCCTTGTTGAACATCGCCGTCGTCACCGCCATGGTTCCCCCAAAGGGAATCTCCCACCCCTTGATCAGCGCGGGGGGAAGCAATCTCGTCGTCAGCCTGGTCAGCCTCGGCCTCATCCTGAGCCTCACAAGACGCGACAACTCTCCCGGATTGCCTGGATTCACAAATCCAAATCCACCAACTCCCGGACAGTGAATCTGCGTTGAGATTACCGGCTGTAGCGTTACCATCAGTTCTGCGGTGCGAGGGGGTCGAATCGATCCTCCTTGCGGCGTGCGGCACCACTTGTGGATCAACTGGAAGAAACGGCACAGCCGATACTTCTCGCACGGTGGCTCGCCCATCCATCTCGCACGGATGCGAGAATCCGTGAAACTGCGTGTCGCGGCAAGACGTCGCGACAGCAGCTTTCACCCGGGCTCCATTCCTCTCGATACCTTCGGGGAAAACAATGTCTTTGCGCAAGATCGCCTGCCTTTGGGCACTGACACTGGGTGTGGCACCCGCCCTCGCACAGGCACAGGTCGTTCCCGGCTCCGGAACCCTGCTCGTCACTGCCTGCGACGACTTTGAAGACGAGAAGTGGAACTTCACCTACAACCTGCCCAAGGCCAGTTCCAACATCGACAAGACGGTTCGCCATCCGGCCGGCCTTTCCGCCAACTACAAGTGGCATGAGAGCACCTACCGCGGCACTCCCGATCATGTGAAGCGAGTCGAGACTCCAGCGGGTGGTATTCCCGGCAGCAAAGGGGCTCTCGCCATCCAGACGTTGAACTCCGGAATCCCCGGCCAGATTTCCAACAAGTTCCAGCAGGACGATCTGATCGCCGGCCTCGCCCAGACAATCGGCTACCTGCCCGTCAACCGCTCCCCGAGCTTCGTCGTTCGCGTCTACATGCCTCCCTTCGAACAATGGGAAAAACGAACCGGTTCGCACTTCGGCTTCCGTGCCGATTGCCAGACCACCATCGACAATCCCGGCTCCAGCGGCTTCGGTCGGCTGCGTCGCAGCACTCCTTCCAAGAAGCTGGAAAACTACTGGCCCGGCTTCTTCGTGCAGTTCAACCGCAAGGCCGATGGCTACCAGGAAGACCACGCCATCCTGCTGCTCCGTTCCGGCTCTCGCGGCGAAGACGTCCCCGGTCCGAAAATCACCACGCCTGGCTGGTGGACGATCGGCATGTCCTTCACCCCCGATGGCCAGGTGCACTATTACGCCAAGCCCGGCGTGGATGATCTGAAGACCAGCGACCATCTCTACTCCAGCTTCCCCTACAGCTACCGTTGCCAGCAGGTCAACACTTACTTCTTCAACATTGTCAACCAGGACGACGGCAAGACATGGTCCACCCGCTTCATCGTGGACGATCCCAAGATCTACGCCGTGCAATAACCACACGGACTCGTTGCCACGAGATCCTCGCAGAAATGATCGACAAGGAAGGGCCATCGCCTGCCACAGGCGATGGCCCTTCCTCATTCCGCTCGATCTAGACATCGCACATGCACCAAAGTTGATTCTTAAAACACGTTTGCCCCACCGAAAAACCCCCGACCACTGTCGCCAGCGATCGGGGGCTGTTTCGGGGTCAACATCGGTCGCAGTCAGGCCGCGCGGCCGCACTCCATCCCTGG
>PNLE01000245.1 GCA_013822855.1 Planctomyces sp.
AGCCCCGCCGTGGGCGAAGGCCACCTCGTCGTCGGCTCTGCCTCATTGGACGGCCGGCTCTGCTGCTTCGGGAAGAAGTAGTCGAAATGGATCAGGCCTGCGGGATGTCATTTGTCATTCAGAGAGGGGAAACAAATGATGGGATAGCTTGGTAGTTTGGCCCCGTAGTAGACGGCGCGGTGGCGGTTGTCGTCGTAGGCGAAGTGGAGGTAGCCGTCCTCGCTGACAAAGCCATCGGGGTAGTTCAGCCGCCCTTTGGGGCCATCGGAGGATTCCGGCACCAGCACCCGGCGGTAAGGCCAGGTCTTCATGCCGTCGAAGCTGATCCAGAGCGAAAGCGGGCTGCGGTGCGAGGGATTCGGGTTGTGCAACATCGCCACCCGGTTCTCAAACAATTTGTAGAGTGTCGCTTTGGAGCCGGGGTTGGGGATGTCGGTCTTCTTCGCGAATTCGGGCCAGGTCTTTCCGCCGTCCGTCGATTCGGCCATGTAGAGCACACCACCCAGTCGATCGCCGCGGATGATCATCTTGATCGTGCCGTCTTCGAGTTCGACGATGTTGTTCTCGGCCCAGCCGTGATAGCGGTCGTCGGTGGTGAGGCGGATGTCGCCGTGTTCCGTCCAGGTTTTGCCGTGGTCGTCGCTGATCAAGACGCCGTTGCGGGGATTGCTCACGTAATGGAAGAGGGCCTTGTGCCAGGGCCGGTCTTCGGGGGGTGGCGGCGGAACATCGGCCGCGGGGCCTTCGTAGTGCTGGAAGGGAACCATGATGCGTCCATCCTTCGTCACGATGTGGTTGCGGATGAACGTGAATTGCCCCAGCCTTCCCGGCAACAGCTGGGGTTTGCTCCACGCCCGGCCCTGATTGGGGCTGGTCATGATCCAGGATTGCCAGTCGCGGCCCCAGGTCTGCGAGTGCGTCGAGAAGAACATGGTCAACTTGGCGCGATGCACCATCACCTCGGTCGCCCCTTGACCGCTGGTCAGTCCCGAGCGGGGCAGGCCGGTGGGAACCTCCTGGATGGGGGCCCAGGTCTTCCCTTGATCCAGGCTTTTGACGACGCCGATGTAGTTGCCCGGCGAAGGCTCGATGTCGTCACCGGCCAGCAGATAAAGGGCCCACGATTTGTCCGGCAGCTGGCGCAGCGTGGTGTCGCAGACAAGTTTGTTGGGCGAGATGCCGTCATAGGCGATCGTCGTGCGATCATGCTCGGCGTTGCGCAGGGCCTCTGAATGCCAGTAACCCTCCGAACCCTCGACCATCGCCAGGATCTTCGGGTCGACGGGCTGTGCTGGCAAGAACTTCGCTGTATCAGGCAAAGGCTTCGGGGGGTTGGCTCCGCCCATGGCCTTGGTGATCACACCCCGGAGGCGTGCATCGGGTGAAATAATCTTCCCCGCCAGCACATCCTCTTCCCGAAAGACGGCCAATAGCACCTCGCGCTCCTTGGCCCGTTCGCGGTCATACGAGATGTAGATGCGGCCATCCGGCGACTGGAAACCATCCGGGTAGGAGACGCCGTCCCGATCATCCAGCATCAGCCCTCCCCGCCATGTCCGCCCTTCGTCGCTGGAGAGGAAGGCCATCAGCCGCGTTCGATTTTTCGTCCGTTCGTCGACGTTCCCGTGCCGTACGAGCAGCAGGTTCCCGGAAGCCAGCCGCCGGATGTGGAACCGTGTGGGGACATGTGGCATCGCGATCTTCGGCTCGCTCCAAGTGGCTCCCTGATCGAGAGAAATGCTCTCCGCCATTCCTTCCGTGGTGCGGGCCAGCATCCAGAGGGAGCCGTCCTTCCGCTCGACGATCATGTGCTCGTCGAACTGCGGGCCGGGAAACGCGACACCGCCGCGGCGCGTCCAGCTCTTCCCCTGATCGTGGGAAACGAGGACGTTCGCCATGCGATACTGGTCAAGCTCGTGGGCGGCGGTCTTGAGTTCCGCCGGGCCGATCTTGCCGCGATCCCAGAGCGAGACGGGAAGCATCCATTCCCCCGATTGGAGGACGGTCGGCTTGTTGAGCGTGCAGCCATCCCAGATGCGGCGCGGCTCCGACCAGACAGGGGTCTCGTCATCGGGATTCGCGCAGGTGATCGCCCAGTTGCCCGCCCGGCCATCGAAGTAGCCCATCGACTGGTCGAAGAAGAGCAAGAGCTTGCCGGTCGGATCAGTCCACAGGTTCCCCACGAGAACGCGGCGTTTGAGGCCGGTGGAGGCTTCAGGAGGGTCGATCACCAATTGCGGCGACTTCCAGGTCCGGCCGTCATCGTCACTGCGGCCGAGGACGAAGAAGCCCTTGTCGCTGTCGCCCCCCGCGACCCAGGCGGCCCACAGGCGACCTTTGGGTGTCCGTTCGATGCCGATGGTCATCGAGTAGTCGAGTTGGGCGGGCGAGTATTCGGGGCCGGGCTGCGTGTTGATGACCGGCGGGACGAGCGAGAGATCGAGAATCTCACGCGGCGGCAACGCCTTCTCATCCGCCGCCATGCCGATGGGTAGAGAGATACCCACAACCAGCACCGCACAGAATGCGAGCAAGCTTCCCGTGGTCTTCGCAAACAAACTCCTTGCGAACGAACTTAATCCCGGGGAGTGGGGGCGCGCGGATCGAAGCGACGGAGGCATGAGCGGTGCCTTTCTCGCGAGTGGGGGAGTGGGAACAATGTGCAATGCCCCAACTGTTGTACTCGTCCAGCCGGAATGAAGACAGAGGGTGCCCCGCTCGACTTGCCCAGAGTTTTCGCCAAGGGGTGAAAGGCGGCGGTGACCGGCTCACTCCCCGTGGACAACGCACGGCTCGAATCGCGGCATGATCGCATCCCCGCAGCTTCGCCGGTATCTTCGGGCAACTCGCCGATATCTTCGGGCAACTCAAGGGGTCGCCACGCACTCCACTTCACACTCCGCTGCGGTCGGTCGCATATGGCGAAAACGTTGCTTCAATACATGCAGATGCTCGACGATCCGTCGCGGCGGTGGCCCGCTCCGCCCAAGCGGGAGGAGATCAAAGCCGCCCCTTCCGCCAAGCCGCTGCCCGGTTTGAAACTCGTCGCCTGGGATCCCTACGGCCCGCTGATCCGGATCGCGGATGGTCAGGTCGAGACGACGGTCCCCCTGATGCTGCGGATGGAAGTGGCGCTCGACAAGACGCTCAAAGAATTCAACATGTGGAACAGCATGACGCGCAAGCCGGGCGCGCCGTGGGAGTATCTGCGGCAGATCTACCAGACGATCGTCGATGACGCGCGATTGCAGGCCAGCGTGAAGCGAGGCGAGGTTCCCGAGCCGAACACCGCCTTTCTCTGGCGGAAGGTCCTCGCCAAGCTCGAACAGAAAAGTTATGCCTACGACGAGTCGATCTATGGCGATCTGGACGAGCTGAGTCTGAAGATCGCCTGGTTTTTCCAATCCTCCTTGCAGGGTTGGGAGGTGACTCCCGATGCGGCCCAGGCCCTCGAACTGGCTGCCCTGCCGCAGACTTTGGCGGGAGATGGCCAACCCTTCACGCTTGATCAGCTTTCGCTCGGGATGATCCGGCAATCGGCTTCGATGGCGCGGTTCAAGGAAAGTCTCGCCCAGCTTTCGTGGCAGGTCGGATACCGGTCGGCTTCCATCTCGTTCTGGGAAACCTATGTGAAAACGCTGAAATCCAGCGGGTTGGCAGCCGAGGAGGTCGCGGTGGTCAGCAGCAGCCTGCCGGTGCTGGCGGCGGCCAAAACTGTCAAATTGAGAACGATTCTTTACGCCGGAGAGAAGCTGGGACTGGTCGCGACCACGGAAGATCTCCGCGATCCGGCGAAGAAACCCGACCGTCTCTTGACGAATCCCCGGCAGATTCTGGACATTACGAGCTGAAGTGATGATTCTCCGTTTGTTCCCGGCCCGCCACGCAGCGGCTGGCGGCGGGCGGCTTTCGTGTGTTCTTCCGGATTGTGAGTCTCGATATGCCCGCACCATCCATCTACGACATGGATCTGGTTGATTTTGACAAGCCAGTTTTCTCCCTCGATCAGATCCGCGAGATCAACCCCCAGCGGTTCGAGATGGAGCAGCTTTCCGCCATCCTGTACGTCGATACCGAGAACCACGGCATCATCGGCTACAAGGAAGTGACCGACCAGGAGTTCTGGGTGCGTGGCCACATGCCCGGCTTCCCACTTATGCCGGGCGTCATACTCTGCGAATGCGCCGCGCAGCTCGCGGGGTTCTATGCCCGCAAATACCGCCTGCTCGACGGCGACTTCCTCGGCTTCGGCGGGATGAACGAAGTCCGCTTCCGCGCCCCCGTCGTGCCGGGCGACCGGCTGTTGATCATGGCCAAGTTGACCCGCCTCCGGCAGGGGAAGCGGGCCGAGTTCGACTTCCAGGGCTTCGTCGGCACCCGGATGGTCTACAGCGGCCAGATGATCGGTGTCCCCATCGAGAAAGACCCCGCCGGTGCGGCCAACGCCACCAGCGACGCCCTCGCCTAGCGGTTTCCAAAATCCAAACGAGACGCGTGCCACTGGCTCCGCCAGTGTCCGTATGGCGGCTCCGATTCCCGGCGTTTTCCCGAACGCCGGGAATCTGCGTTTGATTGGCGACCTCCTTGTCGATCCCGACATCGAGGCGCATGCGACACCCCGGAAGATTTCGAAATGCCCGCTCCCATGAACGATTCCCCACTCGACACGACCTTCGACGACCACGACGACAGCACCCCCGAGCGCGGTCATGTCGACCTGCGTCCCTGGTTCCAGACGCTGGAGGATGTCGGCCCCACACTCGACCCGCAGACGTTCTTCGCCCAGCCGGCGCCCTTGGAGCTCGATATCGGTTGCGGTCGCGGCCTGTTCATCTTCAAGTCGTCCACCACCCGGCTCGATACGAACTTCCTCGGCTTGGAGCTGGACTTTAAAGAAGGCCGCCGGGCCGCCAGACGTCTGGCCCGCCGGGAACAGCCCAACGCCCGCATCGTCGGTGGCGACGCCCGCGAAGTCCTGCTCAAGAAGCTCCCGGCTGGTTCGGTGACAGCGGCCCATGTTTACTTCCCCGACCCCTGGTGGAAGAAGAAGCACATGCGCCGGCGGCTCTTCACCGACCAGTTTGTCGAGCTGCTCTCCCGCGTCGTCATGCCCGGTGGGCACGTCCATTCCTGGACTGATGTGGAGGATTACTTCGTCGTCATCCAGGGGCTGATGGATCATCATCCGGAGTTCGAGAAGCTCCCTCCGCCCCCCGAACAGGAGGCGACCAGCGACGACGACTACCACACCAGCTTCGAACGTCGCAAACGCCAGGACGGCTGGATCATCCACCGCGGTCTGTGGCGGCGGAAGTAGGTTGATTGGGATATGGAGATAAGCTTCCCCACATGGAACACGCCCATGGGCAAACGTCCCTGTGGAAGTCGCCCCATCCTCGTGGTAGACTCTGACATTCACGATCGTTGATCCGTTGAGACGGATGATCGCACATCACCCTTTGAATAGGCCTCCCGGAACCATGATCATTCTCAAGCACATTTTCCTCGCGGTCGCGGTTGTCGCCGGACTGGCTGTTTCGACGACCGGATTGATCGCCGCCGAGACCGAGGAAGGGTTCAAACAGCTCTTCGACGGCAAGACGTTCGACGGCTGGAAGATCAACGAGAACAAGGATACCTGGAAGATCGAAGAGGGCGCGTTCGTCTGCAAGGGGGATCGCAGCCACCTCTTCTATGCCGGCGACGACCTCCCCTACAAGAACTTCGAACTCAAGGTCGATGTCTGGACGGAGAACAACAGCAACGGCGGCATCTACTTCCACACCAAGTATCAAGACACCGGCTGGCCGAAGAACGGCTTCGAGGTGCAGGTCAACAACAGCTACAAGTCGGATCCCCGCAAGACGGGCAGCCTCTATGCGGTGAAGGATGTCCTCGAAGCCCCCGCGAAGGACGGCGAGTGGTTCACCGAGCATGTCATCGTCAAAGACAAGCATGTCGTCATCAAGGTGAACGACAAGATCGTCGTCGACTACACCCAGCCGGAAGACGCCAAGCCCGGCAAGGACTTCACCCGCTACCTCGATGAAGGCACCTTCGCCCTCCAAGCCCACGACCCCAAAAGCGTCGTCCGCTTCAAGAACATCCGCGTCAAGCGGCTCGATTGATATTGGCGGTAAATCGCATGATCCATAAACGCCCTCCGGCTGTCGTGAACTGCCGGAGGCGTTTTCGTTGAGCTTTCGCTGTTGCCAGATGGTGCTGCAAAGTCCGATGCCACCGAAAGGAACTGCTGCCTGCGGCAGTTCGCACCCGCATGGCCAGCCTGAGCCACGCGATGGAACTCCACCAGACCGACCGCCAACGGGGCCGTC
>PNLE01000246.1 GCA_013822855.1 Planctomyces sp.
CAAGGAAGCGACGACCGCGACGACGACCGCCCCGCATCGGAATACATGAGTACGCATGGAAAACCTCCTCGGGCCGCCGAACGACAGCGGTAACTGGGCCGCCACCAAGTAACTATGATTTCAAAACTCGCGTCATCGGCCGCTCGGGTTCACCGCCTTGTTCGGCGATCGGCATTAGGGAACGGCTAGTCCGAAACGAACACACTCGACCACCCCCGTCACCTTGTCATCTGCACCGAGGATTACCAACCGAGCCTGTCCGCCGTCTGCAATGGAACCGTGAGTTGCGACGCGGAGCGATGTACGCAAGTCCCGACCATGGATACGGTACAGACGCCACTTGTCGGGGCGTTCTTTGACTAGCTCGATCGAACAGGCAATTTCCACGATCAGCTTTGCATCGCCCTTGTTGCGGACGCGCACGTATGGAGATTGGAGGCCGCTGACGAGGTCTCCGAATACATCAAATTCCGGATGGTTTCCATCCAAAATCAGTTTTCCGCTCTTCAGATCAGCATCCACCACGAGGCGAACTTGATGGATCGGGCGCGGAGCTTCAGCGAGTGTCATACCGGGCATTAGTGGCCCAGATTGCAATTCGATAAGCGGTGCGACTAAGTCATCGCCATCCAATGGCGAAAAAGCAGCCAACATGCAAGCCAGCAATGTCAATGTGGCAATTGATATAAAGTTTCGCATCGCACAACCTATCCCGCCGAACGACCCTGCTCAGCAGCGGCGTGGGCCGCTGGAGCGTGGGCCTATGACAAGTCTATCCGCCCCCATCGTCTGCTGCAGCGCCTGGTTCGGCCTCTGGGCTACCCGGAGCTGCCGCCCATGAACGCATCGTACCACCCGAACCACAGATCGAACCCAGCGACCTCGGACCCGGCAAGCTGGGCGGCCAGCCCGAACGAGTTGAGGGACAGCCGCCGAGGGTTGTGCCTCGACTCGACCCACAGCTCGAACCCGGCGGCGTCGAACCCGCCGATCCGGTCGGCCTCTGGCACCCCGTGGAAGTCCTCGGCGAAGTGGATCCCGGACAACAGCAGGTGCAGCCCACGGATCGTCTGGTGGCCGAGGAACATGCCGGGCCGAGTGCGGATCGCCGCCAGCAAGGTCGGAATGTCGGGGTAGCGGTCACGCAGCATCGACTACACCTCCGCGGCTCTGGGCTTCTCTGCGCACGCCGCCGAACGACGGCGGTAACGGGGCCGCGGCCAACCAACCTTGACTTCAGGAACCGCGCGGCCCGCGGCTCCGGTTGAACCGATTGTTCGTCGGAGTGTGCCTCAGCAGACTTTGAATAGGCGGAACACATTTTGTCATCGCTCACCTCGAGCGACCCGATTGCGATGACCTCGCCGCCATTCATTTGATGCTTTCATGTCGACGCGGAGGTACCAGTCGCTTCGAGTTATTGATTCGATTATACCCAAGAGGCGAGCAAAGTCGGGCTAATTCTCGGCCGAAGCTTGCTGGAATTCGTCGTCGGTGATTTCGAGAACTTCACCTTTCGGGATCAGGTTGTCGAGATCAATGCAACGACCACTCCAGCGCTGAGCACCCGATTTGCAATATTCCCATCGCGGATCGCCCTCATTGCAGCGATGCGCTGCGAACCAATCGAGAAACGTATCCCGTTCCCCGCTGTTGGCCCAGACTCCGATTTCGCCGTAGCCGATGAAAGCGCCCATGATTTAAGCCGACGAACGACCATCATCACCGGACGGCGGGAGTAATGCTCGATCGCAAATTCGGCCTGGAACCGCCGTTCCGGTGCATGCGTTTGTTAGCCTTCCGGTAGTGTAAACGCGGGCAAATCAGCGCCACCCAGACGCTCGTATTCTAGCCGATCAGCTTCCGCTCCCGAAACGTCACCCATCATCCGTCGAGCTTCGGCCCTATGTCGGTATGCGTTTGAGATTTGCGAGCATTTTTCAATGACCAACGTGAAGTCCGCGATTGCACCTTCGTAATCGTGGGCACTCTTTCGTGCGATGCCTCGGTACAGCGCAGAATGGATGCAGGGAAACGGGTGGAGTTCCAGTGCCGCGGTTAGATCCCGAATTGCAGCATCAAAATCACCAAGCAGAAAGTACGTCTTGCCTCGATTGATCAGCCCAGAACCCGGTCCAGTCTGATGATCATTCATGGCAGCTGTGAAATCCTGTAACGCTGAATGCAGCTCACCGAGTTGCACTTTGGCCCGCCCCCGCCACAGGTAAGCGGACGCCAACTTTGGATCGAGTTCGATGGCGGATGAAAAATCTTTGATCGCGGCTCGGAGTTCACCGACATCAGCGAGCACGTTTCCGCGACCGGTGAAACTGTGGGGCGAATCTGGTTTAAGTCGAACGATTTCCGTGCGGTCTTCAATTGCCCCGGCGTAGTCGCCCGTGAACTTTTTTGCGTAGGCTCGCTCGGATAATACCCATGTATCTGTGGGGTGTTGCGAGAGGTAGGCAGACAGGATCGGGATTGCTTCTGCAGCGCGTCCAGAACGAATCAATCCACCTGCGTGACTTACGTCGGCATTCGGATGATGCGAGTTCAGCATGCGATTTGACCGCTAACGTCACGGTTAACCGGGCCGCGGCCAACCAACCTTGAATTCAGAAACCGCGCGGCCCGCGGCTCCGGTTGAACCGATTGTTCGGCATTATTGTCCGGCATTGTTGGCCGTTAGGACGGCGTAGATGAAGCTTGCAATGACAGAAGCAATGATACCCAACACAAACCCGATTGCGTAACCAAGCCACTGCCCATGAAGGCTTTGGGCGCGAGAAATCGCTGCGGTGAGCCGTTCAATTGTTGCAGTATTGTCCGCCAACGCTTTTGAAATCGCCGATGTATCAATTGCACCGGGCGTGGCCAAGCGCTGCTCGATCTCTGGTGCGGTAATCGGACGAGTGCGATCTCCCTCGCGAACAAACGCTCCACCTGATGACACCACTGGCTTCGACGATTTCGCGATATTCAGGACACCGACAATCTTGCCTGAAATCGTCGCCTGATGAAGGTAGCAATCCGGTACTGGGTTTAGTTGTTGCTGCGCTCTTTCAAATGCCCGAGAAACGGTCTGCCAGTCGCATCCGACAACGGTATCTGGCTCTTGCACGCCAATGATGATTGTGCCGCCTGATGCGTTTGCAAATCCAGAGATGAGTTGTGCGAGCGCGGTCGGACTCGGAACGGTCGTTTTCAGTTCAAGCTCGACGCTCTCACCTTTGCGAATCAACGCAAGCAGAGATTGTTCGTATGGCAGCGTCGAAATAGGAGTCAAGGTAGGCGCTCTAATTTTTCAGTATGTATGCCGAACTACGAAGCTAACCGGCGACGGGCCGGCATGATTTGGTTGACGCTGCAGTGCCTCCCCGGCGTCCGGTTGGGCGCCTAGTTCGGCGTCTGGGAGCGGTAGGGACGATCACCCCACCCGCCAATCGAACTGCGTCGCGTCGGGGAACCCGGCCTCCACGAACCTGACCATCACCGCCTCGAACTCGACGCGGGTTACAAACGGGGCATCGAACACCGCGACCAAGTACACCCACCGCTCGTCTGCGTGAGGCATTGGCTTGGCAAACAGCCGAGCCGGGCCCGGCAGCGTGCCCACGACCCCCGACTCCAGCAGCGTAGCGTCGCCGTCGATGCCCCACCAGGCATCGGCCGCTCGGCAGTCTTCCGGGCGCAGCCCGAGTCGCGCTAAAACCTCCGGTTCATCACCAAACGGATGGACCGGGATGTACTCCCATCCGTGGGTGCGATGGCGGTAGACGTTCTGCGGGGCGTAATCGGCACGTCGGCGGAAGTTGCGCCATCGTTTGTCTCGGAATCTGTCAGCCACCTTCAAGACCTCGCCCGCCGAACGACACAGTTCAGGGGCCGGGGCCGATGCGGCTTCAACCCATTAACCGCGACTCAGGGCCCCGGTCACCTGCAACGTTTTGTTCGGCCTGTCTCTGCTTACGAACAACAGCACTTTATGATACCCGCAAAAGCCATCAAAGTATTGGTCACGGATAGACACACCGTCAAATCGCCACTCGGCCCGCCCTTTCTCGCCATCGTCATGAACTGTTGCCGGTGGCCCGAACCTCCCCGACAATTCGCACTGGCTCCAAATTAACTCGTCGCGGAGGGATTGCATTCCGGGTGTAGGCCACGGCACGAGATGCACCCAGCGAAGGGCGTCTTGGGGCCAGTGTCCGCCCCCGAATTCGACGCGTGCTTGGCAGTCGAAGCCGCCCCACACGCTGTCGTTCCAGACGATCACGACGGATTTACGACCCTTGATCTCTTGCTCGCCCACGAAGTCGGGTGCGGTGTGAGTGCGTAACTCGTCAGATGTTGTTCCCCATGCGAGCCGTTGACGACGGTCCTCAAGCCACAGCCCGTTTGCGACATCGAACACCGCCGCATCCTCCGCTTGCCGAACGACACCGCTCACCTGCCCGGCGGGCGAGGGAGCATTGAACCCCAGAAAGCCTACATGCCCGCCGGGGCAGGTGCAGCGGATTATTCGGCGACTGCGAGCAACTCGACGCCCGCCGGGGCTCCACCCGGAGCGCACCGGCTCATTCGAGCGACCGCAAGACCAATGGGGCGAAGCGCCACGGCTCGAATCGCTCCGCCCGGCCGGCGATCCGAATGTGATCCTCATGCTCGCTGATTTGATCGACCGTTGCGATCACCCACTCCCAGTGGCGCACCTCGGACGGGCAGTGCTTCGACAACACACTGAGCCAGATATCAACGAAGAAGCCGTACTCCTCCGCCTCCGACCGGAGGAACTCCGGCCAGCTTAGCGCTTCCGGCCGCTCCGCACCCGGATCGAAGACGGCCGGCCACAACGACCGAGGCACGCAGACCTCATACCCCGTCGGTTCGTGGGGGTGTGATTTCAGTTGAACCCACGCGGCTGCAAAGGGAATTGGGGTGCCACCGATGGTGAACGACGGTATTTGCATCGCCCCTCCGCTGCCGAACTACCCAAGCTCAGCGAACCGGCCCGCGAGACGCGTCGATTGCAACAGTAGCGCACCCGCCGGGTTCGCTGCAGCGTATGGTTAGGCCGCGTTGTCATTTGTGTATCTGGTGCAAAAATGTCTGCTCCAGTGCCTGAAATCGAGGACGCAAATCGCCGTAGATTTCGGGCGTGATAGTGAATCTGTCGTAGTGCTCAAGGACGTAACGGCATGCCGATGCAAGCAAGGGTGCAACCGCAACTAACTCCTGAGCCTCAAACTCCAAGCGATGCTCAAGCAGTCCAGCGAAGCAATTGATGATGTCCGAATCATCGTCGGCTGCCTCGCTCTGGATGTAACTGATGGCTGCCTGAACGTAGTAGCGGAACGCGCTCGCACCCATGAACATCAAGTTCTCCTGATAAACCAGCGAGTTCTCGCGAAACAACGCCTCTGCGTCCTCCAGCGTCTTGCCGAGGAAGTGCTTCTCAGCGTATTTGCCGTCGAGGTCTTCAGGCACCGGATTGATTTCTCTGGCGGTCGGCAAACTCATGGCGGTGTAGTGGCCTAACAGGTATTCGACCGCCGAAGTGCGGTAGAAGATTACCGCAGTTTGGCGGTGTGGCATGGACCTGTCAATTCTGAAGTATCATACGGGCAAACGAGTTGCGACGGGTTGCCAGCTGGGATTTCATGCTACACCGCAATTGGTCCCCACGCTTTGCCGTAATCTTCACAATCTCCACCCGAAGTGCGTCCGTCACCGCCCGCCTCACCGCAATCGCAGCGACTTGGTGAAAATCCCGGCGACTTGGCGAAGAACCACGGTTTCTTGACCACGTCGCCCCTGCCTGCCGGGTCAAACATCTGGCTGATCGTAGGGAGCGGTCCCATGTCGCCTGGGTCAAGCGGCTCATCCTGTTTCACAACAAGCGGCACCCCAGGGAAATGGGGCCGACCGAAGTTCGGGAATTCCTGACGCATCTGGCAGTGATTCGCGCTTCCGAGCAGGGGTACCAGCACGTCGACTTCAAATGCTGTATCCGGCGGCGTCTGCAATTATGAATCGATCCGCCGCCAGTCGCACCTGGGAGGGAAAACGTGGCTCTGGAGGCTCCTTCCCTCATCGAAAGAGTTCCACAAGACACGAACCTCCGGACATCCCCATCGAAGAATGCGGCGAACGGATCAAGTCTTCTTCGGCGATGGCAGGTGCTTGGCGTTCTTGGGAGTGACTCGGTCCATCGGTGGGCAATTC
>PNLE01000247.1 GCA_013822855.1 Planctomyces sp.
GGCTGCCGATGGCCCTCGACAACCGGCCCCTCAAGTTCGACGAATGGGAAACCCGGCGGCACCAGACGGTCTTCGTTTCGGCGACACCCACCGATTGGGAGCTGGAACAATCGCAGGGTGAAGTCGTTGAGCAAGTCATCCGGCCGACGGGGCTGATCGACCCGGTGATTCATATCCATCCCTCGCGCGGGCAGGTTCAGCATCTCATCGGCCTCATCAAGGGTCGGGCCGAGAGGGACGAACGCGTACTGGTGACGGCCCTGACGAAAAAGCTCTCCGAAGATCTGACGGGCTATCTTCGCGAGGAGGGGCTGCGCTGTGCGTGGCTGCATAGCGAACTGGATGCCTTCGAACGCGTCGAGATTCTGCGGGAATTGCGCGAGGGGAAATACGACACGCTGGTGGGTGTCAACCTCTTGCGAGAGGGCTTGGATATTCCCGAAGTGTCTCTGGTGGCGATCTTGGATGCCGACAAGGAAGGGTTTCTGCGGAGTGAGACGAGTCTCATTCAGACGATCGGCCGCTCGGCACGGAATGTGAACGCCGAGGTGTATCTATATGCCGACAGCGTGACCAACAGCATGCAACGGGCGATCGACGAGACGAACCGCCGCCGCAAGCTGCAGATGGCCTACAACGAGAAGCATGGCATCACGCCCGAGACGATCCGCAAGTCGATCCGCCGGGGGATCGAGGAGGATGCCGAAGCCAACAAGATTGTCCAGCAGGCGAGTGGCAAGACGACCGAGGTCGAGTATGTGACGCTCGAATATCTGTCGGAACTCGAGGCGGAGATGCTCAAGGCGGCGGAGAACCTCGACTTCGAGCGGGCGGCCCAACTGCGGGACCGCATCCTGCAGCTCAAGAAACAGGTCGGTCAGGCGATCGCCGCCGACGAGGATCTGTCGACGCAACGCGACCGGCAACCGAAGAATCGCGGACGCAAAAAGAGCCGGGGTGCTGCGGCCCGCGGCGAGGAAGGGACACCTTCCCGCAGCCGCGTGCCCAAGCCGAAGAAGTTCGGTGGCTGATACGGATCGCAACTTGCAAATAGCGCGTACAGGATTGGAAAACATGCTTGCCCAAGGCTGCAAGCAAGGTACACAGAGCGCTATTTCCAATTGAAACGTGTATCACTTGGCTTTGATCGCGAGCCATTCGTCAACGACGAGTTCGAGTTCAGCCAGTGGGATTGCACCGTTTTTAAGGATGACCTCGTGGAATTCCCGCAGGTCGAGTTGATCCCCCAGCTGGGCCTTGGCTTTGCGGCGGAGTTCCTTGATCTTGAGTTCGCCGATCTTGTAGGCGAGGGCCTGGCCCGGCCACGAGATGTAGCGATCGACTTCGTTGACGATATCGAGTTCGGTCTTGGCGGAGTTGTCGCGGAAGAATTGGATCGCCTGCTCGCGGGTCCAGCCTTTGGAGTGGATGCCGGTATCCACGACAAGGCGGATGGCCCGCCACATCTCGTAGGTGAGCTGCCCGAACTTGGCATAGGGATCTTCGTAGACGCCCAGTTCCTCGCCCAGGCTTTCACTATAGAGGGCCCAGCCCTCGACAAAGGCGGTGAAACCCGCGAACCGGCGGAAGTTGGGAACGCCCTGGAGTTCGGTCGAGAGGGCGATTTGCAGATGGTGGCCGGGAACCGATTCGTGCAGTGACAGGGCCGGGATCTCGTACTTGGGCCGCATCTCGGGCTTGTAGAGATTCACGAAGAACATCCCCGCGCGGGAACCATCCGCCGAGGGAGGATAGTAGTAGGCGGCGGTGGTGTCCGGGGCCATGTTGGCGGGAATGGCCTTCACGCCATAGGGGATTCTCGGCAACGTCTTGAAGAGCTTCGTCAGCTGTGGATCAACCCGCTTGCAGAACGCTTCGTATTCGGTGAGGAGTTCCTTCTCGTTCTGAAAGTACAATCGGGGATCGGTGCGTAGGTGTTCGAAGAAGGCTTTGAGATCACCCTCGAATTTGACCTGTTCGCGGATCTTCTCCATCTCGGCCCGGATGCGGGCCACTTCGCTCAGGCCGATCTGGTGGACTTCATCGGGAGTCATCTCGAGTGTCGTGAATTCCCTCACTCGAAAGCGGTAGATTTCGTCGCCGCCGGGCAGGTTGGAAACACCCGCACCGGCATAGCAAGCCGGTAGATACTTGTTATTGAAGAATTCCAGAAACTTGGCGTAGGCGGGGACGACCTTGGTGCTGATCGCCTCCTTGGCTGCCGCCTGGAGTTCCTCCTGGTGAGGTGCGAGTTCCTTGGGAATGCTCAGCAGCGGCTTGTAGAAAAGACTCTTTGTGGGATCATCAACGATTTGACGCTCGATCTGCTTGACCACTCGCTGCATGGTGATTTTGGGTTGCAGACGTCCTTCCTTGATCCCCTCTTCCATCAGGGCGATAATTTGATCCATATAGACCGGAAAGCCGTTGAGGCGGGCGATCCAGTTCTTGTAGCTAGAAAGCTTGTCGAACTGGAGGGAATCGGTGAGCGAGTTTTCGTCCTGGATTCCTTCCCGCTGTGTGAGCGGCACGAGATACCACTTCGTTTTCGTTTCTTCGAGATTCATCTTCAGTTGGCGGGCATAGAGCCGGGCATTGAACTGGGCGGCGGGTGAGAGGGGCTTCTGGCGGATCTTCGCCAGCTCATCGGCGGCGGCTTTCATCTGCTCGTGTCGCAGCTTGATGGCGGCGAGGGAAACATCCGGCCACAAGGCGTCGTAGCGCTCGTCTCCCAGATAGGAAGCAAATGTGGGCGAGTTCTTGAGGCCCTGCTCCCATTCCTTGTCGAAGAAGGCGTCCAGTTCAGCGTCGGCGGTTTCCTTGGAACCGTTCTTGGTGGTCTGGCTGACTTGCGGGCCGACGGGTGCTTCCTTCGGACCGGTGTACTTCAGCAGGAAGGCGAGTTCGATGGCGAGGTCGTCGATGGTTTTGCTGACGGGCCGGGCACCGGTGTGGCCGAGGGCATCGTCATACATTAAGACGATAGGCCTTTCGAGTGCGGGAACCGCTTGCAGGCGGGCGACCATCTTGCGGGCGTGATTCGGATCGACGCGGGTGTCGGCATCTCCCGTGATGAACATCGCCGCCGGGTAGTTAACCTGGGCGTCGATATGATGATAAGGGGAATAGGCCTTAAGGATGGGATACATCTCGGGATCGTCGCTGCTGCCGTATTCCGGCACCCAGAAACGGGCGACGAGGAACTGGTGGTAGCGGAGCATATCGAGCAGCGGGTAAGAACAGACGACGGCAGCGAACAGGTCGGGCCTTTGGGTCATGGCGGTGCCAACCAGGAGGCCTCCATTGCTGCCGCCGTTGATCGCGAGATGGGCAGGTGAGGTGTATTTGTTGGCGATGAGATACTCAGCGGCGGCGTAGAAGTCGTCGAAGACGTTCTGCTTCCGCTTGAGGTAACCGGCCGTGTGCCAGTCCTCGCCGAATTCGCCACCACCACGGAGGTTGGCGACGGCATAGACGCCGCCAAGTTCCATCCACAAGGCGGCTTTTGTCGAGAAGCCGGGTGTCAGGTTGACGGCGAAGCCGCCATAGCCGTAGAGCAACGTGGGGTTGGTGCCATCGAGCTTCAAGTCCTTCCGATGGGCGATGAACATCGGGATTTTGGTGCCATCTTTGGAGGGGAACCAGACCTGCTTGACGGTGAACTTCGCACTATCGAACGGGATCTCCGACTGATGCCAGACGGTTGTCTTCTGTGTCGGGATATCGAACTGATAGATCGTTCCCGGGACGATATAGCTGCTGAAACTATAGAAGAGCTGCGATTGATCCCAGGCTCCGGCGGCTCCCGAGATCGAACCAAGCGTCGGTGGATCGATGGTGAAGAGTTCCTTACCGGCCAGGTCGTAAGCCTTGAGCTCGGAAACGACGTTCTTCAACCAGCGGATGAACATCTTTCCGCCGGCGAGCGTAACCCCTTCCAGCGAAGCCTCTGCCTGGGGGACAATCACTTGGCAATCGGCCAGCACGGGTTTGCGAAGATCGGCCAACAGCACGCGCCCGCGCGGCGATTGCCAGGTTGTCCGCACGACGGCGCGGTGATCGATGGCGTTCATGTCGAATTCGGCATCGATCCCCACGGCGAAGGGGACAATCGGTTCACCGGGCTTGGCCAACGATTGGACATAGACGTCATTCTGCGAGGAGGCTCCCAGATAGACGTGATAAACGAGCCATTGATCATCTTCCGACAGCCGCACCCCCAGGATGCGTTCGGGGCCGAAGTTCTGGCCAAACAGGAGGGTTTCTTTTCCCGTCGCGACATCGCGGACATAGGCGCGGGGGCCGATCTTCTGATCATGGCGGGAGAGATAGACCCGCTGGCCGTCGCGGGAGAAGGAGAGGCTGGAATAGCGGCCCTTGGGGAACTCGACTTTCGAGAAGGTTCGAGTGGCGACATCAAAGAGTCGCGGTGTGACTTCGTCTTCACCGCCCGTGCGAACGCCGCAGATGAGCTGGGTACCATCGTGGGTGGCGTCCATCAGGTTGACAGTCGTCTTGCCATCGGACGAGAGCTGCTGCGGATCGATCAGAAGTTCATCCGGAGCTGTGGCGGTGGGGCGGAACCAGATGCTGGGAACATCGGCACTTGCCGCCCGCTTCGAGAAGAAGGTCTTGCCGCCGCGAATCACGGGCATGCCCACGCTGTCGACCTTGAGAAGCTGGGCCAGCCGCGACTTGAGCTCCGGGATCCGGGGCAAGGAACCGGTGACGGTTTGCAGGTAGTTCGCCTGAGCGGAGAGCCATTCACGGGTGGCAGGTGCCTTCTGATCCTCCAGCCAGCGGTAGGGATCGACGACGGTTTCGCCGTGGAAGACTTCGGGGATGTTGTCGGTCTTGGTGACGGGGGGCTTGGCGAGGGAGTCATTCGCAAGTGTCGCGGGCATGATCCCGACTCCTTGAATGCCACTGATAAGGAAGGCTGGCAGGCATGCGAACACGAATGCCCGGCTGATGAAGCCGCGCGAGGGATGAGGCGCCATGGCGTCGTTCCTTGTGGCCGTGATGGTTGATTACGGCGTTCGATGTCGAGGTGTGAGCGGCGGGAAACCTGGGTCGCAGGGAGCGCGCGAGCCGTGTTTCAGATCATCATGGACAGCTGTTATCGCACATTCCACTGACGATTTGCGACGATCGGACAGCATGCCAAAACAAAGGGGGTGTGCAAAGTGAACCGTGTGGCGTGCGGCATAAGAATTTTTGTTGCAGGAGTTCGGCGGCTCCAGCGCACGATTGAGTCATCTCGCCTGGGTGATGTTGGGATGGGTGTGTTCTAGACATCGCCCATCTCAACCGACGGACATTTTAGAGTGGAAGGAGGATTTCCCACCAATGCCTCGTTGTCCCCTGGGCGATGATTTCCCCTTCACCTGGAGTTGCCCAGAACGGTTATTGGCTGATGCTGTTCCAGAAATCTCCACTCCTGAGATCAAGACTGGAGACAACTTCACCTTCCGATTCAATCCATATTCGACATTCAGGTGCCGGGCTCCGCCGGACGATGGCGTAGTTCACTCCCAAAGCGTGAAAGCTGTTGACGATATGTTCTTGTAACATGCCTGACGGAGAAACCACTGAAAGGAATTCATCCGTTTCGCGTCCGAGGCGGCGACATTTGAGTTCAATTTCCCATCCTTCCTGGAGGGAAACATTCAATGGCGGACCCCACGGCCCCGGTATTTCGAATGCAATAATCAAGATCGGGCGGAGGACAAAGTACCAGCAGGCCAAGAGTGTGCAGGCCCTACGGAATGACTTTGACTTCCAGAGAGTTGCCACACGCCATTTCCTGCCCTCGTCGTCTTCCTTCGTAACTAATGCCATGAGACGACCTTCGCCCTGTTTGAAAACTATTTTCTGCCTAGTAGACGTTTCATGTCTCTCTGGAGGAAGGCGATGCGGAGCATGCCTCCGAAGTTCTTGGCCGTCTTCTCGAACCGGGAGAAGACCCGCCGGTATTCCTTCAACCAACCGATCAG
>PNLE01000248.1 GCA_013822855.1 Planctomyces sp.
TGAACTCCAGGATCGGATTCTCGGCAAGGCCGACAACCTGCCCTACTCAACACGCACTCAAATTGGTGGCGATCATCTCGATGTGCAGGTCAACGCCATCTACGACAAGAAAGGTGATTATGTCGGCCCGATGGTGACCTTCGACGTCATCACCGATCAGGTGCAGATGGCCGACACCTTCGAGAAGGACATCCGCGGCATCGTCGAGATCGTCACCTCGTCGGCGACCGAAATGCAGGCCAGTGCGAAGTCGCTGGCGGCGACATCCGATGAAACCGCCCGACAAGCCCAGGTTGTGGCGGCGGCGAGCGAGGAGGCCACGCGAAATGTGGAGACGGTCTCCTCCGCTTCCGAGGAACTGTCGAAGTCGATCAGCGAGATCGCGCGGCATGTGCAGGAAGCTTCCAAGATGACGGCTACGGCGGTGCATGACGCCGAGCGTACCAACTCGACGATTCGTGACCTCGGTTCATCGAGCCACGAGATCGGCCAGGTCGTCAAGGTGATCACCTCGATTGCCCAGCAGACGAATCTTCTGGCGCTCAACGCCACGATCGAAGCGGCTCGGGCTGGCGAGGCGGGCAAGGGCTTCGCCGTGGTCGCCAACGAAGTGAAGGAACTGGCCCGCCAGACAGCCAAGGCGACCGAGGAGATCAGCCAGAAGATCAACGCCATTCAGAGCGCGACGGGTGTCGCGATCACCGCGATCGGGTCGATCGGCGAATCGATCCGCAAGATCAACGAGATCAGCACCACGATCGCCAGTGCCGTCGAAGAACAATCGGCGGCGACCAACGAAATCTCCCGCAACGTTTCCGAAGCGGCCCGCGGGACGGCGGAAGTGTCCTCGAACATCACGGGTGTTTCACAGGCCGCCGATGAAGGGGGCAAGGGGGCGGGAGACATCCTCACCGCCGCCGAAGGTCTTTCAATCGAATCGAACCGGCTGGATCAGGCGACGACCCTGTTCCTGCAGAAGTTGCGATCCCACTAAATCGATGAGAAGCCAACGGCTGCGGATGGTTGCCGCGAAACCGCCCGCAGTCCGCGATGGCAGATCGGCTTTTTCACTGGAAACCCGAGCCGTCTCCGGAAGGTCCGCTGCATGAAGACATTGCTGCTGGTTGATGATTCCCGTGCTGTCCGCCTGGCGACAAAACGCATGGTCGCTCCCTTGGGAATTGCGATTCTGGAAGCTGAGGATGGGAGTCAGGCGTGGGATCGAATCCAGGAACACCCAGAGGTTGACGCCATCCTGCTCGACTGGAACATGCCAGTGATGGATGGCATCACGTTTCTGCGCAAACTGCGGGAGGACAAAACGCAGCCGCAGCCGGCCGTGATCATGTGCACGACGGAGAACGATCTGCCGCGGATTTTGGAGGCGATGCAGGCCGGGGCCAACGAATACATCATGAAGCCTTTCACCGAGGAGATTGTCCGTGAGAAGCTAGCCGGGGCGGGAATTCTATGAGCCCCAGACCTGTTTCGGTCCTGGTGGTCGATGACTCGGCGGTGATCCGCGGTCTCATGGCGCGAGTCATTGAGGGGACGGAAGGTTTCAAACTCGCCGGCACAGCGATGCATGGCGAAGCCGCCCTTGCGTTCCTCCGCCGCAACCCTGTTGATGTCGTGCTGCTCGATGTGGAAATGCCGGTGATGAACGGCCTTGAGGCCTTGCGGCATATCCAAGCCGAGTTTCCACGCGTCCATGTGATCATGGCCAGCGCGTTAACCACAGCGGGAGCCCAGGTGACTGTTCAGGCACTGGCGCAAGGTGCGGCGGGTTGCGTGGCTAAACCGCAAGCGAAATCCGCAGCCGACGCGATTGCCCAAGTGGGTGCGGAACTCGTGCCACTCATCCAGGCGCTGGTGATCCGTCCCGATCTTGAGCAACCCGTATCTGCCAGCCTGGCAGACGGCTTCACTACCGAGGCAGGCGGGCAAAGAACCCGTTCATCGTCTACTTTCAATGGTTCATCGGCAACGATCCGGCACCGTGAGGCACCACCCGCCGTCGCTTCATTTCGCCGCAAGATGCCACGCGCCATCGACGCCATCGTTATTGGCACCAGCACAGGGGGGCCGAAGGCTTTGAGCCAGATTCTCTCCAACATCGATGAAACCATCTGGCAACCCATACTGATCGTGCAGCACATGCCAGCGGCTTTCACGCCGATGCTTGCCAAGCATCTGGGAAGCGACGCGCGACGGGTTTGTGTTGAGGCCCAGACAGGGATGCCCATTCGCCCACGGCAAATTTACGTGGCCCCTGGCGATTATCATCTGGAAGTCGTGCGACAAGGGAACGACGTCTTCGCGCGGCTCAACCAGAATCCTCCCGAGCACTATTGCCGCCCCTCCGTCAATCCTCTTTTTCGATCTGCCGCCGAAGTGTGGGGCAAGCGGTTGGCGGCGGTGATGCTGACCGGCATGGGCGACGATGGCATCGAAAGCATCCAGCTGGTTCATCAGGCGGATGGATACATTCTGGCCCAGGATGCTGCTTCCAGTGTCGTCTGGGGAATGCCCGGCGCGGTCGTCAAGGCGGGACTGTGCGACGAATGCCTGCCACTGTCGGAGATCCCGTCCAGGATCCGACAAATCGCTGCGTGGAAAGGGGTTGCATGAGCATCGATCCGAACGATTACGAATTCCTGTCATCACTCGTCGCCAAGCGATCGGGACTGGCCCTCGGTGCCGGCAAGGAATATCTGCTGGAGGCACGACTCCTTCCCATCGCGAATTCGCTCGGATTGACGTCCTTGGCGGAGTTGGTCCGGCGACTCAGGACCAGTCGCGACGAAAGTCTGGCAGCTACGATCACCGAGGCCATGACGACGAACGAGACACTATTTTTTCGCGATCGCACACCGTTCGACGAACTTCGCGATCAGTTGCTGCCGGACATGATCGCCGCTCGTCAGACCACGCGCCGGCTGCGGATCTGGTCGGCGGCGGCTTCGACGGGGCAGGAGGCCTACTCGCTGCTGATGACCCTCCGCGAGTCATTCCCTCAACTCGCCGGCTGGCGAATCGAGATGATCGGCACCGACATCAGCCAACAGGCCCTCGCAAAGGCAAAAAATGGCATCTACTCCCAGTTTGAGGTGCAACGGGGGCTGCCGATTCAACTTCTCGTGAAATATTTCCGCCAAGTGCCCCAAGGCTGGCAAATCACAGACGATCTGAGGAGTTCGGTGACATTCCGAACGCTCAACCTGCTCGAATCCTTCACTTCTCTGGGTGAATTCGACCTGATCTTCTGCCGCAACGTGCTGATCTACTTCGAGCAGATCAACAAGACGGCCATTCTCGACCGGATGGAGAAACAACTGCGTTCGGATGGATACCTGGTTCTGGGGGCGGCGGAAACGGTTCTGGGTGTCACCAACCGATTCCAGCGCGTCCGTACCTGCAAGTCGGCGGTCTATTCACCCACCAAGAGCTTGCAAACCGTTTGATTCGAGACTTAAAAATTTGGGCCGAGTCGAGGCCGCCCACGCCTGGGGCATGCAACGCCGATTGGCGGAACTAACCGCCCTGGAAGGAAGTGGAGACAAATTCCGGGTTTACCATGCAATTGTGCGACGATCGAGGGTAACTTATTGTCTGAGTTCACACAGTAAATCCCAGACATCGTCGCTCATTTGAAGGGTGGTTCGTGGCTGTTCCCGACCGGGTGGTGGTTCTCGGAGCAAGCAGCGATCAGCACCAGCAGATACTGGATCGGCTGCGCGGGTTCTCGGTCGAGGTGCTGGCCCCGGCGACTCCTTTTTCCGAAGCCGTTCCCAGCGAGCTGCCGGATGCCGTTCTGGCCGTCGGCCCCATGGCCCGTTTGGCGATCCGATTGAACGAGATCAACGCGATCGTCCAGCATCTGCCGGATGGTCTGGTGGTGCTCAATATCCAGCAGCAGGTCCTGTGGTGGAACCGCCGCATCGAGGAACTCGCCGGAACAGCGGAGATCGCTGGCGGCGACTTCTTTACCGTCCTGCAAAATCCGCAGATCGAAGGCCCTGACTTCGCCCCGCTGAACCGGGCACTTGCGACTGGAGAGACGACCCGCACCAAACTGCGTCTCAACGACAAACAGTTTCTGGAGATCCTGGCGTCGCCCATCATGCAGCCTGATGCCGATCTGCCCCTCGGGTTGGTCGTCACAATCCATGACATCACCAGCGATGTTTTGGAGCGGGAGAAGCTGAACGCGATCCATCAGGCGGGGAGGGAGTTGGGCGATCTGTCCGCGGAAGAACTGATCGAGATGTCGGTCGAGGACCGCATCGAACTACTGAAGCAGAAGATCATCCAGTTCACCCAGGATACGCTCAACTACGAGACCATCGAGATTCGCCTGTTAGATCGCAAGACCAAGCATCTCGAACCCTTGCTCCACGTGGGGATGACCGAAGAGGCCTCGCACCGCGAACTGTACGCGAGCGCCCAGGGGAATGGCGTCACCGGCTATGTGGCCGCCACCGGCAACAGCTACCTGTGCGAAGAGACCTCCACCGATCCGCTTTATCTTCCTGGAGCGCTGGGTGCCTGCAGTTCACTCACCGTGCCTCTGATTCTGCACGACGAGGTCTTCGGAACGTTCAACGTCGAGAGTTCAAAAGTGGGTGCGTTCTCGCATCGCGACTTGCAATTCCTCGAGCTGTTCGCGCGTGAGATCGCCATCGCCTTGAATACGCTGGAATTGTTGGCCGTCGAGAAAATGACGACGCAAAGCGAAAGCATGAATCTCGTGCTACGGGAGATCCATCGGCCTTTGTCGGAGATCCTCGGGGATGCCAACTGGGTACTCGACGGCTTCATTGGCCACCAGCCCGAGATCTGCGAACGCCTGCAACGGGTGATCAACCACACACGTGGCATCCGCGATCTCATCATGAAGATCGGCGAGGCGGCACAGCCAGCACTGCCCCACGCGCCAGTCGCCTATCTGCCCGCCCAACGGGCGAAGATCCGCGGCAAGCGGATCCTGGTTGTCGACCAGGACGACACCATCCGGCAAGCGGCCAACGACCTGCTGGTGCGGTTCGGGTGCGTTGTCGAAGCGGCCAGCAGCGGCATCGAGGCGGAACGCCTCGTGAGGGGTTACCACTATGATGCGGCGATCATCGATATCCGCCTGCCGGACATGACGGGCTTCGACTGCTTCGTGAAGATCCGACAACTCAACGAGCACTTGCCGGTGATCCTGATGACGGGCTTCGGCTACGACCCCTCCCACTCGATCGTCAAGGCGAGGCAGATGGGCCTGAAATCGGCGCTCTACAAGCCTTTCCGCCTGGAACAGTTGCTGACGGAGTTGGAAAAGGTGCTGACGCCACCCGGAGATGCGGCCTCGGACAGTTAGCCCTCTCAACTCGGATTTCGGAACTCGAGCCGGGGCGGGCGAAGCGATGAAGGATGTTGAGTGGCAAGGGTCATACGAAAATGTCCGTAATCCTTGCATGCGAAAAGACCCGACGGGCAAGTTTGCCAGTCGGGTCTACGCGAATGTCAACCGTGGATTTCCTCATCTCGCATCAAGCCAGCGGTGGATACTGACTGGGCGACACGAAGTTGCTAGTAGTTCCATTCCACACCGAAACTCCACGCTTGCGTCCAGAAAGTGCTGCGGTTGTCGCCGATGGAGGTCTGCAGGGGAGCACCCCGCCAGACGATGTTCTCTTCAGGTCGATAGACTTCACCCAGCATGGTGAAGGTATAACCAAACTGGAACTGGGCTTGTTCAAAAAAGGCCATTCGCTTGATCAGGGGGACATAGCTCAGAAGCGGTGCCCGCACCAGCAATGATTGTTCGAGCATTGGCGAGACGATCGTCGTCGTATCGGAATCGTTGAAAATCTGATCCACACCGGTGGTTGGGGGATCATTGCCCGCACCTGTCTGATTGTAGATGTTCTTATATTGGAGT
>PNLE01000249.1 GCA_013822855.1 Planctomyces sp.
GGCATCTCTCCGTCGCCATTGCTGATTTACCAATTGCATTTCTCACCTGCATACATGAACCGCAGAAGGGCACAGGTCACCGGTCTGCTCGCCACCTGTGCCGCAGACAGAGAAGGCTTCGTTGTCAGAGACCTACTGCTCAGTGGGTCTTTAAGGGTCTCAAGTGAGGCCGGATCGAAGTTTCAGGGCACCCGAGGCCTCCTGTCACTTGCCCACCGTATAGAAATCGGAGTTTCACAGCGGCCAACCTTCAACATGACCCTAGACCGTATCCAGCACCAAATCCAGAGGCATGTCACGCAGAAACGGGATGAAAGCCAGAAGGGTTGAAATCTCGCCAATTCCCAACCCCCAATACCCAACACCAAATCCCCCCCTTACCGCCGTTCCCCGCTCACATCATTGTTCGGCACAATGTCGCCGTCTTCGTCGCAGAAGTCGATCACTTCGTACCAGCTGCTCCCGCCCCAGCAGGCGTTGTGGCCGCTCAGGCCCTGGTACTGATAAGCTTGCGACATCTTCCCGTAGGAACTTCCCACATCTTCCAACTCGTTGTTCACATTGAGGGCGACTTCCGACAATCCGACAATCATCGCCAGGACGGCGATGGTCGAAACCAGGACCAATTCGGCGGAAACAATAAAGCCGGCTTCGTCGCGGTACAGGGCGCTGATGAGCTGAGACATGGTGGCAGACCTTTCTGGCGACAAGCGTCGCTGGTGTGTGTGACTCGCGATTCCGACACTGGTTTCGTTCAACACCGTTTTTGTTGAACACCGTGTCTCGCAGAGTGGAGGATGTGTAAAGCAGGTTGAATGCCAATTCTGGGCAAGCCCTGCCGATCACCTTTCCCGCCGCCATCGGCACATCGCACAACGCGTTATGAGCAAGGATGTTGCATCGTTTCGACGGATTTGACCCTCCCGTTTGGCGAATTGATCACAAACCTTGACATCCGTTGCCATTCCACCACATCACCCGCTCCAGTCTCCAAGAACGGGTTGCAACATGCTCAGCAGAAAAGACTTACGGATCACGCTGCCAAAACACCCCATGTTGACGGCGTACCACACCCCGACAGACACCACGAACGGATCCCTCCTCCGGCCTCTGTCAACATCCGCGAAGCCCCCGTTGCCTTGACGGATCAGGGCTAGCGCGTATCATGCGTTTCGGAAGTTTTCAGTGCCGTTCAATCGTCGCTGGCAATTTCTCCCAAACTGCGGACGTAGCTCAGTTGGTAGAGCACGACCTTGCCAAGGTCGATGTCGAGGGTTCGAGTCCCTTCGTCCGCTTCCTTTTGGAGAGGCTCCCACGAGGGAATCCTCTCCGCAGCATCAACCGGCGTAACCCCTGTCCCGGATTCAATCTCGGGGCGATGGTTTCCACCGGATCGATGGCAGTTGACGGATGCATGAAGGCGGCTTGGCACGAAGTTGACCGCATGTTGGCGTGATGTCAGCCTGCGGCGAACGTGTTCAAAGTCGCCTTTCTCGTTTTCCGACCTCGGCCAAACGAGAATTTGACATCGGGATTGGCAACGCCGGATCGTCCTCGCTGGCTTTCCGGCAGTCAGTCCCCTACGGTTTTGCAGAGGTTTTTCGAGACCCGCCCTCACGGGTCTCGCCGGAACCTTCGCGGTTTGCACAGACTTGGTTCATTATTGACCTAGTTCAACATTTACAGAGTGGCGGGGCGACTGGCTCCTTCCCGGCGACTGTTTCTTGATTTGAAGGTGGCATCTCATGTCGACTGATACTGTCTCGGAAGTGGCTGAAGCGGATGGCAAGCGCAAGCTGGCTCTTGAAGTCGATGTCCAGAACACCGGCCCCTGCCGCCGCCATGTCCGCGTGAAGATCGCCGAAGCCGAGATCAAGGAGGCACGCCAGCAGTGCGTCAAGGAATTCGGCACCTCCGCCTCCGTCCCCGGTTTCCGCGTCGGCAAAGTCCCCGCCGCCTTGATCGAACGCCGCTTCCACAAGGAGATCTCCGAGCGCATCCGCGAGAAGCTCCTCATCGAAAGCCTCGAACAACTCGGCGATGACAAGTCGATCGAACCGATCGACGAGCCCCAGTTCGATGTCGCCAGCCTCCAGATCCCCGACACCGGCGACTTTGAATACGAATTCGACGTCGAAGTCCGGCCCGACTTCGAACTCCCCGCCTACGCCGGCCTCAACATCAAGCGTCCCGTCCACACGGTGACCGATGCCGAGATCGACAAGCGGATCCGTGAATACCAGACCGAACGCGCCACCGAACGCGTCGTCGATCGCGAAGTGGCCGCCGGCGATTACGCCCGCGTCACCTTCGAATTCCGCCACAAGGAAAACCGCCTCTCGACACTCTCGAGCCAGCGCGTCGTCGTCCGCCCCACCCTCAAGCTGCGTGACGGCGAAATCACGGGCTTTGACCAGCTTCTCATCGGTGCCAAGGCCGGCGACTCCAAGACCACTTCGCTGGTCGTGACTCCCGAAGCCGAAAACGTCGAACTCCGCGGCGAAACGATCGAAGTCGTCGTCACGCTCATCAACGTTCTCGAATACGACCTCAAGTCGGTCGAGGAGATCGCCCAGGAATTCGCCCTCGAATCCGCCGATGAAGTCCGCACCGAAGTCCGCAAGACCCTCGAACGCCAGGTGACCTACCGCCAGCGGCAGGAAACCCGCCGCCAGGTGCTCGAGCAGATGACCGCCTCCGCCGACTGGGATCTCCCCGAGTCGCTCGTCCGCCGCCAGGTCGACAACGCCCTGCGTCGCGAAATGCTCGAAATGCAGCAGGCCGGTTTCACGATCGACGACATCCGGGCCCGCGAGAACGAACTCCGCCAGAAGTCGCTCTCCACGACCCGCCAGGCCCTCAAGGAACACTTCGTCCTCGATCGCATCGCCACCCAGGAGACGATCGAAGTCGAGCCCTACGAGATCGACGCCGAGATCGGTCTCATGGCCTACCAGCAGATGGAAACACCCCGCAAGCTGCGGGCCAAGCTCCAGAAGAACGGCATGATCGAGAACCTCGAAGCCCAGATCCGCGAACGCAAGGCCGTCGATCACATCCTCGCCCACGCCACCTTCGAGGACGTCCCCATGGAGTCCGGCGACTCCGACAGCATCTTCGCCCTCCCCCACTCGGTGGCCGGCTCGACAGTCGGCACAATCGAGGATGGTCAGGAAGACGACAGCGACGAATAATCCCCCGCCGACCTGGAAAAGTGCCACTTCGGAAGAAGTGGCACTTTTCGATTACGGGCCGGCCATCCAGTGGATGCTCGCCATCTTAGGGGGCACCTTGGCGGTCATTCCCGTCCATAGGGTGGTGCCAGCTCGATCAGCCTCGGTGATAGAGCGGCCATGGTCCAACAATTCCAGCAAGATCAAGATCCGTGCAAAGACCGTCGGTGGCATCCGGCCCCGACGCGAACGACACACAGAAGACGACACACAGAAGGAGTGCCTCTCGTGGGACGACCTGATTCCGGTCTGGGTGATTGGATGGCAGCCAGCGCTGCGGGAAGCTATTCCCGCCAGCGGCAGATGGGGCTGGGCGACCTGCTTCTGGAAAATCGGATCATCTTTCTCGATGGCCCGATCCATGACGCCAGCGCCAACATGATCGTCATGAAGCTCCTCTTCCTGCAGGCTGAAAACCGCCATCAGGACATCCACTTCTACGTCAACTCGCCCGGCGGCTCCGTCACCGCCACCATGGCCATCTACGACACCATGCAGTTCCTCCAGTGCGATATCGCCACCTACTGCGTCGGCCTCGCCGCCAGTGGCGGCGCGATCGTCCTCGCGGGCGGCACCAAGGGCAAACGCTACTGCCTCCCCCACGGCAAGGTGATGATCCACCAGCCCTACGGCGAAGTCGGTGGCCAGGTCTCCGATATCGAAATCCAGGCCCGCGACATCCTCGACACCCGCCGCGTCCTCAACGAGATCCTCGCCCACCACTGCTCCCAGCCCATCGAAATCATCGCCCGCGACACCGAACGCGATTACTACATGAACGCCTACCAGGCCAAGGATTACGGCATCGTCGACGATGTCCTCAGCAATCCCAAAAAGCCTCCCGTTGGCATTCCCCTGCCCCCCAACAAGCCCGAAGGCGAAACCCCCATGGTCAACCCTTCCGGCGAAGTCCAGGCTTAATCCTTCATCGGCGTTTTGATTCCAACGTCCCTTTTCTCGTGTGAGAAGTCAGCATGACCAACCTGGTTCCCTACGTCATCGAGAAGAACGGCCGCGATGAACGGGCGATGGACATCTACAGTCGCCTGCTCCGTGACCGCATCATCATCCTGGGCAGCGGCATCGACGACAACGTCGCCAACACCATTGTCGCCCAGCTCCTCTACCTCCAGTTCGAGGACAGCAAGGCCGACATCCACCTCTACATCAACTCGCCCGGCGGCTCGATCACCTCGGGCATGGCCATCTACGACACGATGCAGTACCTCTCGTGCGATGTCGCCACCTATTGCCTCGGCCAGTGCGCCAGCATGGGGGCACTCCTCCTCACCGCCGGCGCGGCAGGCAAGCGGCACTCGCTCCCCAACGGTCGGATCATGATCCACCAGCCCCTCGCGGGGATGCAGGGAACTGCCACCGAACTCGAGATCCACGCCAAGGAGGTCCTGCGCGTCAAACGCCGCATGAACGAAATCCTCCTCAAGCACACCGGCCAGACCTACGACCAGATCGAACGCGACACAGACCGCGACAACTTCATGATGCCCGACCAGGCCAAAGCCTACGGCCTCATCGACAAGATCCTCGAAAAAATGCCCGCGACACCCCACGTCCAAGACTGAATTTTCATAACGAAATCCCAGAATATGGGTGGCATGCCCCGCAGCCTTGTGCGGGCATGTTTGGGGCTTTTAAGTCGCCATTTCAAATTGCGATTTTTATTAGACTCTCCGGGAGCCCCCTTCCGGAGAGTCTTTTCATTGACGAGAATCCCTCCCAAAACATTGTCATCGGCAGCGGCAGCGGGTGGCCCGGCCAACTTTTGGCCGGGTGGACGTGCGCAGCCACGTCCACAAGATGCCCCACCTTCCGCACAACAACCTTCCAGAACCTCATCTCACCGAACGTCCCCACATCAGCCGGTTCGGGTGAAATCCGCCACCCCGCCTATAATCCTCCGGATTGAAAAGACATCCACCAGTCCACGTGATCAATCCTCATGGATTCACCCGCAGATCTCCAGCAGTTCCTCCACCGGCAAACGGCTCTCGACATCTGCTGGTGGCGGGCCGAAGACCCGTGGGACGAATCCCGCTTCCGGCAACACACCGTGCATCTGCTGGAAGGTCGCCTCGACGCGCAACGATTCCTCGCAGCCGCCACATCTCAACAGGTTGTCGTTGACGAGGTTTCCTGGTTATCGCATCCCCTGGCAGGCCAACTCGCCGAACTCGTGACGATCAAAGCTGAAACCGAGCAACCCTCCGAAGATTCACCCAAGCATCTCCTCGGCCCCCTCCGCCGGCTGACGATCGCCCTCTCCTCACCCGATCGGCGCGACTTCAACACCCTGCAGTGGCAAGCCGCCTCGACCGTGGCGTTCCTGCTGGGTGAACCGTCCCGCCAGCAGCTGCCACCGAATGTGACAGCCGCTAGGCAAACTGTCGGCGGCCAAACATTCCCCGCTGAACTGCTTGTCTACACGCTCTCCTTGGCAGGGTTGATCGCCACCATCGAAGTCTCGACCGGCCTCCCTCCCCGCGCCTGGTGGGAAGCCGTCGGCCCGCGCGGCTCCCTGGTCATTGATGGCTACCTCACCCCCTCTCTGGCCGCGAAACCCCGCTTCTGGATCCACAACTCCCAGGGCCACCCCCGTGGCGTGGACTTCT
>PNLE01000250.1 GCA_013822855.1 Planctomyces sp.
GGGCCGAGGTGGCCGGTGATCGAAGCGGCGACATCGGCGTGGGGGGTCTGCCTCAAGACACCCTGGGCCATCTCGAAGCCGGTTTCCTGGCTGACGGCGGTGAACTGCTCCAGCGTCTGGGGCGAGACACCCAGCCAGGCGACCTTGGTTCCTTCCTGATAGACCACCGCCGAGCCACAGAACCAGGCACTGATGCCGGGCGTGCGGGAGAGCGTGGCGGCGACCAGTCCCGCCGTGCAGCTCTCCGCGAGGACGAGCCTCAGTTGCCGGTCTTTGAGGATCTGCGCGAGGTTCGCAGCCGCCTGTTCCAAGGGAGTTGACATGCGGCGGACCCCATCGGGAAAGGAAGCAGCGGGAGGAATCACTCCCCTTGAGCTTGCGCTTTACCCTTTGGTTTTGCGATAACCGGCGGCGAAATCTTCTTTATTGAGTGGCTTCGAGAGATCGACGCCGGCCTTCTCGAACAAGGGTTTGAGGCGCTTGCTGACACTCCATTCATCGGGATCGACGACGCCGTTCTTGTTGGTGTCGAGGCGGTCGAAATAGCCGTTGGCTTCGACGAGGATCGGATCTGCCGCGGGGGTGTCCTTCGACGGTGGCCCCCCTTTGCCGCCGCGATCACCGCGATCTCCGCGACCGCGATCACGGCCTTCCGAAGGAGCGGCTGATCCCAGAGAAACACTGCTACTGGATGTGGTGGCCAGGGTGGCACCACTTGGCGGAAAAGGGTTGCCCATCAAACGGGCGGCCAGCGCTTCCCCCAGGATGTCGTCGGCGGTTTTGGTGACGAACGCGGGAATCTTGATCTCCGCCGGCGTGATGAAGCCGTCGCCGTTGTGATCGTAGGAGGCGAACTCCGATCGACGGCTGCGGGGCCATTCCGCGAACGAGATTTGCTTGTCGCTATCGAGGTCGAGCGGCTTGTAGTCTTCGGGGAGCTCGCGTGAGAAATCGTACTTGGGGACTTCCTTCGCGCTCTTGGAATCGCCCCGGCCGCGATCGCCGCCGCGTCCCCGGTCTTCACCGCCGCGACCACCCTCACCGCGACCACTGTCGCCACCCCGGCCGCCGAAGCCGCCGCCGGGCGGGCCACCCCCTTCACCACGACCTCCGAAGCCGCCGCCTGGTGGCCCGAAACCTCCTCCACCAGGGGGGCCAAACCCGCCACCGCCGGGAGGACCAAAACCACCACCACCGGGCGGGCCGAAGCCGCCACCCGATTCTTCGCGTTGCCGCCGCATCTGTGACATGACATCGTTGAAGTCGTCGCGGGAGACGGGGCGGGAGAGATCGATGCCGGCCTCTTCGAGTCGCCCGCGCATCATGCCGGGAATCTCTTCCCCTTCGAGAACGCCATCGCCATTGCGGTCCATCATCGACCAGAACCGGGCCGAGCGATCCTCGTCCTGGGCAACGGCGGGGACCTGTGCGAAGACCGGCAGCACCAGCCCCGCGCAAACGGCCCACAGCCGGCACTTGATCCAGCCGCCACTCACCCAACCACCCGTTTCACCAGTAAAAACCATGGGACAACCCCCGCCGACCGACCCGATTCGAGACCGCCACCCCCATTCAAACCCCGCAGCACCCGTGAAAGTATCGGCCGCTTGGCCCGTTCGCGGAATTGCCGGCACGCATTTTAACGATTCTCCGGCTTCGCCAGCACTTGTCGGAAAGTCGATCCCCGGCGTTCAAAGCAAACGCCGTGAGTGAAATGGCCCTCCTCGCCCAGTCGAGCGTGAAGACCCACACACCTTTCCACCGGTCCCGTGGCGGAGACTCTCTCTCAGAGGACCAGCGAGGGTTGATTGCCGTTCGCACAGCCTCATGGGTCGACATGTGCCGTGAAAGATTCGCTCGCTTCCCTCGCCAGCTGCAGAAGTGTTTCGCGTGGTGGAACGACATGTAATGTGAAGCAATAACTGGCCGCGATTGACTGTGCCGTCATTTCTCGAAGCTGCGGATACGGAATGGTGACGATCAACTCTTGGGAAATTGGATGCACATTGTCCCAGATGATCAGATTGATGACATCCGGATAGTCGGCGGTCGATCCGTAGCGGATGATCCCCTTCGTATGGGATGTCTGAAAGAACGACACATCACGATCAGCATATGTAGTCGCAAGTTTTGCTGTGATCCGCTTCCAGTGTGATGAGTAGTCGGCCTCAGACATCATGAACACCTGCCATGAGCTGAGGGGTTGCTCATGAAGTGATTGAAGGAAGAACGTGTAGTTGCCGTCCGCCGAGAACTGGGTGTCGTAATGGGGCTCTGTCAGCAACACCCGACGGTCACCGGCATCATGCAGCTTCAACCAGGTCTTGAGGGAATCGAGTTGTGTGAAGACTGCGGCGGGCACGGCAAACTGTGAATAGTTGGTATCAATAGTCTCGGTCTTGGTGGCCAGGTGGGGCTCGATGGAAAGTGGCCGAATGGCGAGGCGGGAAGAGGCAGGGGAACCCGTGACCAGGTCTCGATACGCAATGACTCGACCAAATCGCGGATACAGCGAGAAAAGGGTGATCGCAGCCACCAGCAGTGAAACTGTCAACAGCCACTTCGATCGTGACACGCTGTGAAGCCTTTCGGTCGTCAATGCTTGAAGTAAAACACCTGGGTATTCCGGTCTTAAATGACCATCAAACCAGGCAGCGGGACTAACTATTCTTTTCCGAGCCTTTTCTTCAATGTCATCAGCACCAGCGGCGCCCCCTCTTTCGTGGCGAACTCCTCAGGGTAGTCGGCCACTTTGCCGAGGTGTCGGTCAGGCGATATTTAGTCGATACCGGTGGGATGCTCAATTGGCAGGCGGGAGCCTGCCCTACGGTTGGCCGTGATTTTCTGCCCATACAGGTGGCTGGGCGGTCAACTCCATACGGTCGCCTTTGACGGGGTGGCGGAAGGTGATTTTCCAGGCGTGGAGGCAGAGGGGGATGCCGGGATCGCCGGGCTGGGTGGCCAGGTCGCCGGACTTCAAGTAGAGCGGGTCACCCTGGATGGGGAGGCCCAGGTGCCAGAGGTGGACGCGGATCTGGTTGGTTCTCCCCGTGAGGGGTCGCACTTCCAAGAGAGTGGTGCCGTCCTCGAAGCGCTGGAGCACGCGGAAGGTGGTGCTGGCCGCTACGCCGCCGGCTTCATCCACTTCCCGCGAGCCCATGACGCCGGCGATGTCGGTCATCGGAGCGTGGCACTCGAACGTCTCTTCCGTGGGCAAGCCCTGCGCCCGCGCGAGATAGACCTTCTCGACTTCCTGCCGCGAGAACTGCGGCTGCAAGCGCCCCGCCATGTGCCGCGTGCGCGAGAGGACCAGCACGCCGGTCGTCATGGCATCCAGCCGATGGGCTGCCCGAGGGCTTTGCGGGTCGTAGACCTGCGCGAGCAGATACTGCAGCGTGTTCCGATGGAACCGCCCGCTGGCATGGACCGGCAGTGGGGCGGGCTTGTTGATCACGATCACCGCCTCGTCTTCGTACAGCAGGCGGATATTGGCATCCACTGGCGGCTCGATCGTTCCCGGCAGCTTGTGCAGAATCCGCTCGCCCGGCTCGACGATCTTCTCCAACGAGACCGGCTCTTCGCTGGAGTTCAGCAGCAGCCCTTCCGCCGCCGCCTGCTCCCACAGCGAAGGTTCCAAATGGGGTAGCACTTGTTCGAGGAACTGGCGGACGGTCAGACCTTGATGCTTCAGCGAGACTTGCAAAGGCCGCAGGTTGTCGTAGGGGATGCAGCCGGGAAGGGGTGTCGCGGCCCGCATCAAGGCGGCTTCCCGCGCGGCGATCCGCTCGGCCATGGCCTCGGCGGTGGTCTTGAAGCAATAGGGGCACGAGCGGCCGATCACATACCGCGCGTCGGCCTGTTCCTCTGTGGTGAGCGGCGTCTGGCACTTGAGGCACTGCGTGGTCGACGACTCGGAGAGGTTCGCATCGACGCCGACGCGCTGGTCGAAGACGAAGCACTCGCCCTGATAGTGGGCGTTGCCGCATTCCTCGAAATATTTGAGGATACCGCCATCGAGTTGATAGACCTGTTCGTAGCCTTCCTTCACGAGGAACGGCCCCGCTTTCTCGCAGCGGATTCCCCCCGTGCAGAACATCACCACTGGCTGCTGTTTGAGTTCCGGCGGGAGCTTCTTGCGCGAGACTTCGGGAAAGTCGCGGAAGGTTTGTAGATCCAGATCGATAGCGCCAGTGAATGTTCCCAGCTTCACCTCGTAGTCGTTGCGGGTATCGAGGAGCGTGACGGGCCGCCCTTCATCGAGCCACGCTTTGAGCTCGTGCGGCGAGAGTTTGGGCGCGGGTCGCTGGCTGGGGTCGATCCCCGGCACACCGAAGGCGATGATCTCCTGCTTGATGCGCACCAGCATGCGGGTGAAGGGCTGATGGTTGCTGTCGCTGTACTTGGCGGGAAGGCCTTCGAGGCCGGGGATGAGCCGGACTTCTTCCAGGAGTTCGTCGACCCTCTCGCGCGGGCCAGCGACGAACATGTTGATCCCCTCGGTGCTGAGGAGGATCGTCCCCTTGAGTTGCCGGTCATGGCAAAACGAAAGCAGCCGTTCCCGCAGTGGCTTGAGATCTGTCAGCGGGGCGAAGCGGTAGGTCGAGATGTTCGTGTAGACTGGCATGCGGGGTGGCAATCAGGCGGATTGTGAGTAATGACCTGGGTCTCTTCCCCCTCAATTTAACAGGCCCGGCTCCCCCGGACGATGGATCAGCCACCCGCGACAAGAAAGCCTGCCTTCATGCTGCGATCTGTTTCCCTGCTGCTGATTCTCCTTGTCAGTGGCTTTGCCTCGCTTGTCGCAGCTGCCAACGACGAAAAGCCGTTTGGCATTCGCGTGGTCGATGGGGAGACGCGGCGGGGGGTGCCTTTGGTGGAGCTGGTCACGACGGCGCAGGAGGTGTTCATCACCGACAGCCTGGGCTGGGTGACGATTCGCGAGCCGGAACTGGTGGGACGCGAGGTTCACTTCGCGATTCGTTCACCCGGATACGAAGCTCCGAAGGATGGGTTCGGCATCGTGGGGCAGCGGCTGAGAATCGAACCGGGGAAGACGGCCACCATCACCTTGACGCGGCGGCAACTGGCCGAGCGGCTCTATCGCACGACGGGCCTGGGAATCTACCGGGCGTCTCGCGAACTGGGGATCGCCGATCTCCCGCCGGAACCCTCGGCAGCGGCGGGGATCGCGGGTTGCGACAGCGTGCTGGTCACCCGCTATGGCGGCAAGCTGCATTGGTTCTGGGGTGATACCCCCAGCATCGGCTACCCGCTGGGCAACTTCCACATGACGGGGGCGACGACCGAACTGTCGGCGAAGGGGCTGAGCCTGTCCGAGCGACCGCCGCATTATTGCTACTTCCTCAAGCCGGAGGGGGGCGTGAAACCGATGATGCCCATGCCGGGCGACGGCCCGACCTGGATGGGCGGGCTCGTCACATTGAAGGATGAGACAGGTCGCGAGCGGATGGTCGCGGGTTACTCCAAGATTCGCGGCGGCCTGGAATCACACCGCTGGGGCCTGGCAATCTGGAGCGATGAACTCGATCAGTTCGAGCCGCTCGTCGAGTTTCCCGCCGGGAAGGTGAACTATCCGGTTTCCCAAAATCATACGTTTCTGGTCTCAGATGGACGTACGAAAGAAGCCGTCGAGGATGATGGCTATCTCTACTTCTGCCAGCCGTTCCCCCTGATGCGGGTGAAGCGGACTCTCGCGGCGATGAAGGAGATTGGCCAGTATGAGGGATATACGTGCGAAGTGGCGGGCTCGACGGAAGCTGAGCCGAAACTCGAACGGGATGCGGCGGGAAAGCTGGTTCATGCCTGGCGACCGGGCGTCCGACCGGTGACTGCTGAAT
>PNLE01000251.1 GCA_013822855.1 Planctomyces sp.
GCCGCCTGGACGGCCGTGGCCATGATCCTGCTCAACATCGATGAAACACTCACCAAGGAGTAACGCCGTGGAAGAGTCGTTCCGTGCCGCCGCGATTCGAGACCTCACCCGCCGCCAGTTCTTGGGTTCCACAGGTGGTTCGCTGGGATTGGGGCTGGCGGGCTTGTCCCAACTGCTTGCCAAAGAGGGTCGTGCCAACGAGAGCTCGCCTGTGGCTACGCCGCGCGACGGGGCCGGTGTGGCGGGCTTTCCGCAGTTCACGCCCAAGGCCAAGCATGTCATCTACCTCTTCCAGAACGGGGCCCCCACGCACGTCGACCTCTTCGACCACAAGCCCAAGCTGCGGGAACTGCACGGCCAGCCCTTGCCCGACTCGTACGTGGGTGGACGGCGCTTCAGCACCATGACCGGGAACGCCAGCGGCAAGCTCGTCCTCGGCCACATCGAACCGTTTGCCCAGCACGGTCAATCGGGGGCCTGGGTGTCGAGCCTGATGCCGCACACGGCCCAGATCGTTGACGACCTCTGCTTCGTGCAGTCGATGCACACGGAAGCGGTCAACCACGCCCCGGCCATCACCTTCATGATGACCGGCAGCGAGCTTCCCGGCCGCCCCGCCCTGGGTGCCTGGATGTCGTATGGCTTGGGAAGCGAAGCCGAGAATCTGCCCGCGTATGTCGTCCTCACTTCGGTAACAAAGGACACCTCCTGCGGCCAGATCTTCTACGACTTCTATTGGGGGAGCGGCTTCCTCCCCTCGCGATTCCAAGGTGTGAAGTTCCGTGGCAGCAAGGACCCCGTCCTCTATCTCAAAGATGGCCCCGGTCTGAATCGCGACTTCCGGGCCGCGATGCTGGATGACCTGAAAGAACTCAATCAGCAGAAGCAGAGCCTCGTGGGCGACCCGGAGATCGCCACGCGGATCGCCCAGTACGAGATGGCCTTCCGCATGCAGACGAGCGTCCCCGAGCTGACCGATTTCTCCGACGAGACGGCGGCGACCCTGGAGATGTACGGCCCGCAGGTCACGCAGCCGGGATCGTTCGCCTACAACTGCCTGATGGCCCGGCGGCTTGTCGAGCGCGGTGTCCGCAGTGTGCAGCTCATGCACGCCGGATGGGACCAGCACAACAGCCTCACCACCGAACTTTACAACCAGTGCCGCGACACCGATCAACCCTCGGCGGCGCTCGTCCGGGATCTGAAAGCCCGCGGACTGCTGGATGACACACTGGTCGTCTGGGGTGGCGAGTTCGGCCGCACGCCGTTCATCCAGGGAGATATTGGCAACCGTCCGCGCTGGGGCCGCGACCATCATCCGTACGCGTTCACTGTCTGGATGGCGGGTGGCGGTGTGAAGCCGGGGATCATCCACGGCGTATCCGACGATTTGGGCATGAACGTGGTGGAGAAACCCGTCCATGTCCACGATCTGCAGGCCACGATTCTGCACCTCCTGGGCATCGATCACGAGCAGCTCACCTACCGCTTCCAGGGTCGCCAGTTCCGCCTCACCGACGTGCATGGGCACGTGGTTCACGACATACTCACCTGAGTCTGTCATAGCACTTTGAAGCCAATATCAGCACAACTGACCGCTCATCCCGGAGTTCCATCATGTCGAACCAACCCGCCATTCTCATGTTCATCGGCGACGAGTACGAAGACCTCGAAGTCTGGTATCCCAAGCTCCGACTCATCGAGGCGGGCTACCAGGTCGTCTGCGCCGGTCTGGAGGCGAACGTCGTCTACAAGGGGAAGCACGGCTACCCGTGCAAATCCGACGCGACGATCAAGGGTCAAAAGTCGAGCGACTATGCGGGCGTCATCTGCCCCGGCGGCTGGATGCCCGACAAGATCCGTCGGGATCCGCATGTGAAGCTGTTGCTGCAAGAGTTCGCCGCGGCCGGCAAGCTGGTCGCCGCCATTTGCCATGGCGGGTGGATGCCGATTTCCGCCGGCATCTACCGCAACGTGCGAACCACCGGGTCGCTGGGAATCAAAGATGATCTCGAAAACGCGGGGGCGCTATTTCTCGACCAGGAAGTCGTCGTCGACCGCAACTTCGTCAGCAGCCGCAAGCCGGATGACCTGCCCGCCTTCGCGATGGGGTGCCTGGAAGTCCTCGGTAAGACGGCTCGCGGCGAAATGCTGACGTAGCCTTGCCAGCCGGGTTGCTTCACTCCCGCTCCGCCGCATCTGCCCCTTCGCTAAAGCATGCGGAAGGGAATGGGGGTGAAGCCGATCAGGAGGAAGGCCAACAGCAGCCACCCGAGAATGATTCGTCTGAGATCGGGTGGCTTGTCTTCATCTTCAATCTCCGGGCTGCGAATTCCCATGAAGGCCATCACGCCCAGCATTGTGCTGAAGGTGAGATCGAGCGAATAGAACATCCAGACCACTGCAATCACAATGGTCAACTTGCTGACCCACTCCGCCCGGCGGCCGATCAGCCCGGCCATGATCTGGCCCCCATCCAACTGGCCGATCGGCACCAGATTGAGTGCCGTCCAGTAGATGCCGAACCAGCCCGCCAACAGGGCCGGATTGATCAGCACATCGTCGTTCGGCCCCAATTGGGGATGCGTGAGGAGGATCATCCAGCGAAGAATCGGCGGATCGCTGAGGGAAAGTCCCGGCTGCGCGTTCATCGGAAACGGTATTGAGGTGAGCGCACCGTAGTAGGCGATCGGCAACGTGACCAGCAGCCCGAAGAGCGGGCCAGTCACCGCGATGTCGAGAATCGCGTGCCGTGGGAGCTTGCGATGGTTCGTCGAGACGGTTGCGCCGAGCGTGCCGAAGATCCCGAAAGGAAAGGGGATGAAGAGCGGGTAGTAGCCGGGGATCCCGTAGCGTCTGGACTGGAGGAAATGACCCAGCTCATGGGCGCACAGAATCGCCATCACACAGAGGGCATAGACCGCTCCGTCGCGCAACAGATCCTCCGGCCGCGCACCCGGCCCCCCTTGCCCGCCACTTCTGAGACCGGCGATGAAGGTCGTGAGGCAAGTCATAAAGAAGAGCCAGACGGCCCATCTCCGCATGCGGAAATTCTTGGCTTCTTCCTCCTCCAGCCTCCGCGCTTCGGCATCACGTGCTGCGAGTTGCGCCTGGAGGGCGACTTCCGCTTCATCGATGACAAAGTCTTCATCGTCGAGATCGTGGCTGGAATCGGTGGATGGCGCACCGTTGGGGGCTGGTTTGGCGGGAGAGGGAATTGAGTCGACGCGCGACAGCTCACCAGGAAGAAGTTCCCGCGAGAGTGCGGTGCGCAAGGTCTTCGCGGGAGCGACCGCCTTCAAAGGCTGCGATGCGGGGGACCTGGTTGCGCCGTTTGATTTCGAAGTGGTGTTTGGCGCGTCGTCCCGTGATGGCGCGTGGGCATGGCCGCGACGTCCCAGACCGAACCACTTGCGGCCCGCCACCTCCGGTTGGAGCGGATCAATCCACGGATCTTCCCCGTGACCATGCCGCGATGACGGTGATGCATCCTGATCCTTCATGCCGAAATCATAGTTCGCGCGGGTCGTCGAGCCAATTGGAAAGACGTTGAAGTCCGTTCCCTGTTATGAAAGATCGTTCCTCCCGATTGAGTCCTCTCGATTCGTTCATCGCAGTGCAGGTGTGGCAGACGGCGCAGGTCTGGCGGACTCACACGTGGTGGAGTAGAACGACGATAGATGGGCCGCTTGGACAACTCCGCAGCGACTGATGTCCGGATGATGTACTGCCCGCCAGATCCCCTCGACCGGCAGCGACTTCCCTGAAAGGGGTCTCATGTTTGGATTGTTCGGTTCCAAAGACTGGAACGTCATTGCGATCATCTTCGAACGGAAGGATCTTTACCGCGTGAATGGACAACGCGGCAAAGGGGGAGCCGCCGTGAAATGCCGCGACGGGGCGAAGACGATGTCGCGGACACTCTTCTGGGCCGTCTACGACCAGAAGCGAGCCTTCATCGAAGGGGAAATGGGGCCCGGCGCGCATCTCGTCACACCGCAGATCCTCCAGCGGCTCAAACGCGAGATCAACACGAACATGACCGTCCAACAGGTGCTCGGCATGCTGGAAAAGGGCGAGACGGCGATGGCCGCCAAACCACTCGCGTGGACAGGCTATCCCAAGGTCGAGCATGTCGCCGAAGACGAGGTCTGATTGACGCACGGCGTCGATCGCCATGAGATACCGAGAGTTCTCCATCCGGCCACACTACTTTTTCCGGCCACACAACGAGATGAGCCATGCCGCCAGAGCCTCTTGTGCTCGGACTAGTCTTCCGCGATTTCCATCCCCAGGTCGCGGAGATCAAACGGGAGCTGGTTTCATTTCTCGAAGCCCAGCCCACGGTTCGATTGGCCGGCGTGCTGGATGTGAACGACTGCGATTGCTGGGAAGTCGAACCCCAGATCGTGGCGGTGGTGGGTGGTGATGGTTCGATCCTGAGAACCTGCCGCACCATGGGAGTCCACCAGCGTCCCATGCTGGGCATCAACCTCGGACGATTGGGGTTCCTCGCAGATCACACTCCCAAGGAGTTTATGGAATCGTTCGGCGAGATCGCTGCGGGCCGTTACAAGATCGTCGACCACTTGATGTTCCACTGCCGGTTGATCCGGGACGGTCGCGAGCATCTCAAGTCTCTGGGTCTCAACGAGGTGTCGATCCAGGCGGGCGCCTCGCTGAGGATGCTGGACATCGAACTCTCGGTCGACCAGGCACCGGTCACCACCTACCGCTGCGACGGCTTGATCGTGGGGACACCCATCGGTTCGACGGCCCACAGCCTGGCGGCCGGCGGGCCGATCCTCAAACAGAACTTGCAGGCTTTTGTCGTCACGCCCATCAGTCCCCACACGCTCAGCAACCGCCCTTTGGTTGACAGTGCCGAATGCGTCTTCGAGATGAGAGTGCCGGACGTTCCCGAAGGAGCGACATTGGTGATCGACGGCCAGATCCGCGAACCACTCCTTCCCGGCGATGTGGTGGAGGTACGCAAAGCCGAAGTCTCCTGCCGGATGGTTCGGCTCGATAGTTTCAGCTACTACGCCACGCTTCATCGAAAGTTGGGCTGGGGCGGCCAGCCGAGATTCGGTGATCAGGCCGGCCTTTGAGAAGTGACTCCCGAGCATCCTCGCAACGTGTCGATTTTGAGCCGGACGGTTATTGAACTCCCATCGAGATTCCACACCATGCTTCGCCTATCGCCACTGATGGTCGCCTTTGTCATTGCCTGCGGAACAATGGCTGGAAGCGGAGTGTCCGCCTCACAGGATGGTCAGCCCGCCGCTTCATCACCCCAGCCGAACGTCGTGTTGATTCTCGCGGATGACCTCGGCTGGGCCGATCTGGGGTGTTATGGCAACCCGTACCACAAAACGCCGCGTCTCGACGCGCTGGCCAAACAAGGAATCCGCTGCACTCAGGCTTATGCGGACTGCCCGGTTTGTTCTCCGACACGGGCCGCCCTGCTCACCGGCCAGCATCCCGCACGGATGCACCTCACTGACTGGCTGCCAGGCCGGGGGAATCGGCCCGATCAGGCACTCGCGATTCCCGAAATTCGGCAATCGCTCCCCGAGGGAATCTCCACATTTCCGGGCCAGCTGCGCGACCATGGCTATGTGACATGCAGCATCGGTAAGTGGCATCTGGGTGGCAAGGATTCAGGCCCTCTCCAGCATGGCTTCGTTGAGCAAATCGCCGGTGACGAGCGGGGATCTCCCGCGAAATGGTTCGCACCCTTCGGTCCCCAGGAGTCTGATTCCAAGAACACGTCGAAGGTGAAGAAGGCACGTGGGATCCCCGGCTTGGAGGATGTGC
>PNLE01000252.1 GCA_013822855.1 Planctomyces sp.
CCCATGCCAACAACGGCATCGACCTCCAGGAATTCATGATCGTCCCCACCGGGTTCACCTCGTTCTCCGAAGGCCTCCGCGCCGGTGCCGAAGTCTTCCACAGCCTCAAGAAGGTGCTGCACGACCAGCACATGAGTACTGCGGTTGGTGACGAAGGGGGCTTCGCTCCCGACCTCAAGACCAACGAGGACGCCCTCAAGGTCATCCTCGAAGCGATCGAAAAGGCCGGCTACGAACCCGGCAAGCAGATCAAGCTCGCCCTCGACTGCGCCTCGACCGAGTTCTACGACACCAAGACCGGCCTCTACGACATCGACGGCAAAAAGGTCAACGGCGACGAACTCGTCGGCATCTGGCAAAGTTGGGCCGAGAAGTACCCGATCGTCTCGATCGAAGACGGCTGCTCCGAAGACGACTGGGACACCTGGAAGAAGCTGACCGACGCCATCGGCAAGAAGGTCCAACTCGTCGGCGACGACCTGTTCGTCACCAACGTCAAGCGGCTCCAGAAGGGGATCGACGACGGCGTGGCCAACAGCATCCTCGTGAAGGTCAACCAGATCGGCTCGCTGACCGAAACGATCGACGCCGTCCAGCTCGCCTACCGCAACGGCTACACCGCCATCATGAGCCATCGCTCCGGCGAAACGGAAGACACCACCATCGCCGATCTGGCCGTGGCTCTGGGAACCGGCCAGATCAAGACCGGCTCCGCCAGCCGCACCGACCGTATCGCCAAGTACAACCAACTCCTCCGCATCGAGGAACTCCTTGGCAAAGACGCCCGCTACGGCGGCACGCTCAAGGCCTAACCACCTTCAGGTTTGAGTCTTTTCAATCAAGAACTCCCGGCGTCCACCTCGGACGCCGGGAGTTTTGCATCCCAAATCTTGGATGGCAGGATCTCCAAGGGAACTCTTGGTACGGATGCCGACAGGCATCGCGACGGCCCTTAACTCCAGCCCTCCTCAACCAATCGTCATGAATTCCATTCACGTCTCGATCGTCACGTTGTCGAATCCCAAGCGGCCGACTTTCTCTCGGATGCGGGCTTTCACTTGCTCGAGGTCTGCTACGGTCTCAGGCGAACACGTCACCCGCACCGTCAGGACATGCCGCTCGCTGTCGAGAGTCCAGGCATGGAGGTTGCTGACTGACTGTACCCCCTCGACTGATTGGACCAGGGCTTCTAACTCGCCGATACTCACTCCCTCCGGCACCGCCTGCAGAAACACCTCCGCCACGCGCCGCAGGTTGCGGGCCACGTTCCATAGGACGAACAGCGCCAGTCCGATCGCCAGCAGTGGATCGACGATCGGGATGTGCCAGAGCGACATCACCGCTCCGCCCACCAGCACGGCGGCCCAGCCCAGCGTGTCCTCCCACAGGTGCCAACTGGCGACCTGCTCGTTGAGCGTCATACCGCCATGCAGCCGCCAGGCCGCGTAACCGTTGAACGCCAGTCCCAGGAGCGCGATGAGCATCACTTGCGGGGCCGCCACCGGTTCTGGACTCCACAGCCGCTCGAGCGACACGCTCGCCACATAGAGCAGGCCCGTGATCAGCACCATGCCCGTGATGAACGCCCCCAGGGGCGACAATCGGCCCATGCCGTAGGTGTAGCGGGGACTGCGCGGGCGGCGGGAAACAAGCTGCAGCCCCCACGCCAATCCCAGCGAGAGGCAATCGCCCAGATCGTGGACCGCGTCCGTGGTGATCGCGATGCTGTTCGTCCAGTAACCGCCCGCGAACTCGATGATCGTGAACACGAGATTCAGCCCGAAGGCGATCCCCAGATTCACACCGGCGGCATGCACCAATCCCGGCCCATGACTATGTCCGGCATGGCCATGTGAACCCCCTCGCCAAGGAGCGCCGTCCGTCGACGCATCGTGATCATGGTCGTGTCCCACCCCTGAACACTCTGTCGGCGGTGGGGACAAGTCACTCATGGGCACTGGCGTCCATCAAAGTTCTCTTCGCCTCTTTCGGCAGGGAACGAACACCGGCTAGTCAATCAACACGCCCCAGCCGAGGCGTTGGTCGGTCTTCCAGAGATCGCCACCACCGTTCTTGCCCTCGGGTTTCGGCTGGAAATCGTCCACATATTCGATCTGCTCGATCTGCTTCGCCTTGAGCAGCGAGTCCAGCAGGCCGTCGCGTTCGGCGTCGACATCCGGCCCGATGTGATGCGTGATCTCCTCCGTCGTATGGCTAAGGCCCACCCGCTCGTCGAACGTGACCGAGCCGATCCAGAAGGGGCGGCCCTCGTCGTCCAACTGGTCGCACTTCCAAAGCCGGACATGGTGGCGTTTTCGAGCACTCTCGCCGACGGGAAGCTCGAACGCGAGATCCTGCTTGCGGTCAAACAGATAGAGGCTACTCACCGGGGCGTCGGCGTCGGGGCGGTCGAGGACCGTGCTGGCGGCGATCTCGACACTCGACTTGAGATCGATCTTGTCGGCCCGCGTCCAGCCGATCGTCTGGAAGGCTTTGAGGACTTGGGCCTCGCTTCCCACCAACCCCACATCGAGCGGATCGCCGGGAATGCCCAGTTTCGTATGCGTGAGCGTGGGGGCGTTCGCCAAGGCGGGATGCCGCTTCTCGTAGCGCCACCAGCCCATCGGCAGAATGACATACGCGATGGCCAGGTACCCCACCAGCCACACGATGATGCCGTATCGCAGATAGGTGAACCAGGCTTTGTCAGTCACTCGCTGACCACCACCACCTGAATTCTCGACCGATCCACCCGACTTGTCGCTCGTCATCGCCCGCCCTTTGTGCGCTTCGCTGATTGCCTGCGGTGAATCCTAAGCATTCCACTCGGGCGTTCGATACCGTTCCTTTGCCAGTTGGGCCGTCAGATCGTAGGGGGGGACGAAGTGTTCGTCGGCGACCGCATGCCACGCTCCCGCGATGACTTCCGTCAACTGCTCCCGGCGGACGGGCACGTTCATCACGAACTCATCGTGAGCGCGACCCGCCCGATACTCCGGCTGGCGGCTCGGCTGCCGGAGATACCTGCCAATCAGCGGCAGGTCGAAGTCGTACAGAATCGACCCATGATGCAGGATCGCCTGCCGTGCGTACTTCTGGGCATTGCCCGAGAACTTGCGTTCGCCGATTACCAGATCGCTCGTCCCTTTGATCTGCACATCGCCCAGCAGTGGCCGCAGCTCCTTGACGATCCGTCCCAACAGTTGACACGTTGTGGCCGGGACACCCAGCTTGGCGATCGCCTCGCTAATGGGAACCACCACTGTGAACATCAAGCACCCTGGCCCGGCCACGACCGTTCCGCCGCCGGTGCAGCGGCGGAAGATCTCGACCCCATCCGCCGCACACGCCGCTTCGTCGACTTCCTTCTCGCGCGAGTTCGACCGGCCGAGAATAACGGCGGGCTTTCGCAGCTCCCAGAACCGCACGCACGCCGCCTCGGGCTCGTCGTTCACCGTCAGCAGCAAGGCTTCGTCGAAGGCCAGATTGTCGGGAGCCGTCGGCAGCGAAAAATCGATCCGATCCACCTCACCCGGCCAAAGATCGAGCAGCCGTGTGCAAATGTCGTTGGCCATGCGGCTGGTCTCTCCCGGAAGTGAAACAAATCTCTCACACAGGGAAGGTTAGCCCGCCACGAACTCGTTGCCCACCTTGCGCGCCCGTTGGGGTTTGTCGACATTCACGCCCAGGGCCATGCCAATCTCGACCAGCAGGTTCCAACCGGCGCACAGCTCCACAAAGCCCGCGAGGCGGCCGCCGTCGGGAATCTGGATGTTGGGGAACATTGTTTCTCGCGGGGAGATGGTCACCACTGTCAGTCCGACCCCCTTCACCAGCACATCGTGGAACTTCTGCTCCGATTCGGCGTAGGGATTGATCCAGACGACGACGTCGTCCGCCTGCATGATCTCTTCAATGCCGTGGACGGCATACGTCCCTTCGAGATAGTCGCTCCGCTTGCGGGTGATCTCGTTGGTCTTGAGTGTCAGTTCCTCGCCGACCCCATCATTGCGGCCCGCGAAATAGATCGTGCCCGCCTGCGACAGTTTGTCGATGATGGCCTTGTCGATCGACTGCGTCAGTACGGTCTCGACCTGATCGGCGAGTGTCGGCAGTTGCCCTTTGAGCCGGGATTCCCCCGCAGCAGCCTCGACCAAAGCCCGCACGACCAAGGCCTGTTCGATGACACTCTTGGTGGCGGCGACGGCCCCTTCCTTGCCGCATTGGAGGACATGCCCGCGCTTGGCGAGTGCTTCCAAGGGGGAGGCGGCCATCGCCGTCAGACTGTAGAGTGCAGCATGCCCCGCTCCCTTGAGTTGCGTGAAGAGCCGGATGACTTCCGCCGTCTTCCCGCTGTTGGAAGCCGCCAGCACGGCCCAATCCTTGAGGGCGTAATCTTGCGCCTGCCGCCCCGCTTCGGTATGCAGCACCAGCGGCCATCCCTGCTGGCGGGAGTGCATAATCGCGTTCTTGCCGGGAAAGAGCCGGCTCGACCCTTCGCCCGTCAGAAGCAACCGGCCCGCGGCCCGCACTTCGCTGGCCGTAGCACTCACGACTTCAGGATCAAACGCCCGGATGACACCCGGCACCGCCAGCATATCGGCCACAAGTCCAAACCCGGCATACGGCTCACGATCAGCAAACATGAAACGCCCATCAAAGTAGGGTCCGCTGTGCGGACCAGTTCTCCAACTAACTTGGCAGACACCGTTGTCTGTACCAAGCCAATACTTAATCAGACCGCAGTCCTCATTTTCGCTTGCAGAGTTCGATGATCCGCTCGATACGGTTAGGACCATTCAGTTCGGCAAGCAATTCTTCGGGATAGAACGAGAGGGGATTGCCCCACCATCTCGATGTTCTTCTGTTCCAGATTCTCCAACAACCGCCTTCGACGGCCTTGGCCACGTACTTGAAATTGGGAACACCCATCGCTGGGATCTCCACGGCAGCTCATTCAACTCCCAACCAACAACTCCCCACCATCCACCAACCAGATCCCCTACGCCTTCCCCTTCTTCGCCGCCAGCACGCTGTAGGTCGGCAACTCGCCCACCAGCGGCTTGGCGTAATCGAGGAAGGCCTTCGTCACATCGAAGCCGTCCTTGGAGATGAAGTTGTCGGGCAGGGGACGTTCGTGGTTGGCGACTTCTCCCAGCGGAATCGTGCCGAAGCCGATTTGATAGGGATCGGACTTCTTGCCCACGCGCTGCATCGTCACCATCACGCCGGTTGTCCCTGCGAGGGCCAGGCGGACAGCCTCCTTCCCGCAGGCGTAGGCTTCATCGAGGTCGAGCTTGAGCCCGCGATCCGCCGCGCACATCTGAAGCGATTCGGTCACCTGGAACTCGCCGCGCCAGCCGAACTCGTCCGAGATCATGCGGTGCAGCATCATGGCGGCACTCGTCCCGCCCATCGCACCGAACTCGACGTTGTTGAACTTGTCGCGCGTTTGCGAAGCACTCACCGGCTGACCGTCGGCATCGCGGATCCCTTCGCCGCAAACGATCGAGACAAATCCGTGCTTCTCCTGAGCCTTCTTGACCGTCCCCAAAAACGCAGCCCGGTCAAACGGCCGTTCGGGGAAGAGGATCACATGCGGTGCCGTCAGACCATTCCCGCGCGCACACGCAGCGGCGGCTGGAAGCCAGCCCGCACTGCGGCCCACCGTCTGAAAGACGACGAACTGATCGACCCGCTGCATGTCCTTCGCCAGGAGTCCCCCCTGCAGCACGCTCATCGCGACGTACCGGGCGGCACTGGGATAGCCGGGTGTATGGTCGGTGCCGA
>PNLE01000253.1 GCA_013822855.1 Planctomyces sp.
CCCAGACCGCGATCGCTATAGACTGTCGCAATGTTCGGCCCACGGACGCCATCGTGCTTGAACCATTTGTAGTAGGGCTTGACACCCATTTCTCGGACACGCGCCTGGACGAGTTCACCGATGCCGTAGTCGACCATGGCGGTGGCGACGGCGGTCTTCATGCCGAAGCAATCCACCAGATTGGCAGCCACGTTGTATTCGCCGCCCGAAACGTGGATATCGAAGTTCTTCGCCTTGCGGAAGGGGATGATCCCCGGATCGAGACGATGCACCAGGGCGCCCAGCGCGAGGAAATCGAGTTCACAGGCATCTTGACGAATTACGAGGTCGGCCATGAGTCAAAAACTTTCTCTCTAAAGGAAGGTGGGCGAATCGATATAGCAAAAAGGGTTGGCTGAAAGCTGACTTAAAGGTGCCTAAATCGTCACCGACGAGAATCCGCCGTCGACGACGATGTTCTGGCCCGTGACGAATGAGGCGGCTGTCGATGAAGCCAGCCAGACGACGGCCCCGGAAAGCTCCTCGGCCGTTCCGAAGCGGGCCATCGGCGTGTGCGAAATGATCTGTTGGCCGCGGGCGGTGTAGGTTCCGTCCGGATTGAAGAGCAGGGCCTTGTTCTGCTCGGCGGGGAAGAATCCTGGGCTGATCGCATTGACGCGGACACCGACCGTGGCCCACTCGCGGGCAAGAAATTTCGTAAGATTCAGCACCGCCGCCTTGGCCGCCGAATAGGCGACGACACGCGAGAGCGGAATCATCCCCGACATCGACGCGATGTTGATGATCGAGCCGCGTTTCCGCTGAACCATTGTTTCGCCGAAAACCTGGCTGGGTAGCAGCACTCCCGCCGTCAGATTCAAATCGAAAACCTCGTTCCAGGCACTGATCGGCAGCTTGCAGAAATCGGCCCCCGGTGGCAGCGTCGCTTCCGGTCGATTGCCTCCGGCGGCGTTCACGAGCACCGTGGCCGGCCCCACCAAGTCTTCAATCACTTTTCGAGCAGCCAACAGCGACTCCGCACTACCCGCATCGGCCATCACGAAGCTGGCTTGGCCACCCTCCGCCTGGATCGACGCGACTCGCGCTTCCCCCCGTTCCCGGTTTCGCCCCATGACGAAAATGTGGGCCCCATGACTCGCGAGTGCACTCGCCATGGAACCGCCCAGAACTCCCGTCGCCCCGATCACCACGGCGACATCATTGGACAGGTCGAAAAGATTACGCATGTTGTTGTCAGTTCAGCAGATAAGTTGCGATGAGAAATGCTGTCCGCAGATCAGACCAGATCGCTAATACGATTTTTTGAATCCGATGAGGTGAACGAATCGTTCTCATCATGGCAAAGGTTCGCGTGTTCGACCGAGAGATTAGCAGCCGACGGATCTTTTCGCACGCATGGACACATGCAGGGGAGATCATTTGATGGAGCAGCAGACTGTTCCCGAGCGTACCAAAACGAACAGCCACGACACCCACCTCATCACCGTTGTTCCGTCGTCGCATCGCGCCACGATCTGGCGTGGAATGAGGTACCAGCTGCGTCGTCTTCAGCGGCGAATTCGCGCCTTGCCGAAGCCGGTGCGTGTCGCACTCATTTCCGTGCTCGGAACGACGGTGGTTCTGGCGGGCATACTGATGCTGATCGCACCCGGCCCCGGGATCCTCACGATCCTGCTGGGACTGAGTATCCTCGCCACCGAATTCGCTTGGGCCGCAGGGACTTTGAAAAGACTGGCAAAACTGACGTCGCCGTACCTCGAATGGATGAAACGGTGCTGGCGGAACTCGCTGACCGCAGGCCCTAACCGTTAGCATCTGACGATTGTGGATCATGCGAATTCGCTCGTCATCACGCCTTTCGGACAAAACAGCTTGGCCAACATTCCTTCCCCTGGAGCGACGAGTTCATCGGCCACTGTAAGTGCACCTGCTGCCAAGGCGGTGCATGTCCCCGTGCTGTTGCGCGAGGTGATCCAGCACCTTCAGCTTTCGCCGGGATTGCGTGTCGTCGATGGAACTCTCGGCGCTGGCGGGCATAGCCGCGAGATTTTCAAGAAGATCGGAGACACGGGCGAACTGCTGGGCTTCGATCGTGATCCCATGATGCTTGCCCACGCGACCAAAGCGGTCTCGGGGTCGAATGTCGTGCTGCACCACGGCAGCTACGTTGAACTTGGGGATCTGCTCGAACGGCGGGCCATCGAGACGGGATCTTCCCGGCAAGTCGATCGGATCCTGCTCGATCTCGGCTACTCCTCGGATCAGTTGGCCGACCGGACCCGCGGCTTCAGCTTCCAGGAGGACGGCCCCCTCGACCTGAGATTCTCCACGGGCGAAGGACTTTCCGCAGCCGACTGTCTGGCACAAGCCGATGAGGCGGCGATTATCCACGCTCTCCAGACCTACGGCGAAGAGCCCAACGCCCTGAGGCTGGGGCCGGTGCTCGCACAAGCGGCTCGGGCAGGAAAGCTGAGAACAACCAGCGATCTCGTTCACACGGTCGAATCCAGCATCCCTGCCGCACAACTGAGGAGCGCAGAAAAGCACCCGGCCACCCGTGTCTTCCAGGCACTCCGTATCCAGGTAAACGCGGAGCTGGAGCATGTCGAGCGCATGCTGGGAGAAATCGCGCCAGCGGCTCTCGCACCTAGTGGCCTCTTGGCGGTGATTACCTTCCATTCGCTGGAAGACCGGTTGGCGAAACTGGCGTTCAAGCAAACCGACATCTGGGAGGAACTTACCCCAAAGCCCATCGCTCCCACTCCGGCTGAGGTTCGCTTCAACCCTCGCAGCCGTTCCGCCAAGCTACGCGTGGCTCGCCGTCGGTAGGAATAGGGCCAGTCGCACAGCATCCCACAAATTGGATTCCACCTTTATGTCACACAAGCCTGCTACGACTTCGGCCGAACTTCACCCGCTCTTGGCCAACCGATGGAGCCCGGTCTGTTTCCGACCGGAACCACTGACGAAATCGCAAATCGCCCAATTGTGCGAAGCGGCCCGCTGGGCGCCCTCCAGCTACAACGATCAGCCGTGGTCATTTCTGCTGGCACCGCGGGATGACCAGACCGCGTTCGGCAAGCTGCTGGGCTGCCTGGCGGAAGCGAACCAAGTTTGGGCCAAGGAGGCCGGGCTGTTGGTGCTGGCGGTCGCTCAGACCACGCTCAAGAAGACCGGCAACCCCAACAAGTTTGGTCTGCACGACACCGGCATGGCCACGATCTCGATGGTTCTGCAGGCCGAAGCTCTCGGCCTCAGAGCCCACGCCATGGGTGGTTACAACGCCGCCCAGGCCCGCGCACTCTATGCAATTCCCGAAACCCACGAGCCGGCCGCGGTCATCGCCATCGGCCATCCGGGAGATCCCGCCACACTGTCCCCCGATCTCCGCAAACGCGAGGAAGGCGCTCGCATCCGGCAGCCCCTTTCCCAAATGGCATTCACTGGAAAGTTCGGACAACCGTTCGCATTCGAGTGATGTTCAAGGCATCTCGACGCCAAGAGATATCGCACATCAATCCGGCTGTCGAATGACAAATCCTTGGCCGGTTGGAGCATGGATCCAAGGCTCCCCTTTGTCGGAGAAGAAGGTGTTGCAGGCCTCGTATGCTCCCGGACAAGTTTCGTAACCGTAGTCGTCGCATACTAAAATTCCGCCGGGATTAAGCCGCGGATAAAAGAACTCCAGCGATTGCCGCGTAGGTGCCGCCAAATCGACATCGAGATGAACAAAGCTGAAACGGCGATCAGCCACTTCCTCGAAGCGATCCGGAATCCAACCTTTCAACAACGTGGCTCGATAGGGCTGGAGCAGGGCGGTCGCCAGTTCCTGCGGTGCTGTCAGATCCCCCGTCGACCAATGCGAACCGTCGCTCGATTCTGGCTGTGACAGGCCTTCGAATGAGTCGAACCCGAAATGTGTTTTCCCGCAGTTTCGTTGCGTCCCTTCACAGATCAGCTGCGATGTCGCCCCCTCATAAACGCCGCATTCCGCGGTATCTCCCGGAACATGGGCTACCAGTTTCAGCAATTCACGAATGAACCACTTCCGCTCCATCGACCTCATGTTGATCGGCTCAACGCACCGTAAATACCAGTCTCGAAATGCCGCATCCCGGCACCAGAGTTTGGGACCGTCACCGTAGAAGAGCTCCGGGAACTGACGACCGACCAGGAACTCGGCGAGACGGAGTCGGTCGGTATCGCTCGAACAACGCTTCATCGCTCGCGCGACGCGGTTCCGCACTCGGAACTCGGGATATCTTGCCCAGCGATACAGGTCTTTGAGCCATTGTGGCAATGACTCGTATGTCTGCCGCCACGCAGTCACTTCACCTTCTGGAACCTGCATACCCAATCCTTCCACTCTCGTTGAATTCGAACTCCTCGTCATAACGAACAACAATGCTTCAGCAGGCTGGTTGTTCGTTGGCGAACTGGCAACTGTGCTTGCTGTCACCAATGGCGTCAGGCCGTCAACATTCGCGCTCTCCACCGGCTGGCCAGCAGGCCGCAGATGACCAGTTGCAGCGGGTGGTAGATCATGATGGGGAGGAGGATCAGCCCTAGGGCGGGGCTGGCGCCGAACATGAGTTGGGCCATCGGTACGGCGGTCGCCATCGACTTTTTCGAGCCGCAGAAGACCGTGGCAATCCAGTCTTCGCTATTGAAGTTCAAACCCCAGCAGATCGCACTCAACGTATAAAACACGGCGTAGAAGAGGGCCAGCGAGATCACGGCCGTGGCCAGGACGATCGAAAGGCCATGCTTCGTCCAGATGCCGAGCACCATCGAATCGCAGAACGATGTGTAGATCAGCAGGAGAATCGTCCCGCGATCGACCTTGCCGACAAACCGGCGATGCCGGGCCACCCAACCCCCCAGCAGTGGTCGGCACAATTGCCCCAGTACCAGCGGCAACACCAGCCAGAGCAGCAGTTCCATGACGACCTCTCCAAAGGGAAGCGTCCCCCCGGCAGAATCGCCACCTGTCGGCTGCATCACAAGCGCCATCCACAACGGCGTCAGCACGACGCCGAGAAGGCTCGATACGGTCGCATTGAAGATGGCCGCCGGCACATTGCCACCCGCCGCTGCTGTCAGGGCCACCGAGGAGGAGACGGTCGAAGGCGATGCACACAGGTAAAACAGGCCCAGCCGCAAATCATCCGGCAGCCAACCTCGGGTAGCCGCCATCAATCCCAGACCGATCAGCGGGAAGAGCAGAAACACAGCTCCCTGCACGACCACATGGATTTTCCATTTCATCACCCCTTCTTGAAGGGAGGCGAAGCTGAGCGAGACTCCATTGAGAAAGAAGATCAGTGCGACACCCAGGCTGGTCACCAATTCCGGCTGCATCCAACCGCCACGGGCACCGGGCGCTGGATATAGCCAAGCCAAACCCACCGCGATCACCATCCCCACCAGAAACCAGTCGATCTTCGGTTTCATCCGGCGGTGTTCCAGAAAATGTGGCGGGCAACGAAACTCGAGAAGCATCGTATTTGCGAGAAGATCTTGAACAAAACGAAGAGCCTGCTGAAGCGAAATGCTCCAGCAGGCTCTTCA
>PNLE01000254.1 GCA_013822855.1 Planctomyces sp.
AAGTGGCCCCGGTTGAAATTCCGATTTCTACCGGGGTGGCAAGCCACAGGAGGTTTGAGTCAAGCCAACCGCCTAGCGCCAAATCTCATTCGAGATCTGGCGATTCTAAATTTCCTCACGTACCTAAACACAGGCTCCCCTCGCCCTTAAGGCACCACCTTCACCTGCAACCGCCCCGGCAGCTTTCGGGCGTAGACGTCCATTCGCAGCACCGGGTCGCCCGCCGATTCATCCAGCGAGTCGGCCGTCAGCCGTAGGTGGGCCACGCTTGTCCTTCCGGTCGGGGCCACCGAGTCGAGCGGATACCAGGCGTCCCCCAGCTTCGCTTCCGTCCAGGCATGCAGGCCGAAGGCCGATTCGTTAGGCACGTACACAAGCCCCATCACGAACCGGGCCGGGATCCCCTGGCTGCGCAGCATGGCCGCCAGCAGTGTGGCATGCTCGGTGCAGTCCCCCGATTTGCTCTTCGCCACCTCCGCCGCCGAACCCAGCGCCGTCGAGAGGTTCTTGGTCGAGATCGTCTTGTGGACGAACCGGCTCATCGCCAGAGCCTGCTCGCGGACATCATCCTTGCGGTCGGCCCGGACTGTCTTGAGGGCCTCTTGCGTCAGCCGCTTCACACCGGGATCATCGATCTGCAGCAGCGAATTCCCCTTGAGGTAAATCTCATCCTGCGATTCCACCGGGCCGGGTTTTGCTGGTGCCTGATTCCAATCGGGCAGGCGAATCTTCAGCCGCACGGTCTCGCGATCGATCACTTCGATCGCTTGCCCCGGCCCGCTGCTCAACAGCTTGGCCAGATCGTCCCCCGGCAGTTTGAGTTCGTACGTCAACTCCTGACGACCCGCCCAGTCCTTGGGGAGCTGCGCCTTGATGAGAGTCAGCGTGCCGATCTCCGGCCCGCTCCCTTCGATGGGGAGCAGTGCCTGCTCCTGGGTGGCCAAGTAGGTGAACATCTCCGTCCCGAAGATCCCCATCCGCGTGACGACCGCCTCCCCCTGATCATCGACATAGACCGTGATCGGCGAATCTTCGATCAGCGAGATCTTCGCCGTCACCCGCAGCAGCTTCTTCTCCTCACGATCGAGGTTCATGATCGGCACCAGCTCCCGCGCCTGCAGCTGCAGCGTGCCGGCGGCCCGGAACTCTGGAAAGAAGATCTCCAGCTTGCGGGTCTCTCCCTCCTTGAGCGGCTGCGTCCGCAGAATCTCATCCTGATAGGCGGGGGACCTCCACTGCTTGTTCCAGGGGATCGTCACCGTCTGCTTCTGACCGCCGATGACGATCACCAGTTCGCACTTCTCGCCGGTGATCGTCCCTTCCAGCGTGGCCGTATCCGCCGGGGGGTTGGCTTGCTTGTGGACGAACCGGCGGATCTCCCCCGCCGCCGTCTCGACTGTCTCCGTCGTCGATTCCAGTACCAGCGGCGTGCCGAACCGTGTCAGCTTGAGGGAGGTGGTCTGCACGCATCGCACAAGACTTTCACCCGCGGACGATTGGAACGTCGCCCGGGTGCCGGACTGATGGCCCGTCCGCTTCCCCTGCAGATAGATCACCCCCCAGACCGTCCGCGTCCCCTCGGCCGCCGTAGCATCACCTTCCGCCGCCTGTGCCGAAAACGGCGACAGCACCCACAGCATCATCGTCAGGCAGAGGGCGGCCCGGACAAATCCCCGGTTGCGGAACACATCGTCGGGCACTCGGGGCCTTGATTCGGGGAGGGTGAATTCGTCCATGATCGCCCAAAAAAGGAAGAGTCTGCGGATTGAACAGCCGCTGCCGATTGTACCGATTCCAAGGCGGACCCCAACCTCGCTTTGGCCGCGAACTCCTGACTTCCCGCCGCAACCGCGAGGATTTATTTCCCTCCGGCGGCTTTCCGGCATCACAACCCGTGCTGCGTGATGCCCGCAAACTTCACCGGCGTTTCCCCAGCTCACCATTCTCCCCTCTGGGAGCATTCGGCCATGTCGCCGCAGGATTCGTTCACTACGCGGCTGGTCGCTTCCGATGGCCCTCGGAATCGTGTGCTAAGTTTGCGTGTTCCCGTTCGCGTTGCGGCGACACCCCTTCCTTGCCGCCTGACTAGACCAACAGCACCGGATGAAGTGAGACACGAACCATGGGGTTCCTGAAGAAGTTCTTCAAGAATACATACCGCGACGGTGGGGTGCGTCACGGCCAAAGCAGCTTCGACAATCTCGACGACGAGCAACTCGAAGCCCACTTGAACATCGCCAAATACGGCTCGTTCATGCTGACCGACGCCGTCCGCCCTTCCTATGATCTGCAAGTCGTCCCCCGCGCCGGCTATCGCCACGACGCCTACCACGACAAGGAATCGGGGATCAAGATCCCCGTCCTCATGGCCTCCGTATCGAAGGAGCAACTGCTCGATGTCTTCATCGATCTGATGGCCCCCCTGGGCGATGAAGTCGATGTCGTCCTCGAAACCAGCCACGAACGCCGTGGCGGCCACGACGACCTCTACCGCGAGAGCATCGACGTGCCGATCCTCAAGAGCACGCTCTACGATTTCGAGGATCTAATCCTCAACGACGGCTGCACGGGCCTAGCGGTCCTCAACCCCAACATCCCGCTCGAAATCCAGCTCGACGAACACAAGCTGATCATCATGTACGGCCAGGAACTGGTCGACTTCAAAGACATCCTCGACGACTACGGCCTCAACTGCAGCGAAGAGCTGAAGTTCATCACCGAAGCCGAACACGTCCATTCCTCGTCGGAAGACTTCTCGCGTCAGTTCCGCCAATTGCAGTACCGCCTCGGGATCGACGACGAGTGAGCCGGTGAAACAAGCCAGAGAAGGTTCGGACGGGATGTCCGGCCCTTCGCACGTCCACCACTTTCGGGTGGCAGGTTCGCGGGTGCGACAGGAATTGTCGTCTCCGCGAACTTTCCCGACCCGTTCGATGCCCCGCTGCGATCCTCATGAGTTCATGTTTCGAGCAGACTCGACTCCTCCCCCGGAGTCGATCGATGTACTTCGATGGAGGGAGCCTTGAAAGTCTTGCCCATGCTGTCATTTGTCACCGCTGCCGGTCTTGGTGTGATGTGGTGGTCCTCCGAGAATGACATCCAACTTCCCCACGCCATCAGCACGCCACTGCTGGTTTCACGAGCCACGATCCCCGAGGATCCTGTCGAGAATCCCCCGGCCCGGCTCAACGCCTCGACGGCGCGGCCGTTGATGTCGGCCTCTGAACCGACCTCTTCAGGACGGATCCCCGCCCTCTCGGCGTCGACATCAACCATCGACGATTTCGCCTCCCCTTCCGTCGCGCTGGGTGAGTCGGAACCGCTGCTCATGGCCCTCTCCAAGCCGCTGCCGGCGAACTCCGAATTGCACTCGGTCTTCTCCGATCCAGCCGCCGCTCCCTATTCACCTCCCACCAAGCCTTCCGCAACCAAGCCGAAGGCCAGGCCCGCACCACGACGATTTTCCAGCCAACCTGCCGGAGAATCCGCCAATCCGGCCCCGGCCACCATCGGCGAGTCGATCGAGGAGGGCGATCTGACGATCGAAACCGAGCCTCCGGTCGTCGCCCAAAAGAAGGCCTTCCCCGAGCCCGTCGCCCGTCCAGTCTCCAGCGAGGAGCAACTGCTTGGTCGTTGGGAAATCGCGTACCAGTCGTCCGAGGGTCTGCCGATCTACGTCCGCACCATGGGGCGCGGTGAGTTCTCCACTCTCGTCATCGCGGGGATGGAAGGAACCGATCGTGTCTCCGTCCGCTGGGTCGACAAACTCGCGACGGCCCTGGCGAAGAACCCGCAGGCGCTGCAATCGTCGAAAATCACGCTGGTGCGAGCCGCCAATCCCGACGGCCTGCAAGCCAACCGCCGGACGAACTCGCGGGATGTCGACATCAACCGCAACTTCCCCACAGCCAATTTCTCGCGTGGCCAGACCAAGCGGAGTGGCGAAGCACCTGCCAGCGAGATCGAAACGCGGGCCATCCTCCAGACGATCGCCGTCAACAAGCCCAATCGCGTGGTCATCATCCGCTCAACACCCGCCCGCACGGCGGAGATCGTCCATTCGATGACTGCCAAGGAAATCTCGAATCAGTTGATGGCCTCCGCCCGCTGGACGCCGCACCTACTCCTTTCGCCCGATTGGCCCGGCTCGCTGGAAGTCCTGGCCGATGAAACGGTGGGAGCGCAGGTGCTCTCCTTGAGCCTGCCCCAGGGGAGCGACTTCAATGTCGAGTTCGACCGTCATCTCTCCGGCCTGATGCTGGCGGTCTCCGGCCGCTCGGCGGACAACCTGACTCCCATGGCCCGCAACCGGAACTTCCAGCAACTCGAAAACCTGATGGCCGAAAGTGCCCGGTCGTCGGTAACCCCGGATGAACCTGTCGACGCCCCGAACCTCGACAAGTACAAGCTGAAAAGCGGCGGTATTCCCACCTCCGCCCCGCAAGGCCCGGCCCCCATCGGCAAGCCCCGCGGCTACCAGGAACTCCCTCCCCCTCCGCCATCCAAGACATAGCTCTCTGCGGGTCGACTTGGGATTCAACTCGAGCCCGGCATTCCAACGAATGCCGGGCTTGCTGTTGGAATCACTCGTCGGGATAAAGACCGATCGCGTCGTTCCAGGTCTTGAGCAGCGAGCGGCGGTCCTCCGTATTTGCGGGAAGTGCCAGAGGCCGTCCACGACCATCGAAGATCACCCCCACCGAACCGCCGCGGATCTCGCGTTCCACCGGTTTCCCCGGCCCCGCCCCCACGTCGTAGCCACTGGCCGGAACCAGCCGGACTTTGGCGGTTTCCTCCGGCCCCAGATCCAGCCGCGTCATCTCGTGTCCGCGCAGTTCCCCGGTCTCCGTTCGGCCACCTCGTTCGAGGGTGTACGACAGCAGCACCTTGCCGGGGGCGGGTGGCCCCTTCGGCGCGATGCAAGTCGCCAGCATCACAAGGCAATCCCGCTCGAAGACATCCATTGCCGCCTGCGGGTGGATCTCCGCCAGCACCCCCAAGTGGGGCATCATGAAGATGCTGTCCTTCGCCAAAGCCGTCACCCCTTCCGGCTCGAAGGCGTCGATCATCATCATCGCCGTCTGCTCCATGCGCGGGGCGTGGGAGAGGACACCGCCCGAACCGACGATCAGGTCGAGCGCCAGGTTGTCGACGATGGTCTGTTGGCCGCCCGTCTGCGTGAAGGCATCGCCGATGGTCCGCTGCTGCTGGACACCCGCGAGTGTCGTGGCGAACTGCTTGTGCTGGACATACGCCAGCCGCAATGCTTCCCGTGCGACGGCCTGCTCGAAGATGAGGGCTTCGATCGTCTGGGGGATCGTCGTGGGCCGGATCATCTTGTTCTTGACCCGGTTCCGCAGTTCCTTCTCGCTCTCGGGATAGGGAACCCACCGCAGAATGGCATCGAAACCCGCCTCCGCGCAGACAT
>PNLE01000255.1 GCA_013822855.1 Planctomyces sp.
CCGCGGGCCGTCTTCGACCGCGTGCTGCATGTTCAGGAGGCGGGGAAGAACCGGGGGAACGCCGCTTCGCACCGCGAAGCCGATCGCCAGAGCCTGCTCGACTTCGCCATGCACGATGCCAAGCGGCTGCGCAAGCAATTGGGCCGCGATGATCAGTTCAAGCTCGACGAATACCTCGACGCCGTCCGCGCCGTGGAACAGCGCATCGAGTTCTTCACCAAGCCCGACCCCCGCCAGTGGCACCCGAACGCCACCCAGGCGGAACTCGAAGCCCCCGGCGCACCGCGCGATTATCAGGAGCATGTCCGCCTGATGATGGATCTCATGATCCTCGCCTTCCAGACCGATGCGACCCGCGTTTCCAGCTTCATGTTCGCCAACGATGTCTCCGGCCACAACTTCTCGTTCGTCGATGGAGTCCGCGGCTCGCACCACGAACTCTCGCATCACGAAGGGAAGCCCGAGAAGATCGAGCAATACCAGAAGATCAACCGCTGGCATGTCTCCCAATTCGGCCGCATGCTGGAGCGGATGTCCCAGATCAAGGAAGGGGAATCGACCCTCCTGGACAACTCGATGATCCTCCTGGGTTGCGGCATGGCCGATGGCAACGCCCACCAGCCAGACAACCTGCCGATCGTTGTGGGAGGCCACGCTGGTGGCAAGTTTGCCGGCGGACGCCACATCGCCAGTGCCCCCAAAACCCCGCTCTGCAACCTCTACGTCTCGATGCTCGACGGCATGGACTGCCCCGTCAACCAATTCGGCGACAGCACCGGCCCCGTGAAAGAGATCATGGCGTAGAGAGCCAGCGGAGAAGCCAGGAAGCGAAGAAGCAAAAAAAGCCAGAGTCGATTCCGCGGGAAAGAAAGTCTGGCGGGTGGCATGCCCCGCAGCTCTGTGCGGGCATGCGTTTGCGACTCTCGACTTTCCATTTTTGGTTTCGATTCACCCGCCCAACCAACAACCAACTACCATCAACTGACAACTCCCCCCATGCTCTTCAACACCCTCCGCGCCGTCCGCCTCGCCCTCAAAAGCCTGCTGCTGCACAAGCTGCGGTCGGGGTTGACCATGCTCGGCATCGTGTTCGGGGTCTTCTCCGTGATCGCCATGCTCGCCATCGGCGAGGGGGCCAGCGCTCAGGCCCAGGCCCAGGTGCGGCAGCTCGGGGCGACCAACATCATCGTCCTCAGCATCAAGCCCCCCGAGGATTCGACTTCCAACGCGCGTTCCTCCGGCCGCGGCCCCTCGATCCTCGCCTACGGCCTCCTGCGGGCCGATTACCGCCTGCTCGCCGAGACCATCCCCACGATCACCAGCACCATCGCCATCCGCGAAATCCAGTCCGAAGTCCGCCATCTCCAGAACACGCTCAACGCTCGCGTCGTGGCCACCTCCACCGGCTACATGGAGATGAACCATCTCGAGCTGTCCGCCGGCCGCTTCCTCACCGATCAGGATGAACGCGACATGGCGAACGTCGCCGTCATCGGTGCGGATGTCGCCCAGCGGCTCTTCCCCTATGAAAGCCCCATCGGCCAGACGATCCTGCTCCGCTCCTTCCGTTTCACCGTGGTCGGCGTCACCCGCTCCCGCACCGCCTCCGCCGCGATCGGCGGCAGCATGTCGGGCCAGGACTTCAACAAGGATGTCTACATCCCGCTGAAGACCTTCCAGACCCGCATCGGCGACCGCGTCGTCACCGCCATCAGCGGCTCGTTCTCCGCCGAGGAAGTGCAGCTCAACCAGATCACGTTGCAGGTGGGCGACACCAAGGATGTCGTCCGCACGGCCGATGTCGTCCGCGAATCGCTGGGCCGCAACCATCGCGGCAAGAACGATTACGATGTGATCGTCCCGCTGGAACTCCTCAAGCAGGCCGAGCAGATCAAGCAGATCTTCAACATCGTCTTGGGCTCGATCGCCGCCATCAGCCTCGTCGTCGGGGGGATCGGCATCATGAACATCATGCTCGCCACCGTGACCGAACGCACCCGCGAGATCGGCATCCGCCGCGCCTTGGGCGCGCGGCAGTCGGATATCATCAGCCAGTTCCTCACGGAAACGATCGTCCTCTCCGGCACCGGCGGCCTTCTGGGAGTGGCGATGGGCCTGTGCACTCCCGTCGCGTTCCTAGGCATCCAGTGGATCGTCGACAACGTCGTCCTGGCGGGAAGCACGGGAACGTCGGAGATCAGCCAGCTCTTCGGCAACATGCAGCCGAAGATCGCCTTCTGGAGCCTCCCCGTCGCGTTCGGCATCTCGGTCGGCATCGGCGTGATCTTCGGCATCTACCCCGCCCGCTCCGCCGCCCGCATGGACCCCATCGAAGCCCTCCGCCACGAATAACCCGCGCTTCTATGTTGAGATATCGTTGGGTGGCATGCCCCGCAGCTTTGTGCGGGCATGTTTCTGCTGCTTACCATGTTAGCAGGCTCTTTAGACAAACCAGTGCAAGCATGTCTTCGCCGGGTGCGACTGCTGGCTCGCCAGCAGTGCTCCTCCGCGTCTCTATAGACGATCGCCCTGTGTGCCATGCTTGCAGCTCTGGGCAAGCATGCTCTTGCAACTAGCGACTCGCATTCCCTCTTCCCCCCTCGCCCATTCCGATGGGAGAGGGCCGGGGTGAGGGCGAGTCCCAACGTATGAGGCACATCTCAAGATTCCCGGCGTTTTCCCCAACGCCGGGAATCTGCATTTAATGAACTCAATCAGCGTCCACAGCCATTCCCTCGCCCTCTGAAGTAGGGTGCATGGAGTCCTCGAAATGCACCAGCATTCGCTCTCACCCGGCGCTAAACAACCCATGCTCTGCAAGGCAATTCCCAGGCGAGCGGTGGGTGTCAACCCACTGTTTCTAGCAATGCCGACAAGCACGTCGCGCTACCCCGCCGGGTGGCACGTGTGAGGCCCTGTCTCGAAACACCGCGAAGGGCGTGGTCTTCTATTTGAAAAGGTGCCCTCTTCCCCTCTCGCCCAGTCCACAAAAAATGAAACAGAGCGAGAGGGCCGGGGTGAGGGCAAGTCCCAACGTATGCAGCACGTCTTCGCGATTCCCGGCGTTTTCCCCAACGCCGGGAATCTGCATTTAATACGCGCCATGTCCCATGCTTGCAGCCTTGGAAAAGCATGTTCTTGGTAACTTTCAACATACTATTTCAAGTCGCGATTTGTATCAGACAGGGTGGCCCGGCCAATTCGTGGCCGGGTCGTCGTGCGCAGCCACGACGACAAGAAGCCCCACCCTCCGCGTGACCTGCTTCAATCACCATCTCTCACGAAGCCGCCTCTTCAAACAAACCAGTGCCAGCCTGATCTTCCAACTCGCCATCTCAAACCGCGATTCTTTTCCCCGTCCCCCTCCGCAATCTTCGCGCCTTCGCGTGCCCCCCCCTACCAAATTCCAAGATCAAAACAAGACGGGCACGCTATGCAGCGAATCGGTGTCATGTGAAAACGAGCAAATCGACGAACATGGTAACGACACGGCTCTCACGGAATGGCTCGCCCGTCGATTGTGCAATCAAGCCAATCGTCGTACCACTCAAGGAAGGAGTATCTAACACGGTCATCGGTTTCCAAGCGGCCTGCGTCGTGCAGGACTGGCGGAAATGGAGAGAGGTCGCCAGAACCAGCACTGTCGATCCAGATCTGCCCAGAAAAATCACCTGTGATAATGAGAATCGCCTCGAGTCCGCATCCGTAGTCACTAAGCCGCAAGAACCCTTTATCGCCACAAACCGCTTTGTTGTACTCCTCCTGGGCACCGAAACTCGTGCTCACGACAGTTCCTGCAATTTGGCAAGGTTCCCCCGCCGATGGGTTTGCTTGGGGAAACCGCTGCAACCCGAACCCCGGCCCACAGGGTCCATTGCCGACATGTAGCAGAAAGTTACGATATCCTACTGGCAGGGTGACATGAAGCGTCCGCTCCCAAAGTTCAATTTCCGCCAATGGAACGGTAGCGTCCATTCGGTACTTATGTTCGTACGCTCCATGAACATTGTCACGAAGACTCGAATCGACCGACGCCAGTATCTTAAGCTTTGCAAGGATGATGTTGGTGTCGATCATCAGCGATGCCGTGCAATGTGGGGGGCGTGTTGGACTACGAGTTCAAGGCTGGCGTGATCGCCTGCTTTAGTTCAACGCTTGATTACAATCTCATACCGACATAACCGCGTTGATAGCCAGATAATTGTTGTGCGACCAAAGTATCATGCCAACTAAAATCAGCCAGGCGTAGCACAAGCTTCGAGATTGAAAGTGCATACATGTGCCATAAATTGTCAAGGACATGCCAGTAAGCATCACAAGTCCATGGAACGGGCCGTAGAACCCAAGGCTTGGTAGAATGCCAATGGTCATGGCGATTGGGCTGAGAATTATCGCGGCAATCGTTTTACTCACGATATCCCCAGTCGCTTCGGATGGGTACCAACATTTGCCGACGTGCACGGAAATACATGAACCAGCAAAGAGTCCGGCGAATCCGAACGCCAAGTACACGAGTAAGCGCATCGGGCGCGAGTAAGGGACCTTGGGGTTATCGGTCTGTTCCCGCGTTGCTTCGTATGGATTCGGTTCTCGGAGCATTCTTGTCGCCTAACTTGTGATTCTCTGGCCCGAATGCACGGACAATGCCCGAGAAACAGAAAGTGTCAACCTCTTGGCTGTGTGCCACGCTTGACGCTTCTTCAAACAAAACGGACCAAGCATGCTCTTTCAACCCACCAGTTCAAGTCACACTTCGTGCCCCCGACACTCCTTCGCGATCTTCGCGCCTTTGCGTGAACCCCTCTCGAACTCCAAGACCAGGGCATACACGCGTATACAGCGAATCAATATCGCGTGGAAATCATTGATAATGTCTAGACAACCCAGCGACAGGATGGGTCAACGATAGGTGATTGCACTTGATCGTCGCTTGGGTGCACACATTGGTTATTCCATCGTTCGACCTAAAGTCCAAATCCCCGTGTAAATCCCCAGGACCATCGCCGATGTCCACATTTCGGACAACGACGACGTGAGAACGCGAGCCACTCGACCAGTTCCATCAGGGCGTTGAGTATCATCGCTGCGATGAACAGAACGACCAAGCCGACGACCATCATGAGCGGAA
>PNLE01000256.1 GCA_013822855.1 Planctomyces sp.
ATGGTGCCAAACCCACGGCTGCCGACCTCACCCACTTCGGCTCACGCGACTGGATGAAATCCATACTGGTCGACTACGAGACCGTCTTCGCCCCTCTAAAGAACCACAGCGATCCGAAGATCGCCAGCCGGTTTCTCGCAGGGGACATGGCGATTTGGTCAAAAGAGAACCGCGAGGCACTTCTTGCTCCAGCGAACGCTGCCAGCCTCAACTCGCTGCTCGAATTCATGGCCCAGCAAAGTGGGCGGGGCGATCTGGCACCCATCGATGAAAAACTGGCAGCGGCCGGCCGGGAGGTGTTCATCACAGGTCAGCTGGCCGAAGGGAGCCTCACGTCCGCCTGCATCGATTGCCATTCGATGCATGTCCGGGGAGAGCCGAAAGCGATCGCCATCAACTCGGGGACGGGGGCTCCGACACTCACGGGCTATGCGGGCCGCGAATGGCTGAGCCAGTTTCTCAAGACGCCCGGCGGTGACGACTACTTCGGCGAGAACAATGCCATGCCCGCCTTCGACAGCCTTCCGCCTCGGGAACTGGAAATGCTCGTCCAGTGGATGACCGCCGACTTCTGGACACCCTCGCCAAAGCCTTGATCTTCGCTGCTTGCTCAGCATTTACGAGCCTGCATGCGGCTAATCTGCAAGTGGCTGAACTGCGAGCGGAAAATCAGTGGTGGGTGCTCAGTTTGAAGATCGGCAGCAGCATCCCCAGTGCGATCGTGCCGATCACCACGCCCATCACCGCCACCATCACCGGCTCGATCAGGCTCGTGGCCGACTTGATCGCATTGGCCACTTCCCGGTCGTAGTGGTCGCTCAATTTCGCCAGCACCGGCCCCAATTGTCCCGTCTGTTCACCGGCACCGATCATCTGCACGATCGAGCGGGGGAACATCGGGTTGGCCTCCATCACGCCGGCGATCGTCTTGCCGGAGGTCACCTGCCGGGCCACTTCTTCAATGGCCTCCTGGTACAGCCGATTTCCGGCGACCTTCGCCGCCAGTTCCAGCGACGACAAGACCGGCACACCCGCCGTCACCGTGGCGGAAAGTGTCCGGGCGACACGGGCCAGGATCGTCTTCTTCAAAAGGGGGCCCAGCACGGGGACTTGCAGCAGCACCCGGTCCTTCCAGCGCTGTCCCCATTCCTGGCTCATGCAGTAAAAGTGAATGGCCAGAGTGCTCACAACACCCAGAATCCAGGCCCACCAGTAGCCGGTGAACGAGTTCGAAACGAACATGAGGATCCGGGTGGCGGTCGGGAGTTCGATGCCTCGTCCCGCGAACATGGGCGTGATCTTCGGGAAGACGTATGCCAGCAGGAAGACACAGGCACCGACGCACATGATCAGCATGGCGGCGGGATACATCATCGCACCCTGCACGCGTTGGCGGGTCTCGGCCTCCTGTTGAAGCTGATCCGACAGCCGGCTGAGGATCGACCCCAACGCCCCGGTCGCTTCGCCGGCCTTCACAAGATTGAGGTAGCGTGCGTCGAAGGTCTGTGGGAATTGGCCCAGCGCGGTGGAGAGATCGTCGCCGCTTTGGACGCTCTGCTGAATGGACGCGAGCATCTTCTTCAGTACGGGAGAGGTCGCCTGGGCGACCAACCCTTCCAGGGCCGTGGCGATCGCCACGCCCGCATCGACCATGACCGCCAACTGGCAGGTCATCGCCACGATCTCCGATCGTTTGGGGCGACGGACCAGCCATTGCTTCAAAGGATTCGTGACGGCCCCTTCCAGCAACTGGATGGGATACAACCCGTCCGCGCGCAGCTGCCGCACCGCCAGCGCGAGCGATTCCGCCTGGATGCTCCCGGTCTGTGTACTCCCCTGAAGATCGCGCGCGGTGTAGGTGAAGGTGCTCATTGAACTCGGAATTCAGTGGTAGGGTTTCCGGCATTGAATCAGTGCGTGAATGTCGAATCTCAGGTTCTCAGCGGCAGCCAACCTTCATCGCTGGCCTGGAAGACTTCCTCGATTGTGGTCAAACCTTCGCGAACCTTGCGGAAACCGTCGTACCGCAGCGGCATCATCCCCTGCTTCTGCGCATAGACCTTGAGTTCCCCCAAAGCCGGGGATTGGGCGATCAGATCGCGCAAGCCGTCGTCGATCACCAGCAGTTCATGGATCGCCACGCGGCCCGAGAACCCGGTGTTGCGGCACTTCTTGCAGCCCACGCCCCGGAAGAATTCCTTCACTTCCATGCCCATTCGGCCCATCGCCAATTGCATCGCCTTGGGCGGTTCATACGACTGCTTGCATTTGTTGCAGATCCGGCGGCACAACCTTTGGGAGAGCACCATGTTGAGGCTGGCGGCCAGCAGGTAGCTTTCGATCCCCATGTTGATCAGCCGCGTCACGGCCGAGCAGGCGTCGTTGGTGTGCAATGTGCTGAAGACGAGGTGCCCTGTGAGCGCGGCCTGGATGCCGATCCGCGCGGTCTCGTTGTCGCGGATTTCGCCGACCATGATGATGTCCGGATCCTGCCGGAGCAGGCTCCGCAGAACTGAAGCGAACGACAGGCCGATCTTCTCGTTGACCTGGAACTGGTTCACCAGCGGCAACTGGAATTCGACCGGATCCTCGACCGTGCAGACGTTCTTCTCCATCGTCGTGACGGCGTTGATCGCCGAGTAGAGCGTGGTGCTTTTGCCACTCCCCGTCGGCCCCGTGACGAGGGCGATTCCGTTGGGATGATGGATCTGGGCGATGAACTTTTCGAGGATCTCGGCACTGAAACCCAGTTGGGACAGCGTGAGATTGATCTTCTGGCTGTCGAGGATTCGGATGACGACCTTCTCGCCGTGCGGCAGCGGCAAGGTGCTCACCCGCAGATCGATGGGCCGCCCTTCCATCAGCACGTGGATGCGGCCATCCTGCGGCAGCCGGCGTTCGCTGATATCCAGCGTCGCCATGATCTTCACGCGGGAGGAGATCGCCGGTGCGATATGCAGGGGCAGTTCCAGCGCCTGATGCAAGGCCCCGTCGACGCGGTAGCGCACGCGGATCTGCCGTTCGGTCGGCTCGATATGGACATCGCTCGCGCCGTCGCGAACCGCGCTGAAGATGATGTAGTTCACCAGCTTGATGATCGGGCTCTGGCCTGAGAGATCGACGTCGAACGAGATGTCGTCGATCGACTCCTCGATCAGCTCGACCGCTTCGGTGTTCACATCGTCGATGATGTCGTCGATGACGAACACCTTCGTGTTCGGCAGATACATCTGGAACGTGCGGCGGATATCCCGGCTGCTGGCCACCGCCAGTTGGATCTCGCACCCCGAGAGCTGCCGGAGCTGGTCGATGACGAAGATGTTCGACGGTTCGGCGGTGGCGACCGTCAGTGTCTGCCGCACTTTGAACAGCGGCAAGACGCAGTTCTTTTCAAGGAATTCCCGCGGCAACAATTCCACCGCCCGGGGATCGAACAGGCGGCTGTCGAGCCGGATGTAGGGGATCCCGCAGTCGGCCGCGACACATTCGAGCACCTGGTCCTCGGTGCAATATCCCCGCGCGACGACAATCTCACCCAGCAACTGCTCGCCGCCACTGGCATGCTGCATGGCCAGGGATTCATCCAGATCCTCGGCGGTCAGAAATCCCTTCTGAACCAGCAGATCGCCCAGACGGGGCTTGTTGAGGAGGAGGAGTCCGGCCATGACGAACGTTCAACTTTCAAAAGGAATCGGCTGCGAAGAAGTCACGCGGACTATTGCTGGAAGCTGCCCACCGCGTCGATCATCGAATCGAACAGGTCGAACTCCTCGTCGAGCCGGGTTACGCGGAAGATCTTCCGGCCCGTCTCCGTGAGTGCGCAAATCTTGACGTTGCCGCCATCTCCGCGGAGCTTCTCATGCAGGTCGACCAGGGCGGTCAGCCCAGCACTGTCGAGCGTCTCGCTGCGATCCATCTGCAACACGACGCGGCGCAGTCCGGTCTCAAGATGCGTTTCAATCGCCTCGTGGAAGAGCTTGGTCGTTTCCTCGGTCAGATCCTCCGGGGTATGCACCACCAGGACATCGCCGAAGGTTTCCGTGTTGACTTGCATGCCATGTCGCCTGTCGGGAGGGTTCACTCGGGTCGGATGCAGTTCGTGCGGTCGTTGATCTCGACCGAGTCCAGGCCACTCAGATTCAAGAGGCGGATCGCGGTCTGCACGACCTCCTTGGGACTGAACGGCTTCACCACGAGTGCGGAAACCCCGAGCCGTTCCTGCAGGTCGGCCTCATCCATCTCGTAACCTTTGGCGGTCAGGAGGATGGCCGGAAGATGCATGGTTTGGGGCGTGCCGCGGATCTTCTCGATGAGCTGCAATCCCGTCATGTGGGGCATGTTGCAGTCGGTGATCACCACATCGGGTATCGATTCGAGGATCTTCGTCCACGCCACGCCGCCATGCTCCGCCAGGATCACTTCAAAGCCCGACTTGCGGAATTTGAGCGACAAGGGAAGGAGCACATGGGGTTCGTCATCGCAAAGCAGAACTCGGTAATTCATCGCAGGCCTTGTCTATCGGAGCGCGGTTCGAATCTAGATGGCTGTGGTTGTCAGTGATCCAGCAGGACATGGTCGTTGAGACGCTGGGTCTTCCGCACGCGGTGACCCGCCGGGATACTGATGGTGAAGCAACTCCCCGCCCCCGGTGTCGAAGAGACACTGATCGATCCGTCGTGGATGCTGGAGACGATGTATTTGACGAGTGCCAGGCCCAGGCCCGTCCCGGCGGCGGCCTGCATGTTCTCGGGCACGCGGTAGAAGCGTTCGAACAGCCGGGGGAGGCTCGCGGCGGGAATTCCCATCCCCGTGTCGCGGACTTCGATGATCACGCGATCTTCCTCCAACCGGCTTTTGAGTGTGATCGTCCCACCGGAGGGTGTGTATTTGACGGCGTTCGAGAGCAGGTTCACCATCGCCTGGCTGAAGAGATCCTCGTCGACATGGGCCGGGATGTAGAGATCGCTCAACTGCGATTCCACCGTCTGCGACTTGGCCGCCGCCTGCGGA
>PNLE01000257.1 GCA_013822855.1 Planctomyces sp.
GGCTTCTCGTTGTCCTCGCATTCAAAAATGTAGTGGAACGTGAACGGGATTCTGGCGAGATCCTTCTGCGGCGGCCCGAACAGGGTTTTCTGCTCAAACAAGGCCTTCCATTCCGGCTTCCACTCCGTACTTTCCGCCGGGCGGATCTCAAGATCCAGCACGCGAACGGGCCTCACCACTCCCAATGAGGTTCGATCCGTGTCAAAAGCCGCTTTGAGCTGGTTGACGGTCTGGCAAGGCAGGGCATCGATCAATGCGCGGCGTTCCTCCCAACCATTCCTGGTGGAGAGGGGAGCACCAATCAAACGGATGCTCTCCAATTCGGGCCGCCGACTCTCCTTGCGGTTGTCGTTCCCGGCGCCGCGTTCGCTGAGGGCGACTTCGATCCATTGATACTTCTTGAATTGCTGTGCGGTCGGGCGATAGCGGTAATCGATGGGATAGAGCCGCACCCACTCCGGGGATTCCGTGATCCCGGCGGTGCAGACGAGTTCCTGATATCGCGGGGAAGGATGAGGGTAGGTCATCACCACGATCAGGACTTTTGTCTGCTCATTCAACGTCATGCCTCCAGATCAACAATCGGCAAGTCGAACCGCTGGGAAATATCGTTGGCGAGATGCGAGCGATGGCACCGGCACGGTTTTGATTCGTAGCACACCAGCACACTTCGCGACTGTCGAAGAATCTCGCCCAATCGATCAACCACCGGCCGCTGGTGAATGAGTGTCTCGCGGCGGTATTTCTCGAACAGTCGGTCGTAATCCGATGGCTGATCTAACCCTCGGCGATCCTCGGAAGCAATACCTAACTCGGGTAGGTGGCTGTATTCGATCGAGACCGATTCCGAGAGCCGTTTGAGGGTCCCCTTGTGGAAGCCGAATTTGCGGGCCACGGGATTGCGCCGCACATCGACGATGCGCTCCACGCCGCTGCCTAGCAGCAGGTCGAGGAAGGTCTCCACCTGCAACCCCTCGTAACCTGCCGTGAAGATCGTGCCGGTCGGGAAATCCCGCCGAGCCAAGTGTTTGGATTTTGAAGCACAGGCACGTTCACCCACACGCTCTTCGATCTCGCCGGGAGTCGCTTTGCGGAGCCTCTTCACCGCCGCGACGAGGTCTTGGGTCAGTGGTCGCGGGAGGTCGATCACCTCGTCCGCGTCGACCAGATAATCGACATGATTGGCCGATCGCGACAAATGTCCCGCATCCACCAGTTGGTCGATCTCCCGCGCGAGCGTGAAGGAGTGCGGACCTCGTCCATTCGAGAAGAAGTCATAAAACGTCGAGGTGCGATCAATGGCCGGTTCGTCGCGCAGCAGGTAGGCCCAGTTGACCAGCTCTTCGGACGAGAGGGGCCGCTCCGCCGCCTTGACCACCTGCAGGAGTACCCGTTGGCGTATCAGCATCTCGTTCATTCCTTTGATGGAGACTGCCCTACTTGCTGCTTCCCGTTTCTCTTCCAGATGATGTTCGAGACGATCCTCTTTCTCACAAAATAGCTACCCAGGAAGATGGCCATCAGCAATAGAAAGAGAAATCCATTTCGGAATAGCGGACTCACCAGAGGAAGATGTTCCTCGTTGATATACGCCATGATGAGAAGCATCCCGCAAACTAAAAACACATTCTCAAGCAGGGTGGCAATAAACTGGATTTCACGATCTGTCAACTTTCGCGCTGGCATCTCAGAATCCTCCGTCTGATGCCCTGGATGCAGCTTGAATTGGTGCATTCCGGGGACTTCATGCACCCTACAAAAGGCACCCCACAAACGGCTCAACCACCCTTCTTCTGAATCTTGGCCCATTCATCCTTCAACGTCACCGTCCGGTTGAAGACCAGTTTCTCACCAGTGCTGTCGCGGTCGAGGCAGAAGTAGCCGAGGCGTTCGAATTGGCAGCGGTAGCCGACGGATTGCGTCTTCACCGACGGCTCCAGCTTCGCATCGGGGATCACCACCAGCGATGTCGGGCTGAGGTAGGTCTTCCAGTCTTCACTCTCTGGGATGGAAGCCAGATCCTCGACGCTGAAGAGCGGGCTGTAGAGCCGCACTTCCGTGCTGAGGGCGTGTGGAGCCGAGACCCAGTGGATGGTCGATTTGATCTTCCGGCCGTCGGGCGTGTTCCCCCCCTTGGTCTCGGGATCGTAGGTGCAGCGCAGCTCGACAATCTCGCCCGTCGCCGGATCCTTGACCGCTTCCTCGCACTTGATGACATAGGCCCAGCGCAGCCGCACTTCCCGGCCGGGGGCCAGGCGGAAGAACTGCTTGGGGGGATCCTCCATGAAGTCGTCCCGCTCGATATACAGCTCCCGGCTGAACGGCACCTTCCGGCTGCCAGCCGAGGGATCTTCCGGATTGTTGACGCAGTCGAACTCCTCGACCTGACCCTCGGGATAGTTCGTCAACACGATCTTGAGCGGCTTCAAAACCCCCATTACACGCGGGGCCGATTTGTTCAAATCGTTGCGGACGGCGTTCTCCAGCACGACGAGATCCGTCAGCCCGTTGAAGCGGGTGACGCCGATCGTCTCGCAGAAGTCGCGCATCGCGGCGGGGGTGTAGCCCCGGCGGCGGATGCCCGCGATAGTGGGCATGCGGGGGTCGTCCCAGCCGTCCACGATCTTCGCCTCGACCAGTTCAAGCAGCTTGCGCTTGCTCATCACGGTGTAGGTGAGGTTCAGCCGGGCGAACTCGATCTGCTGGGGGTGGTAGATCTCCACCGCGTCGATCAGCCAGTCGTAGAGCGGGCGGTGGATCTCGAATTCCAGCGTGCAGATCGAATGGGTGATCCCTTCGATGGAATCGCTGTAGCCGTGGGCGAAGTCGTACATGGGGTACAGGCACCACGCATCGCCCGTGCGGTGATGGTGGGCGTGCCGGATGCGATAGATGACCGGATCGCGGAGCAGCATGTTCGCGTGGCCCATGTCGATCTTCGCGCGGAGGACGTGCGCGCCATCGGGGAACTCGCCCGCCCGCATGCGGCGGAAGAGGTCCAGGTTCTCCTCCACCGACCGGCTGCGGTACTGGTTCTCGACCCCCGCCTGCGTGACGGTTCCGCGCTGTTCGCGGATCTCGTCGAGCGTCGAACTGTCGACGTAGGCCTTCCCCTTCTCAATGAGAAGCTCGGCCCACTGGTAGAGTTGTTCGAAGTAATCGCTGGCGTAGTACAGGCCATCCCACTCGAAGCCGAGCCAGCGGACGTCTTCCTGGATCGAGTTGACGTACTCGATGTCCTCCTTGGTGGGGTTCGTGTCGTCGAAGCGGAGGTTGCACTTCCCGCCGTACTTTTTGGCGATGCCGAAGTTGAGGCAGATCGACTTGGCGTGGCCGATGTGGAGATAGCCGTTGGGTTCCGGGGGGAAACGGGTGTGAACCTTGCCGCCGAACCGTCCCGAGGCGTTGTGGCCGTCGATGATCTCGTGGATGAAGTTCGTGGGAGCGGTGGGGGGAATCGTCGAATCCGTCGACATGAAGAGACTTTCCGATAAGGCGAACTGCAAGGAATGCCGGTGGCGGCCACTGTTGTTGTGGCCGAATCGGCGGATCGAATCAAGCGGGTTGCGCCGGGGATTCCGATTGGGCGCGGTTTTCCTTCAGTCACGAAGCGTTGGAGGCCGAAACGTTAAGGGATGAAGGGCATCACTCCGGCGCAGCGGCAATTCCTGCCGCCGTGCGGCGTTTGCCACCGCTGAACAGGAAGCCTCCCTGTGGAACATTTGCCGATCACTCCCCTGCTCTCCGCGGATCAGGTTCTGGAACTTCTCTTCCGCACATCGCATGTCCTGAAGATGGAACTCGATTCGCAGCTCAGCGAATGGAACATGACCGAGGCCCGCCACGGGCTGCTCAAGCTCCTCGCCGACCGCCATCCCGAAGGCATCCTGCAGACGGAACTCGCCCGGCAGCTGATGCAGTCGGAATCGAACATCTCGATGCTCGTCGACCGCCTCCAGGCCGACGGTGTCCTCGAACGGATCACGCCCAAGGGAGACCGCCGCAAGCGGCTGCTCTGCCTGACGCCCGCCGGCCTCGAACTCTGGAATGTCGTCGAGCATGTCCGCCAACGCTGGGCCGAAGCCTCGCTCAGTTCGTTGGGCGAGGAACGCAAGATCCAGCTGGGCCTCTGGCTCAAGTCGATCCTGCGGGATGTCCGGCCGGAGGAAGTCACCACCCTTCCCGCGGCCCGCTTCTGGAGAAGGGAGGCTTCCTGATGCGCCACCGAGCCACTTCATCATCGTTTCCACTCTCGTCCCGCCCGGCCGGTCTCTCCACCCGCGCGGCGATCCTCCTCGCCTTGTGCGGCGGGCTGCTCCTCAGCAGTCTCACCGGATGTTCGCGCAATTTCTGGCGAACTCAGGCCGATTTCGACACCTACAACGAAGTCCTCAAAAAGACGCGCGATCCCCGTTGGGATCTGCCCCGTGTCACCGTCGAAGCCGATGCGCGGAGCCGCTTCTTCGATCCGTTCGATCCCGACCACGAACCCTTGCCGCCTGACGACCCCGCCGCAGCCCAATACATGGTCCGCGCCAGCGGTTGGAACGGCTACAAGAGCTGGCACAAACTCGGTGAATCGCTGACGGTCGAAAACCCGCAGTGGTTGGCCAATTTCGGCTTTTCCCCCGAGATGATCCCCGGCCGCAACGACGAGTTCGTCGCCACCGAGAGGAAGGCCGCCGAGATTCTCGATCAGGAGACGCCCGTCGGCATCCCCATGGCCCCCGGCATGGAACCCATGTCCGACGCCACCAAGTCCGGCACGTCGAAGGCCTCTTCCAGCGGCATTCAACTCGTCAACCACGAAGTCGCCGCGCCGGCCCAGACGGGCGATCTCGTTCCCCCCGCGCCAGCCATCGAAGAGTTGCCGGGCTACCAGGCAGGCACCGCGCCCGGAGCCACCCCCGCTCAGGCCACTGTTCCAACACCCGGCAACGAACCTTCCAT
>PNLE01000258.1 GCA_013822855.1 Planctomyces sp.
TCCATTGAAGTTGCTGGTGGAGAATCCATCGTCCGGCGAGAGCGGAGTGGGTTGATCACCAGTTGAGCGGGAGGCGATGTCGGCCGTTCCGCCATTGCCCATGCGATCGCGGCGTCGCTTCTGTGCCGGTGTCAGCGGGCGACCATCGGGGCCAACAGCATTGTTGGCGGCGGGATTGGCAGGTGCGGGGTTGGGGGCGGCCACGCTGTTGGGGCCGGAATAGGTGGTGACCGGCGAACCGATTCCCTCGGGGATCGGGGTTAGGGGCGTCTGATTGAGGGGTGCCTGAACCTGGCCCTGCACGGGAACCACCTGATTCGTGATAGGCAATCCCGTGTAAGGATCGATCACGACCGGAGCCGGATAGCCGGTCGACGGATAGGAACCGCCGGGAAAGCCGCCGTTCGGTGTGTAGCCTTGAGTGGCGGAGGGGCCGTAGGGAAGGGGCGATCCGGGTGGGGAGACGGTGATCCGCACCCCTGGATATGGCTCGAAGACCTGACCACCAGAAATAGGTGTGGGTTGCCAAGGCGTGACGGGAACCCCTTGTTGGTTGGCCAACCGGGCGGCCCGACGGGCTTCTGCTCGGGGGCCAGCCGCATGGCTCGTTTCCGGTGCGGCCAGACTGGTAACCCCAGCGATGCCACCAATCGCGAAACCCCAGCGGATCATGCGAAGCCACGAGTCGTTATCAGTACGCCGTGCCAAATTCGTTCGCGATTCCATGGCGGCTCTCGTCCAACGGGAAGGGTAAAGACGTTTCACGAAGCGAAAGTCAGTTTTGAAGTCATCCATGTCATACGATTCTGACCGCCGGAGCGGAGCAGCATCAAGACAGGTGCGGTGGTGAATAAGATGGCGTGAAGGGTTTCGCAATGATTAAAGACTAACCGTTCTTCCCGTTGAAGAGAATTGGCAGTTTGCCCACCGTGACTGTTTCAAGGAGTGCTGAACTGGTCATACCAGATGAAGAGCAAATTCCAAGCCGACAGGTCGTTTGCTTGACGGAGCTTGGGTAGAATGGGTTGTTTTTGGTTGAGGTGGCGCTCCCTGAAACTGGTAGCGCTGAAGTGTCATGAAGAAAATCGCAATAACTTTGTGGTCTCAACGAAGCGATTCACGAATAGTCGCGATGCGACGGATTGATTTTTCCCGCGGAATGCTGCCGAGGCTTGGTGCTGGGAGAAGAATTGGTCGCTCTGCGAGCAGATTTTTCACCGAATTGCGCAAAAACGATTCGTGAAGCTCGCTTAGGGCGGAAGTCGCCTAAAATGACCCGTTGTGGTGGCCTCGCAAGTCACTCGACTCGATCTTCTCGCAAGCCCTCTTGCTCCGGATGCACTCCCGATGTTTGAAGTCTCGTCCGAAATCCAGTTCTGCTACGGTCATCGGTTGCTCAACTATGCGGGAAAGTGCCGCCATCTGCATGGGCACAACGGCAAGGCGATCATCACGCTGACGGGGAAAACGCTCGACGATCGCGGCATGCTTGTCGATTTCGGCGACCTGAAACGGACGGTCACGCAGTGGATCGACGACAATCTGGATCACCGTATGGTGCTGTGCGAACAGGATCCGATGGTCAAGCTGCTGCACGACGCCGGGGAACCGCTTTACATCGTCCCGTTCAATCCCACGGCGGAAAACATCGCCCGGCTGATCTTCGAGAAGACGGTCGAAGCGGGCTTGCCCGTGAAGGAGGTGGGGCTGTGGGAAACCTCCAAAAACTATGCGGTGTACCGTCCCGAGGCATGAGAGAAGTCGCGCCAACCCCCTTTGGAACTCGCGGAATCTGCCGCTCTTCGTCCGAAGATATGGCTGCCAAAGGATGTGGGGGATGTGGCGAAATCGGGCTGGACACGTTTGGCGACATGATTAAGAATCCGCCGCGCGTCGTCCGGAGTCTCCGACGAAGCCGCCTTGAATCGTCGCCGGTCCTGCCCGGAGGATGATTCCTGCTCCATCCGACAAGGGCACCCATGCAAAAAATCATCTTCTCGATCGCCGGGGGGTGCCTCACGCTGTTGGCGGGGTGTCACTCGTCGCCCTACTACGGGCAACAGCAATATTACAATTCTCCCGGATTCGGTGGCAGCGCGCCTCCCTCCGGCTATGTGCAACCCGGGACGACCTTCGGGCCAGCGAATGGAACCTATGCGCCGCCGGGTGGGACGTATGTCCCGCAGGGCGGAACCTATGTGCCGGAAGGGACGGTCCCCAACAGTGGCCCGACACTTTTGAACAGCCCCACGCCGAACCCCACGTCTCCCACTTGGCGGCAGGATCCCAATGCAGGTGGAAACGCCCAGCCTTTCAACAGCAATCCCGCCCCAACGTTTGGTAATCCGCCGTCCAACGACCGCATGGTTCCCAATCCGATCGATACGCCATTCGATGTCTCTCCCGGTGCCAACAAGGATCCGTTCCCGAAAACGGGTCTGAATCGACCTTCGGATCCCTTCCCGGCAGCCAGTTCCCCCGTGACCCTCGACCCGCAGATTGAAGCGAGTCGCGATTTGCCGGCGATGGCTGGGGCCCCTTCCTCTGCTATGCGGGCCACCTCCAACAGCCGCTCGATCCCGCAGCCGGTGGTCGATCCCGCGCGTCCCAATCCCTATGACTTCGACCGCAAGGAGTACGCTTGGTTGCGGGGAGTGGTTGATTTCGATCCCACCGACAAAACCTGGCATCTCATCTACAACCTGACCCCGGGTCAGGACGATGAGCTGGGAGGCAGCGTCTCGCTGGTGATCGATCCCCGCACCACGACCTTGAGCGACCGCTCGCTGATGCAAGTGGAAGGGGTGGTCGATCCCAATCAGCGAGACAAGTCCGGCAAGCCGATGTACCGCGTCATCGCCGCCCACCCGCTGACCCCGCGCAGCATCTGAATTTTTGCCACGCGTCGCCCCCGTTGATTTTTCAAAAGAGGTGTTTCAACCACGAGATGGCTGAAACACCTCTTCGCGTATTGATTGAAGGATCGGTCAGGCCCTGAGGCCGTGGAGACGACAGCCATCACTCCAGCGTTCCCGGTGTGGCTTCACAGATGTCATCAAGGTCGGCGTGGAGGTCTGAGCATTCGAGGTGTCGTGATCCGGAACATCAGCGAACCCGGCGTGATCGGCGTTCTTGAACCGGTTTTGGGGAACTCATCCAATTCGCATCAAAACGCGTGCGCGGCAGCGGATGGGTGGTTTGCATAATTAGCGTTGTCTGTATGGCCCGGATTTCGCGCCTTAAAGTTTTTGCAAATCCCCGAAACAGCCGTGAAATAACCTTCCATGGATGCTCCAACCATAGGCCGCTGCATACTTTGCGTTGACACATCTGAGACCCATTTTTACACTCCGCACGACTTCGCCGGGCAGGATTCCGGCCTTCAGGTAGTTTGTGGAGTTCAGGCAAGGAGGCGACAGTTGCCGAAGTCGAGCCGATGTCTGGCGGGTCTCCGCAACATGATGCGCGTGCTCCCCGCCCTGGCGGCAACCGTCCTCGCGGGTTGTTCGGATTTTTCCGGCCTCGGCTCCAGGGATCGTTCTGAAGCCAAGCTTCCAGCTCCCATCGTGATCACTGTTGGTTCGGAAGATGTTTCTCAAGACGGGTCGGGCTTGCTGGAGGAAGCTGTCAGCGAGGAGATCAGCACGTTACCGGTAGAACCGGAAACCATGGTTCATGTGGTCGCCAAACCGCTGCTGATGGAGTCCGCTCCAGCGGTGGCGGAAGTGTATCCCCTGACCGGTTCACCGACGCAGAACCCAAAGTCGGTGGTGGTCGCGGGTGGGGCCAGTGAAGGCCTGGATGGTGAGGTCACCGTCGCCAATTGGGCCGCAGACGCTCCCCTGCGGGAGTGGAGATACCTCGTGCTCCATCACACGGCCACCGCCACCGGAGACGTCGACAGCATTCATCAGATCCATCTCAGGAACAAGGATCGATCCGGCAACCGGTGGCTCGGGATCGGCTACCACTTCGTGATCGGCAATGGAGCGGGAATGACGGATGGAGAGATCGCGCCGACATTCCGCTGGCACGGGCAACTCCACGGAGCCCATGCCGGTGCCAGGGAGTTTAACGACTACGGAATTGGCATCGTCCTCGTGGGCAACTTTGCGAAAAAACCACCCACAGCAGCCCAACTCTCAGCTACCAAACGCCTCGTTTCTCATTTAGCTAAAGAGTTCCAGATCGACAGTTCGCACATCATCGGCCATGGGGCGGTGAAGGCCACGGAATGCCCCGGCCGCCACTTTCCCATGGATGACGTCAGAAAGTGCCTCGTCACCAGCCATGAAGGCGGTTTCGAAGCCGACACACCGCATTCCACGCCGCAATGGTTTTTTGCGGTCGCGACACCCCGTCGCACGAAGGGAAGCAATTCGCAATGAACGGCAACTCGAAGTCGCACTTCTCGGACGATCAGTTCTTCTCGGGTGATCGCAGCCAGCCAGCGCATCATCCCTTCTTCCCCGGCATGGAAGACAACATCCACGGTTCCCAGGATCTGGCCGCCCCAGCCCAGGAGACCGGCCCCCAATCGTGGGTCGCCGAAGTCGTTCTGCCGGAAAAGCATGAACCCGCCTACGCCTATCCCGTCCTCATCTGGCTGCATGGAGATGGCCAGACCGAACAGGATGCCATCGCTGCGATCCACCGCGCGAGCGATCAGAACATCATCGGCATCGCTTTGCGTGGGGATGCGGCCCTGAGATCGGGTTACACCTGGAACGCCAGCCCGGCGGCCCTCTCGAACTTTCTGGAAGCGTTGCTTCTGAGCCTCTCGGTTCGCTACCGCATCAACGCCGACCGCGTCTTCATCGGCGGTTACGAAAGCGGTGCCAACCTGGCCATGCAACTGATGCTCGAGCATCCCGCGACCTACTGCGGAGCCGCCCTGCTCAGCCCGCGTTTGAAGTCGCTGTCACTCCCCACCGGCATGACGCGCTTGGC
>PNLE01000259.1 GCA_013822855.1 Planctomyces sp.
CCGTCTGAAGGCCTCTTTATCGCTGAGAAGCGTGCTCAGGAAAAAGAGCTGCGAGACCGGTAACGGGCCGCCATGGTTCCCAGAGGTGCACCAGCCGTCGTGAACGGTGCGGTAGAGAGTTTTCAGTTCTGCGGGAAGCCGGTTGAATTTGCTCCGGGCTTCTTCGTCCAGCGTGTCTTCGGAACCGATCGCTGGGGCTCCGACAAAAAAGACATAGCCCTTGCCGCCCTTCCAAAAGTTGTCTTCATAAGAAAAAATATAAATGAGCGCTGGCGGCGCATCGCTTCGGGTCATCACGGCGAGACCCAGACAATACTTTTCAAGCCGCTCCATTACGGCTGGCAAAGCTTTCGCGACAGTTTCGTTCCAAAGTTTTCCCCACGGGATAGCCTGATGAGCCCACTGGGCGGTCAACATCTCCCGCCAGACTCCGGAAATCTGGACCTCCGACAACTCGTTTTCAGTGAATAGGATTCGAAGATACGATTTCGTATGGCCATCGAGTGCTAGTAGATACTTAACGACCCGCTCGGATGGCATGCCCACGGTCGCGGCCAGCTCGGATTGCAATTCTTCCCGCGCCCGGTCGACAGCGGCAATTGCCTCCTCCGCCGCTTTTTCGGCCGGTTCGACGAGTTTTATTGCCTCTTCACGGGGGATGTCGAAGATCTCCTCGAATGTTCCCGGAACCTCCAACCACGCCGACGGAATGCGTCCCGCTCGGTAGAAAACCCAGAAGCCGTTGAGCAGGGGATGCTCGATTCCGGAAAAAACACATTGAGCAATTTTCCTGAAATCACCTTTAATGGAGCTGCACAGCCCCCTGAGATCGAAATCACCCTCTTCGGCACCGGAGGCCTCGATAGATTTCTGATAGGCGGAATCCATTACCGATGCGATGGCAGGCTCGGGATGCAGCCACTTTGTATAGTGAGTATTTTTTTTGTATTCCGAATCAAGGGTTTCTGCTGCACGTCCGCAACCGCTATAGATGTGACTACGCCACTTCACTATTTGCTTGACGTCCGCACTTATGAACAACTCCCCGTTTATCAAGGATCCATTGTTGATTTCGTCTGTGATCCTTCTCATCATTTTTTCGGATTGCATTTCGCCCCCGTATTCTGCTCTATGAATCGGTTGATCTTGGCCAGATGCGCGGCTCTGATTTGTGAGGGCTGAAAAGGGAACGAGCCTCGATATTGTCCATGGCCCCCCTTTTCTTTGTTGACAGACGTCAGCCTCAAAGGAGATGTCTCTGCGGCGTCCTGCGAATTCTGGTGCAAGACCCGTTGTGTTTCTTAATCCAGCGCCGCCACGCGTCTCAAGGGGTTGCGCCGGAAAGTCCCACGGCCCTCACGAAATTTGAAACGGGTCGCACCACCCCGAAATCCCGCCAACCGCCCGATTCGCACACTCCCGGCCCCCAGCGTCTTGCGACCGCACAACCGGCAGCCGTAGAATCCGGCGAAGTGAATTCACGAGATGGGCGATCCGGGGCAGGGCAGGAACAGCCCGCCACGGGTTTCCTCATCTGGCGCGTCGGAGTCGCGCGTGGTTTTCACCACCGGGAACGAGTATTTTCGGCAAAAGTTGGAACAGGCAGCACGGGCAGGCCCCAAGGGATTCGCTTCATGGAACAGATCGTGACCGCCTTGATCATCGTCGGGGTGATCTTCCTCGCCATCATCGGCATCATCCTCTTCATCGCCCTGGCGACCTACTTCAACCTCTGGCTGCGGGCCTCATTCGCCGGCGTCCGCATCAGCCCGTTCGCGCTCCTGTTCATGTCGTTGCGGAAGATCAACCCGCCGCAGGTCGTGGATGCCCTCATCATGTCGACCCAGGCCGGCATCGAAGGGATCACCCGCTCCAAGCTCGAAGCTCACATGCTCGCGGGGGGGAACATCAACACGGTCGTGCGGGCTCTGATCGTCGCCCACCGGGCCAGCATCGATCTCGATTGGGATACCGCCTCCGCCATCGACCTGGCGGGCCGCAACGTGCTGGAAGCCGTCCGCACGAGCGTCGATCCCAAGGTGATCGATTGTCCCGATCCCGCCCACTTCGGCCGGACGACGCTCGACGGCGTGGCCCGCAACGGGATCCAGCTCAAGGCGAAGGCCCGCGTCACCGTCCGCACCAACATCTCCCAACTCGTCGGCGGGGCCACGGAAGACACCGTCATCGCCCGCGTCGGCGAAGGGATCGTCTCGGCCATCGGCTCCTGCCAATCGCACCTCGACGTCCTCTCGAACCCGGCCCTCATCGCCAAGGCCGTGCTCGACAAGGGTCTCGATTCCCAGACCGCCTACGAGATCGTCTCGATCGACATCGCCGACATCGACGTGGGTGACAACATCGGTGCCCGGCTGCAGGCCGATCAGGCCGAGGCCGACAAGCGGATCGCCCGCGCGAAGGCCGAAGAACGCCGGGCCCGCGCGGTGGCCGCCGAGCAGGAAATGCGGGCCCTCACCGTCGAGAACCAGGCCAAGGTCGTCCTGGCCGAAGCCCAGATTCCCATGGCCATGGCCGCCGCCTACCGCAACGGCTCCCTCCGCGCGAACAAGAAGTAAGGTTCAGAATCTTCCCGTAGGGTCCGCTGTGCGGACCATTCTTCAGTCACTTGGACGGCGAAGAATGGTCCGCACAGCGGACCCTACGGCTTTACACACTCACCACGACACCACTCCCCGAGATTCCGACCATGCCCATGGATGATGAGCAGCTCCAGACCGTGCAGAACGTCTACGGCGTCGAGAACTGGTCGGCGGGCTACTTCGATGTCAATTCCAAGGGGCATCTGATCGTCCGGCCCGCCCCCGGCGATCCCCGCACGGTCGATCTCTTCGATCTGGTCACCTCCTTGCGGGATGAACGCAAGCTCCACACGCCGATCCTGCTCCGCTTTCCGCAGATCCTGACCCATCAGCTCCGGAAACTCGCTATCAGCTATCAGCAGGCGATCGAGGAATACAGCTACAAGGGCCGCCACTTCCCCGTCTTTCCCATGAAGGTCAATCCCCGCCGGGAAGTGGTCGAGGAGTTCCTCAAGGACACCTCGCGGTTCACGGTCGGTCTGGAATGCGGCTCCAAGCCGGAGCTGTACGCCGGTCTTGCCCAAAGCCAGAACCCCGATTCGCTGATGATCTGCAACGGCTTCAAGGACGAATCGTTCCTGCGGCTGGCGATGCTCGGGGCCGAGGCGGGGAAGAAGGTCGTTGTCGTCATCGAGAAGCTGAGCGAACTGGTCACCACCCTCAACCTCGCCGACGAGACGGGCGTGATGCCGATGATCGGCCTCCGCTCGAAACTCTACTCGCGCGGCTCGGGCAAGTGGGCCTCCAGCGGTGGCGAGTCGGCCAAGTTCGGCCTCACCACTTCGGAACTGCTGGATTGCGTTCGCCTGCTCAAAGAACGGGGAAAGCTCGGCTCGCTCAAGCTGCTCCATTCGCACATCGGCTCGCAGATCACCGACATCAAGCGAGTGAAGACCGCGATGAAGGAGGCGGCCCGCGTTTACGCCAAGCTCCGGCTATTGGGCACGCCGATCGACACGATGGATATCGGCGGCGGCCTGGGGGTCGATTACGACGGTTCCAAGACCCGCTTCGAATCGTCGATGAACTATTCCGTGCAGGAGTTCGCCAACGACGTCGTCTACACCATCAAAGCCGTCTGCGACGAGGAGAACGTCCCCCACCCGCATCTGGTGACGGAGAGCGGCCGCATGATGACGGCTTACCACGCGGTCCTCATCACCAGCATCCGCGACGAGATCGAAACCTTCGCCGACGACAAGCCGGAAGTGACGGTCGACGACGACGATCCGCAGGTCATCGTTGAACTGAAAGATCTGTGCGACAACATCAACGGCAAGAACTTCAACGAGTTCTATCACGACGCACTGGAGCACAAGGACGAGTTGCACACGCAGTTCAACCTGGGCCTCATCAGCCTGGAGGATCGGGCGAAGGGGGAGGTCCTCTTCTGGGAGACGTGCGCGCGGGCCCTCAAGGAATCGGAGAGCGCAAAGTCCCCCCCCGAGGAGTTCGAAGACCTCAAGCGGATCCTGGCGTCGAAGTACCTCTGCAACTTCTCGCTCTTCCGCTCCGTTCCCGACAGCTGGGCCATCGGGCAGCTCTTCCCGATCATGCCGATCCATCGCCTCAATGAACCGCTGACCGACTTCGCGACGCTGGTTGATGTCACCTGCGATTCGGATGGCCGCATCGACAAGTTCGTCGATTTGAAGGATGTCCGCGAAGTGCTGGAACTGCACAAGTGGAAGCCGGACGAGCCGTACTACCTGGGCATCTTCATGGTGGGGGCCTATCAGGAGGTGATGGGGAGCTTCCACAACCTCTTCGGCCTCCCCAACGAGGCCCATGTCGTCATGGAGGCCGAGGGTCGGTGGCACATCACCAAGCTGGTGCAGGGAAGCAAGCTGGGGGAAATGGTCGCCTTCGCCCGTTATGACAAGGCCCAACTGCTCGCCGGTTACAAGCAGCAATTGGAAGCCCGGCAGCATGCGGGCAACCTCAGCGGCGAGCGCGTCGACCAACTCGTCGCCGCTTACGAGGCGATGGTCAACGACACCACCTACCTCACCCGCTGACAAGTCGCGACGCAAGATTTCGACCCCGGCACGGGCGACTCCCCCTCGCATCGGGTAAAGTCATTGTGAATGGTGCGCAGGTTGCGAGGCTCCTCGAAGAGTTCCGCAGCCGCACCGCCGCTTCACCATCGATATGCCCTCGCAGGAAACTTCAATCCCATGACTTCTCCCCGCCCCATGCTTTCCCGCCCCGAC
>PNLE01000260.1 GCA_013822855.1 Planctomyces sp.
TTCTTCTCCTCGCTCCACTCCAAAGGGAGCACCGCCTCCGTGCTCAACCCTTCCCCCGTCGGCCCGCGAAACTGCGGCCAATCCGCCGCCGGGGCTAGGTCTGTCGCCGCGCAGAACATGCCAAAAATCAGAATGCCCCACCCCATCGCCCGACTCGCAAGATTCCATCGACCCACCATCCGCCCACCACGGATCCGCACGACAGCAGGCACAGACAAAAGCATCGACCACAGATCCGCAGGCAAATCGACCATCTTTTTCGATCCACCACCAGGAGGATTTTCACGCCAGGGTCACTCAATCACATTGTCCGAGATCGTGGGGAGAATCCCAGCGGGAATCAAGCACTGGATGCCGGTGGCCATCAGGTCGATCGTGATTCCAGGCCGATCACGATTGTAGTTTCCAGTTGGGATGGTTCGTCGCTGTGATGTCCGTAGATCTCCAGCGATGGAAGCGACATCACTTCACCCCTCGCTGTTAATAAGGCCTCCAGCTCCTTCCATTTCCGCGGCAAGGCTTGGTAAGGCCCCACATGAAGATACCGGAGATGTCGCTGCAGCACGAACTCTAGGGGATCGAGTGCTGCAGGAGGCGTGGCCGACACGACCTCCGTCAACTCCACTCCCACAAACATCCGACCGCCGGAGAGATAAACCCAGTGGTTGATTCCCGTAGTTGAAAGTCGCGCCTCTTTGACGGCCCGCCACATTTGATCCATCAACCGCAGGCCCACATCGCCATAGCATCCGTTCTCGACAGGTGCCATGATGCCGTGGAGATGGAAGCGGATCGACTGTTCGATGAATTCGGCATGCATCTTGGATCCCTGTTTCTGCCCAAGTGACCGTGCTGTGGAACTCAAGCGATTGTCGAAAAAAAAGGCGGCCTCTTGCTGGTTGTAAGACTCAACATTCCAAGTTGCTCGGCGATCTGTCCACTATTGTCTGCAGACATCGAATTTTCATTGCGGGCGGCTCGCACCGATGCTGCCGAAGACGCGTTTCGTATCCCATTTTTTGCCGCATCAACAATTCGTTCCGGCGGCGTCTCCGATTACCTACAAGTAGGACTTCAATCGGGCCACACTGCAAGATCCATCACACAGATCCTGCTTCACGGCCTCATTAAGGTCAATCCTTCACAACTCCTTTCACAATCAAGGCCGTCACCCAACACGCGATCCCCAAGATCATGGCGAACAACACCCACAAGAACGTGATGATCGTGGTGCCATGCGACAGCTCGATGGCCCCATAGCGGGGCAGGCGCATGTCGATAAATCGAGGGACAAACAACAAGGAGCCGCCGAGACCAAACACGAAGGCCCAGGATGTGGGCTGAAACCGGGTACCGATCCACCACGCACCGGCGGACAAGCCCATCAATGAAAGATAGAGACCATTCCAATGGCTCATGCTGCTCACGTAGGGAATGTTAACATATTCCCAGAGGGCGATCGCGGAATAGACGATGATCACCTGGTGGCTGACCGGCATTTTCGACGTTTCCTGATCCATGGGCAGCCTGCCAAGTCAGAACAGGGGAGAGTCGATTCCTCGGGCTGGATCGACTTTCGATACCCAATCAGATCCAGTCAGCGTCAGAAACCACGGCAATCAAAGAACCGCCCATGAGCGGTCATTCAGTGCCAAGCCCCACGAGCCTCAACGACATATCGACCGCATCACCTTGGTAATCCCAAGCTAACAGGATGGGGACGATTTGCTTTGAAAATCGAATCAATTCTGCCTCGGCAACATTGACGGCTTGCATGAGTTCATGGGGCATCACGGCCCATCGTTCCACCGGCTCGCTGGATTCGTGAAAGTCGCTGAGTAACAGCCACGGCCTTTGGAACTTCATGGACACCCACGGATGCCCGATCCACAACATTTTCCACTCTTCACCCTCGTAACTCGCCGCTTCTTTCCAATTGACGATGTCGCCCAGATCGCCGCAGCAGGTTGGCTCAATGAGGATTCCCTGTTCATCTGATATCAGGGCGAGACCGCCACTCAAAACAGATTTTAATCTAGGGTTATTTAAACTTGAAACCCCACCCCGTTTGTCAATAATCACTCGCAGAATGTTTGCGAGTTTTGTGGACGTGACATCTGACGTGCAGACAAGCCAAGAACCTGGAAACATCGGATTGATCCCCGAAACACCAGAATCGGCCAAGGAAACACGCCAACAGTGATCCAACTCATCAGGATCTTTATTGTTTGCCTCTGTTAACATCGAGTGGAATCGTGTAGAGAAGGCCATCGGTTCTAATTCGATGACTGGAATCAATTGTATCCTACTTAGATCAACGATACTTGGCATGGCTATTCCCCGATCACTTTCACCAGCACTCGTTTCTCCCTGAAGCCGTCGAACTCGCCGTAGAAGATTTGTTCCCACGGTCCAAAGTCGAGCTGGCCTTGGGTGATGGCCACGACGACCTCCCGGCCCATGATCTGGCGTTTCATATGGGCGTCGGCGTTGTCTTCGCCCGTACGGTTGTGGGCGTAGCGCCGGGGGGAGGCGTCGAACGGGGCCAGACCTTCCAGCCACTTTTTGTAGTCCTCGTGCAGGCCCGGTTCGTCATCGTTGATGAAGACGCTGGCCGTGATGTGCATGGCGCTCACCAGCACCAGACCCTCCTGCACGCCGCTGGTTCGCACAATTGCCTCGATCTTCTGCGTGATGTTCTCGAACGCCATCCGGGCTGGCAAATGAAAGGTCAAATACTCCGTGTGTGATTTCATCGCCTGATTTGCTCCTCAAAAGAGGCTATCGACAGGTATTGGCTTCACGGTTGTGCCTGCCGCGAACCAGTTCGATCTTCGGGCCTCAAAGCCCCGCTGCCAACACCCTCCTGTTAGACCTCGCACAATTTCCTCCGGCAAAACTCCTTGACTGAACCGCCGCTTGGCCGGTAATGTAACGGAGTCTGTTACAGATCCACATTCTTCGGTGCCAGTCGATGGATACGCGTTTCACCGTCGCCGCCCAGGTGCTGGGCTATCTCGCCTGGCGGAGTGAGCATGGTGAGGAGTGGGTCTCTTCGGACGAACTGGGCCGCTGCATCAACACCCACTCGGTCGTCGTCCGGCGGCTCCTCTCCCAATTGTTGAAAGCCCGGTTGATCGAGACCCGCCGGGGGGCCACCGGCGGCTCCCGGCTCGCCCGGCCCGCGAACGCCATCCATCTGGGCGAGGTCTTCGATGCCGTCACCGAGCCGGGATCGTCGCTCATCAGTTTTCCACGCGAAGCCGATCGGGACGAGTGTGATATCGGCGAACATATCGAGGCGATTCTGCGGGAGGTCATCTCCGAGGCGGAGTCGGTCTTCCGCCGCAACCTGGCCCGCACGACCGTCGCCGAGTTCTCGCGGAAAGTCGTCGAACGGATCACTTCTTTGGGACTTTGCTGCCCCGAGGAACATTTGCCAGCCCCTGTGGCCCCTCCCGTAGACCAACGAGCAGTCAAGCCGATTGCCAAATCGGTCGCCAAATCATCAGCCGCCCAGCCGCCTCGCGGGAAGGTAAAGCCTCCCCGCCACTAACCCGCTGCTTCGCTTTAAAGTCAAAACATCGGTTCAATTGTAACCCTCAGGACTACGAATATGAATTTGCCTTCACCCGCTTCAACCGCTTCCCCTCCTCCACCCGCCCTGACCCACACGCTGCGGTGGTGGCCCGCAGCACTTCTGGTCTTGGCCATGCTGCTGCTGCGGATGATCCCGGCGTTCGTGGAATCGCCGTCGCTCCCGGTGATCTTCACCAGCTTCCTCGGGCCGGCGGTGGCCGCGCTGCTGGTGCTCGGTTGGTGGCTGGCCATCAGCCGGGCCACGATTCGCGAACGAATCCTGGGTGCGGTGGGGACCGTCGCCCTCATCGCCGTCGCGATCCTCCTCCTGCACCCCACGCTCTCCGGCATGAGTGCCATTATGTATGTCCTTCCCTACGGCTTCGCAGCCTTCGCCATCACGCTCTGTCTTCTCGCCCCCCGTCCCTCGTTGAGGCTTCCCGTGGCCCTCGCCGCCGTGGCTCTCACCGTCGGCTATTGGGATCTCCTGCAATCGGCGGGGGTCGATGGCACCTTCCAGCCGGAACTCTCCTGGCGCTGGGAACCGACCGCCGAGGAGCGGTTCCTGCAAACCGTCGCCGCGACTCCCACCACTCCCGCTCCCGGTGATTCAGCGGCCACTCCCTCCGTAGAGGCCATCACGCTGGCCTCCTCCCCTTGGCCCGCCTTCCGGGGGCCTTTGCGGGATGGTCGGCAGCCGGGGATCGTGCTGAATGCCGATTGGGAACAGGCCCCGCCCAAACCGATCTGGAAGAAGCCGATCGGGCCGGGCTGGTCGTCGTTCTCGGTCGCCGGGAATCGGCTGTTCACCCAGGAGCAACGCGGCGACGACGAAGCGGTCGTCTGCCTCGACGCCACCACGGGCGATGTCCTCTGGGTCAGCGCCTATCCCAGCCGATTCTGGGAAGCGGTCGCCGGGGCCGGGCCGCGCGGCACTCCGACGATTGCCGACGAAGGGCTGTTCGCCCTCGGAGCCAATGGCGTCCTGGTCTCGCTCGATCCGCTGACGGGAAGCAAACGCTGGTCGCGTGACCTGCAAAAAGACGCCGACCGCAAGCCGCCGATGTGGGGCTTCGCTTCCTCGCCCCTCGTGACCCAGGGACTGGTCATCGTGCATGCGGGGGGTGCGGGAAACAAAGGTGTGCTGGCTTACCGCGCCACCGACGGCGAGCTGGCCTGGTCCGTTCCCTC
>PNLE01000261.1 GCA_013822855.1 Planctomyces sp.
GTCAGCGACATCGCACCGTCGGTAGTGCACTGCGAAGACATGTAGAGCATGTCCTCGACGCCGTTGACTTCCTGCTCGATGGGCGTGGCGACGGTTTCGGCGATGACCTCGGGCGAGGCGCCGGGGTATGACGCCCGGACGACGATCGTGGGCGGCACAACATCCGGGTACTGGGCCGCCGGCAGGGCGAGATACGAAATCCCGCCGAGGATCATGATGACCACAGAGACAACGGTCGCGAAGATGGGCCGGTCGATGAAAAAATGGGCGAGCCTCATGGTGTCACCCCGTTTCCGGTGGACATTTCGCTCTCCGAGGGCGCGTCGCTTCGTGAGGAAGATGACGTGAGACGGAGCGGCGACCGACGCCCGGGCCGCTCGTTTCCACTGGCCATCGAATGGGATGGCTGGTGATCGCGGGGATGGAGCATCTGCCTCGGTTGTTCCGGAGGATCTCCGGGAAGGCGGACGGGATGCCAGCTCGTGAGTGGCGGCTTTCCGGGAGGCTTGAGCCACTTCTCTTCCGGAACCGGTTCGTACTCCTTGGGAAGACCGTCATCGACGGCGATGATTTTCTCGACGGTCGTGGTCACGGTGTCGCCTGGGCGGACGCGCTGCAGGCCGTTGAGGATGATCGCTTCGCTGCCATCGAGGCCCGCGCGGATGACCCGCAGGCCATCGACCATCGGTCCCAGCTTCACGACCTGCCGGAGGACTTCGTTCTTCTCGTTGACTTTCAGAACGAACTTCTCCGATTGGTCAGTACCGATCGAGCGGTCGGGAATGAGGATCGCTTCGTAGCGGGCACTGCCCGGAATACGGACGCGGGCGAACAAACCAGGGGTCAGCGTGAGATCCGTGTTGGGCAGGATCGCCCGGCCGCGAATGGTGCCGGTCTGTTCATCGAGGCGGTTTTCGACGAAGTCCATGTGGCCCTCGTGGGGAAAGCCGACGAGTTCGTCTCCGAAGGCGACGAAGACGGGATTACGAACATCTCGCGAACTTTGCCGTGAGCCTTCGCGGGCGAGGCGGGTGTATTTGAGGAAGGCCGCTTCATCGGCGTCGAAGACGACATGGATCGGGTTGAGCGAGACGATGGTCGTGAGCAGGGTCGATTGGGCCGTCCCGCCACTGATGAGATTTCCCTCGGTCACATCGCGCTTGCTGATGCGGCCGGTGATGGGTGCCTTGACTTCCGTGTAGAAGAGGTTGAGTTTGGCGATTTCGCGGATCGACTTGGCCGTTTCGACGTTGGCGAGAGCCGTCACTTTCTCGGCATCGGCGGAGGCGACCTTGGCTTTGGCCGCTTCAATATTGGCCTGGGCCTGCGAAAACTCGGCCTCGCGGGTATCGAGATCCTCGGGCTGGGCGGCTTTTTTGGCGACGAGGGCCCGCCAGCGTTCAACCGTCCTCTCGGCCAGCTCCATGCGGATATCGGCAGAGGCGAGTTCGGCTTGAGCCTGGGAATAGGCCGCTTCCGACTGGGCGATGCCCGCTTCGGCCTGGGTGACATCCGCCTCGGCCTTGTTGAGTTCGGCGATGAAGGGCCGCTGGTCGATGGTGGCGAGCAGATCGCCCGCCTCGACCATATGGCCTTCCTGGAAGTGGGTCGACGAAAGGTAGCCGCTCACCCGGGCACGGACTTCCACAAATTCGACGGCCTCCAGCCGACCGACATATTCATCCCACTCGACAATGTTCTCCTTGAGTGGTTGCCCGACGATCACGGCGGCGGGAGGGCGAGGTGGAGGAGCCGTTGGCTTTGAACAACCATTCAGGAAAGCGACGCATGCGATCGCGACCATTAAATGATGGATGTCCAATTTCGAGACCCGAAATAGTCGTAGTACGCGAATCGCCATCGTGATCGGACTCGTAAAATGTTGCCCACGAGAGGGTTGCGACCTGTCAAAAGAGGTGGCGGACAGATCTTCCCTAGGGCGATTTCGTATGGACTAGCAGAACCCGAAGACGGTTCGGTGTGTCTGCAATCATTCAGCGGACATTGGATAACAATGAATTCAGTTACATCACCCAAAGTGACATCTTTCAGTACTGCTCATGGAATCCTGGGAAGGCTATGGAATCCACGGGAGTCGATATGACTCAACGGCAAAAGCATCTAGCTTTGGCAGTGCGCCCTGAGACTTGCTGTCTCATGAATCCTCGAAAGAACCCGAACAGGTTTGGAATGTTCGGGAAAAAAGGTGGTGGGAGCCGTCCTGACTGCGCCATCTGACTCAGTCAATCTGGAGCTTCCACTCTGGGAAGCGATCAACGTTTGGGTGGCCGAACCGAGCGAGAAGGAAAAACTTCAGTCTGTCAACGACAGAAAATCGGCGGCTTTGTTGCAGGTCAAGGCACTGTCATGATACCCTTACCGGTTGCTGCGCAATCTGCGCAGAATCTGATTCGCACAAGGAGTGTTGGGTGAGCACCGGCGAAACATCGTACGATCGCGTCAATGAGTTCTCTTCGATCAAGATCAATCTGGCCAGTCCTCACGACATCAGGAGCTGGTCCTTCGGTGAAGTGAAGAAGCCGGAAACGATCAATTACCGGACGTATCGCCCCGAGCGCGACGGTCTCTTCTGCGAGCGGATCTTCGGGCCTGAAAAGGACTGGGAATGCGCCTGCGGCAAGTACCGCGGCATGAAGTACAAGGGGATGATCTGCGACCGCTGCGGCGTGAAGGTTACGCACAGCCGTGTTCGCCGCAAGCGCATGGGCCATATCGAGCTCGCCGCGCCTGTCGTTCATATCTGGTTCTTCAAGAGCATGCCCAGCCGTCTGGGGGCGTTGCTCAATGTGAAGACCACATCGCTGGAGAAGGTCGTTTACTTCCAGGATTACCTGGTCATCGACCCGGGCGACACGACCCTCAAGATGGGTCAATTGCTCACTGAAGAAGAGCACCGTCAGGCCAAGGCCAAGTTCGGTGAAGGCAGCTTCGACGCTGACATGGGTGCCGATGCCGTCAAGAAGATGCTCCTCAACCTCAATCTGGTCGAGATCTCCCAGCAGCTTCGTATCGAGTTGAAGAAGACGAATAGCCAGCAGAAGAAAAAAGAGCTGATCAAGCGGCTCAAGATCGTGGAAGCGTTGCGCGACAGCGACAACCGTCCCGAGTGGATGGTGCTCGACTGCGTGCCGGTTATTCCGCCTGATCTGCGGCCTCTGGTGCTGCTCGATTCCGGTAACTTCGCGACCAGCGATCTGAACGATCTTTATCGCCGGATCATCAACCGCAACAACCGGTTGAAGAAGCTGGTGGATCTCAACGCGCCCGAGGTCATTGTCCGCAACGAAAAGCGGATGTTGCAGCAGTCTGTCGACGCCCTCTTCGACAACAACCGCTGCAAGCGACCCGTCCTCGGTTCGTCGAACCGACCGCTGAAGTCCTTGACGGACATGATCAAGGGCAAGCAAGGCCGGTTCCGCGAGAACCTGCTGGGCAAGCGCGTCGATTACTCGGCCCGTTCGGTCATCGTCGTCGGTCCGACGCTCAAGCTGCACCAGTGCGGTTTGCCGAAGAAGATCGCACTCGAACTCTACCAGCCATTCATCATTCGCCGCCTCAAGGAGTTGGGCCACGCCGACACGATCAAGTCGGCCAAGCGCATGCTTGAGCGCCGCGATGAAGAGGTGTGGGATATTCTCGAAGAGGTGATCACCAATCACCCCGTGCTGCTTAATCGTGCTCCCACGCTGCACCGGATCGGTATCCAGGCGTTCGAGCCGCAACTGGTGGAAGGGAATGCGATCCGCATCCATCCGCTGGTTTGCCGCGGTTTCAACGCCGACTTCGACGGCGACCAGATGGCCGTCCACCTGCCGCTTTCGATTGAGGCGCAGGTCGAGGCCCACACGCTGATGATGTCGACGCACAACATCTTCAGCCCGTCCAACGGGGCTCCCATTATCAGTCCTTCACAGGACATCGTGATGGGTTGCTACTATGTGACGATGAAGAAGGCCGGTTTGATCGGCGACGGGATGACCTTCTCGTCGACGCAGGAGGTCTACACGGCCTTCCAGCACGGCAAGGTTCGGCTGCACTCGACGATCCGCGTCCGTTTGCCGAAGGACAAGCGGGTCAAGGGCGAGGGGGCCGAGACCTTCAAGAAGGGTGGTCTGGTCGAGACGAGCGTCGGGCGTGTCGTTTTCAATGACATGATTTCGCCGAAGATGGCCTTCTACAACTACACGATGAAGGGTCGCGACCTCGCTGGCGTGATCTCCGATTCTTATCTCGAGATGGGGCGTCGTGAAACAATCGCCCTGCTCGACCGGATGAAGGAAACGGGCTTCCGCGAGTCGACCCGATCGGGGCTTTCGTTCGCCGCCAGCGATCTGAAGACGCCTCCCAAGAAGGACAAGCTGATCACGGATGCCGAAGCTGACGTGCTGAAGTTCCAGAAGAGATACGAGAAGGGTCTGATCACTGCCAAAGAGCGTTACGAGCAGACTCTGGATCGCTGGACCCAGGCTCGTGAGTCGATCACGGTGGCGATGATGGAGGAGTTCAAGAACGACGTCCGCGACGAAGGTCGCTATGTCAATCCAATCTTCCTGATGGCCGACTCGGGCGCACGCGGTGGTGTCGAGCAGATTCGACAGCTGGCCGGTATGCGTGGTTTGATGGCCAAGCCGAGCGGCGAGATCATCGAAACTCCGATCAAGGCCAACTTCCGAGAAGGTCTGA
>PNLE01000262.1 GCA_013822855.1 Planctomyces sp.
CGCCTCCCTGTGTTCCTCGTCCTCCGACGCAGATGAAGATCGATCCATCGGGAGCGACCTCCAGGTCGGTGGGCGCGAAGCCGTGACCCGGGGCGGCGGTCAGAATGAGTTCCGGATCTTTACTCTGACCTTTGGGCATCGCGTGGGGACGAATCGCAAGCACACGTCCATACGTCCAGTCGAGCACGAAGAGGGTATCCTTCCACGCTTCCCCCAATGCATGATGCCGATAGCTGATCACGCCGGTTGGTGAGCCGCGTCCCGCCTGGGCCAGCACCTTGGGTGAATCAAACCAGCTGTCGGGGCGTTTCCAGCTGTTGCTCTCCCAGCCCATATGGACGCTGGTCGTCAGTTCCAAAACGCGCGTGGGCCGATACCAGGGGAGGGAAATGTCGCGTTCATCGTCGCTGTCGAAGGTGTGCGCCATGCCCCTGGCATCGAACGCGAAGTCGTAGGCGTTCCGCAGACCGTCGGTGAGAACCTCGGCTGCCTTGAGATCGGGTCGGATCCTCATCCAGACGCCATGCACAGGTTTCTTGACGGGGGAAGAGGAGAGCGTCACATAGCGGCTGTCGGCCTGGGCCATGTTTCCGGCGAGGAGATACCACCAGCCATCCGGCCCTTTTTGAAGCGAGTGCGTGTCGTGCTCGCCCCCGGTTTTCATCTGGAGATAGACCTTCGCCGGCCCATCGACCCGGTCGTCGCCATCGCGGTCTTCGAGAAGGACGATCCCCTGATCGCCCACCGCCAGAAGATCATGACCGTGATAGACGAGGCTTTGGGCGCCGTTTTTCGGCTCCTTCGAAAAGTCGATCGCCCGGTCGGCCCGGCCATCCTGATTGTCGTCGACCAGGATCCGCACATAACCCGGACCTGCGACCACGACGCGGCCCTGCGGATCGATGGTCATCGAGTAAATGTCATGCGCCAGCTTGTCGTCCGCGAATGGCTCGACGATGAAGTCCTGGGCGACGCGAAAACCGTTCATTTCACGCAGGGGGGCTGTGGCTTCTTGTTCGGTGCCGGAAGCTTGCAAGGAGAGCCACAGGCATAGGAACGGCATCAGACCCAACGGCCACGCAACACGGAACTGCATCTGTGGTCATCCCTGCCACGTCCACGAAAAAGCCCACCACGTCTCGCCGGTTGGAGCCGGTGCTGAGAATCGTAGTGGGCTGTTGTCGGAGGGGCTAGGTGAATCTGCTGATTCGCCGTCCCTCAAATGCATTTCAACTGACCGGCCTAAGACTACTCGAGGATGATGTCCTTCACGGAGCGACCGCTGGGGATCATCGGGAGAACGTGTTCCTGGTAGGGCGTCAGTACATCGAGCAGGTACGGACCGGGATGGGCCAGCATCTCGGCGAGGGCAGCCGGGAATTCCTTCTTGCTGCGAACTTGGCGAGCCTCGACGCCAAAGCCCTTGGCGATCTGCACGAAGTTCGGATAGGTCTCTTCGTAATGGGAGCCGTCACCGGCACCCACCGCTTCGGGGTGATCGATCGGGCCGAGGTAGGTGTGGGCACGGTTTCCTTCATGGAAACGATCTTCCCACTGGACGACCATCCCCAGGTGCTGGTTATTGAGCAGCAGGATTTTGACCGGGAGTTTCTCGCAGGCGAGAGTTGCCAGTTCCTGGACGTTCATCAGCATGCAGCCGTCACCATCGATGTCGATGCTGAGCGCGTTGGGAAATGCCGCCTGGACACCCATCGCGGCGGGCAGACCGAAACCCATCGTTCCCAAGCCCGAACTGGAGAGCCAGCGACGGGGCTTGGAGAACTTGTAGAACTGGGCGGCGAACATCTGGTGCTGGCCGACGCCGACGCTCACGTAGGTGTCGCGATCTTTCGTCTGGCGCCAGAGTTCGTCGATCGCGTATTGCGGCACGATGAAATCACCGGCATCGCGGTACTTGAGCGGATACTTGTCGCGCCACTCGTTGACCTGCTTCCACCAGGCATCAATCTCGGGGATGTCATCGTCGCTCACCAAGGCGTTGAGGCCTTGGAGGACTTCCTTGACGTTCCCCACGATCGGGATGTGCGCCTTCTTGTTCTTATGCAATTCGGAAGGGTCGATGTCGACATGGATGATCTTGCCGTGCTTGGCGAACTCGTCGAGCTTGCCGGTCACACGGTCGTCGAATCGGACACCCAACGCGATCAGCAGATCGGCTTCGGCGATGGCCATGTTCGAATAGGCCGTACCGTGCATCCCGAGCATATGCAGCGACTGCGGATGATCGCCGGGGAACGCGCCGATCCCCATGACGGTCGTCGAGACGGGAATTCCCGTCTTGAGGGCGAACTTCGTGAACTCCTCGGAGGCATCCGACTGCACGACGCCACCACCGACGTAGAAGATCGGCTTCTTCGATTCGCGGATCGCGGCGAGGATCTCGCGGATCTGGGTGGAGGTCGGTTTGCGGATCTCGGGATGATAACCGGGGAGGTTCATCGGCGGATCGAGATCAGGCTCCTCCTCGACCGTCGCGAGCTGGACGTTCTTCGGGAAGTCGATGAGCACGGGGCCGGGACGTCCCGTCCGGGCGATGTGGAACGCTTCCTTGACGATGCGAGCGGTGTCGCGGACATCGGTGATAAGATAATGGGCCTTGGTGATCGCGCGGCAGATTTCGACGATCGGAGTTTCCTGGAACGCATCCGTCCCGATGACGGTCGTCGGCACCTGGCCGGTGATCGCCACGAGGGGGATGCTGTCCATCTTCGCATCGGCGATGGCGGTCACGAGGTTGGTCGCGCCGGGGCCGCTGGTCGCCATGCAGACGCCGACATCACCGGTGGTGCGGGCGACACCCTGCGCGGCGAACCCGCCCCCTTGTTCATGACGCGGGAGGATCGTGCGGATCTCGTCCCGGTGGAAGGTCAGTGCCTGGTGCAGCGGCATGCTGCATCCGCCGGGGTAGGCGAAAATGACGTCTACACCCTGACGAATCAGCCCCCGCACCAGAATTTCCGCGCCATTGATGGTTTGCGTTTTGGTCTGCGGTCGCTCGACGATCGCCACGATGTGCTTCCTTCGCGAATTTCAAACAGGCACCCGTTTGTCAGATTCAGGGCGGTGCAAACCCCGTTGCCAAATTTCCGGTGAACCCAGTTCCCCGGTTGGAAAAACGTTGGTGTCAGGTCTCTTCTGAGAAGGGGATTCATCGGCGATCGTTGGCCGATGCCGATCCGCTTTGTCAAATGAGGATATGCCACAGACTGTGATAGTTTACGCAGTGAACGGCACGAAAGCGAGTGCCTTGTCGCCAGTGCTCCGGGCCAGTCACGATGACACTTCGCACCTTGACCGGACACTCGTCACGATCCCACGGTTCGCTGCTTGCGGGGGCCCAAGACTCGTTAAGCAGGTTCAATGCTGAAAACCGCCATAATACCGCCCCAGATCGTGTCTGGCGTGATGGTGTAAAGTTTTGCAGTCAAACGTCTTAACGCGTTCCACGCAGCCGTGGGTCGGCGGCGTCACGCAGAGCTTCCCCGATCAGGTTGTAGCAGGTGACGGTGATGAAAATGGCGAATCCAGGGTAGGTCATCTGCCAAGGAGCCTGAAACAGCTTGCTGCGGCCATCGCTCAAAATCGTTCCCCAGGAAGGGGTCGGGACGCGGACACCCAGGCCGAGAAACGAGAGCGAACTCTCGAGGAGGATCGCCCCGGCGATCCCGAATGTCCCGGCCACCACCACGGGGGCGAGGGCGTTGGGCAGGATATGGCGGAAGATGATGCGTGTCGGCGAGAACCCCAGTGCCCGGCTGGCCAGCACGAATTCCTGATCGACCAGCCGGAGAAACTCACTCCGCACCAACCGCGCCACACCCGTCCAACTCGTCAGGCCGATCACCACCATGATATTGATCAGGCTGGGGCCGATCAGCGCCACGATGGTCAGCACCAAGAAGAGTGTGGGGAAGCAGATGACGACTTCAATCAGCCGCGAAATGGCGATATCGACCCAGCCCCGGAAGAACCCCGCCAACGCCCCCAGCACAATGCCGATCGACATGTAGATCAGCACGGCCACCAGCCCCACCGAAAGACTGATCCGCGCCCCCCAGATGAGCAGCGTCAAAAGATCGGCCCCCAGATGGTTCGTCCCCAGCCAATGGGGCTGATCCCACGGGAAGTTCGGTTGCCAGGCTTTGGCGAGTGAAGCTGCGGGTGGCTGCGTCAGATTCTTCGTGTCGTATTCATCGATCCCGAAGGGGATCAGCGGCCAGGCGACGATCTCGAAGACGACCGGCGCGTTGTGTTGGTCATCAAACGCAGCCAAGACCCCTTGTTTGTATTTCGTCTGATCGAGTCTATCCGGGACGGCCAATTCCCACGCGAGGGCGCACAATCCGGGAAGCGACACGAGGACCAAGAGGTGTCCCCAAGTTGGCAGCAGTCCCAATCCCTTGATGACCCGCGTCCCAGCCCACCAAAACGGCCAAACGAAAGCGGCGGACATGAACCAGAGATCCATCCAGTTCAATTGGGATAGCACCGGAAAGTACCATCGCGATACTAGGGGAGGGAGTTTGTCAGCCCGCAGACTCTTGAGCTGTTTTTGAAGTGGCAACAGCAGCGAATTTTCGATCGCGGTCTTGGGGTCTGGTTTCTCCTGCGTTGCCGATAGCTCCGCCA
>PNLE01000263.1 GCA_013822855.1 Planctomyces sp.
CCCTCGCCGCCGCCAGCTCTGTTCAAGTTTCGCAACCAGATTCCTTTGTCACCAGCCAGGAAACATGCCTGACCTTGGGACAAAGCGTTGCCAGACTTCTCATGCAGCAAGGAGCGGCACGGTACCTCTGATTCTCTGAGAATTTCGGCTGATTCAACCCGCTGGGACATGTCCACAAGTTGATACCCAACCTCCACAGGTTTGACGGTGTCGGTGGAGGGGACTACCATGTGGGGATTGCAACGCGAACTGGCGGGCGATTTTTCGTCCGACAGCGGTGACTGGGAGGCTCCCACGTCGGCCGGCGAGGACTGTGGCGATGCCGCCGCGCTCGTTTCCAAGAGATCGAGCCCTGCCGTTTTCCGGCAGTAAGCAGGCGCAGTCATGAGCGATATTGTCGTCAAGGACTTTCTGGAAGCGGGCATCCATTACGGCCACCGCACAAGCCGCTGGAACCCCAAGATGCGGCCTTACATCTACGGTCGCCGCAATCTCATCCACATCATCGACATCAAGGAAACCGTCCGCGGTCTCCTGCGTGCCAAGCGGTACCTGCAGAAGGTCGCTTCCCAGGGAAGCCTGATCCTCTTTTGCGGCACCAAGAAACAGGCTTCGGACGCCATCCGCGAATACGCCAACCAGGCGGGCATGCCGTTCGTCGACTACCGCTGGCTGGGTGGCGTCTTCACCAACTTCCGCACGATTCGTGGCCGCATCAAGCGCCTGGAAGAGCTCGATCAGCTTTTCGAATCGGGCGAGATCGAGACCTACTCGAAGAAACGCCGTTCAACGCTCTTGCGCGAGCGGACCAAGATGACCCGCAACCTCGATGGTCTGCGGATGATGAACCGCCTCCCCGAGGCGATGGTCATTGTCGATCCCCGCAAGGAACACAACGCCCTCCACGAGGCGAAGCTCGTCGGCATCAAGACGATCGCCCTGTTGGATACGGATTGCGATCCGGATCAGGTCGACCTGCCGATCCCCGGCAACGACGACAGCATCCGCTCGATCCAGCTCGTGCTCCAGCACCTGACCGAAGCGATCAACGAAGGGAAGAGCGTTCTTCCCCAAGAGAAGGTCGAGCCGATCATGGAAGAACAGCTCAAGCCCCGTCCCTCGCTGTAATTTGTCATCAAGGCTGGCCAGCCGCCGGATCAAATCTGGCGGAATGGTTGGTCGACCTGGATTCGCCACATGAATTGTGGACTTCCGGCGAAGAATGTCGTTCTTCGCTGGAAGTCTCTTTTATGGCTGAACCTGATTGTTCATAGTGAGTCTTCATACGGACGGGTGCCGCAGGTGCGGTCGCCCGTCAATCCGTCCAACGGCGAACGTGCCGTCTCCCTGATTCAGATTTTGATTCAGGGGCGGGCTTCGTCCACGCGAACCGGGTGCTGAAACAGTTCACCCAGCAGGAGAGAGAACATGGCGGAAATCACTGCGGCCGCAGTCAAGCAGCTTCGAGAAATGACCGACCTGCCGATGATGGATTGCAAGAAGGCTTTGACCGAAGCCGCCGGCGATCAGGAAAAGGCATTGGCCCTGCTCAAGTCGTGGGGCAAGAAGGTCATGGACAAGCGGGCGGAGAACCTGACTCAGGAAGGTCTGATCGTCATCGAGATCAAGCCCGACGGCAGCGAAGCCGCCATGATCGAACTCCAGTGCGAGTCGGCACCGGTCGCGGTCTCGGAAGACTTCAACTTCCTGGCGAGCCAGTGCATCAAGCAACTGCTCAACGGCCCGGGAGCCGCCACGCCGGAAGAACTGCTCGCCCAGCCCGCACCGGATCGTCCGGGCCAGACGATCAACGAAGTCCTGGGTGAAGTCGTCAACAAGATCCGCGAGAAGATGGTGCTCGCCAAAGTGACGCGCGTCGCTGGCCCCGTGGGCGGTTACGTGCATCACAACAAGAAGAACGGCGTCTTGTTCCAGGCCGAAGGGACCGGCAAGTCGCCCGAAGTCCTGCGCGACGTGGCAATGCACATCGCCGCCTTGCGTCCCAAGGCAACCTTCCCGGCGGAACTTCCCGCCGACCTCGTGGCCGCCGAACGGGCCAAGCTGACGGAGGAAGCTCTCAAGAGCGGCAAGCCCGCCAACGTCGTCGACAAGATCGTCGAAGGCCGTCTGAAGAACTTCTATGTCGAACAAGGCGTGCTGGTCGAACAGCCCTTCGCCAAGGACGACAGCAAGTCGGTCAGCCAGGCCCTCGCCGAGCAGGGTTACAAGGCCGCCGCCTTCACACGCTGGGTCATCGGCAATTAGTCGTCGCCTCCAGCTTTGACAAGTCATGACAGCGGGGGGCGTCCGAGAGGATTCCCTCCGCTGTTTGTTTTCGAGGTCGCTGGTTGTCAGGTTCGCTGTGAGGACAATATTTGAAGTGGGGACCGTTGAACGGATCCTGTTCGACGTGGCCTGCAACACGAGCCTTTTGAGCCTCTCGGAAATGCACCAGAAACAGCTGAATATGGTTCGCACAGCGGACCCTACCAATGCGGGGACCCTACGGATGAACCGCCTTCCCTGCATCCACAATCAAACCTTCGGAACTTAAGATGCCGTCAGCCACCAGCAAGCCACCCGTCCAGCGCGTGCTCCTCAAACTGAGCGGCGAGAGCTTTTGCCAGTCGGGTCAATCGGGGCTGAGCGTCCCGGAGATCGTGATCATCGCCGAGCAGATCAAGCGGGTCGTCGCCTCGGGCGTGCAACTGGCGGTGGTTTGCGGCGGCGGGAACATCCTCCGCGGACGCGATCTGGACGGCTTCAAGCAGACGATCCTCCCGGCGACCGCCCACTACATGGGGATGCTGGCCACGGTGATCAACGGGCTGGCGCTGCTCGACACGCTGGAAAGCCTCGGCGTCCCCGCCCGACTGCAATCGGCCATCCGCATGGAAGGTGTCGCCGAACCCTTCATCCGCCGCCGCTGTATCCGTCATCTCGAAAAGGGTCGCGTGGTGATCCTCGCCGCCGGGACGGGAAGCCCGTTCGTCACCACCGACACCGCCGCCGCCCTGCGGTCGCGCGAGATCGACGCCACGCTCCTCATCAAGGCGACACGCGTCGACGGCGTCTACTCGGCCGATCCGCTCAAGAATCCGCACGCGGTCAAGTACAGCGAAATCTCCTATCAGGATGTGCTGCGTCAGAACCTCGGCGTGATGGACGCCCAGGCGATCCACCATTGCATGGAGCAGAACATTCCCATCGTCGTCCTCAACTACCAGAAGCCCGGCACCATCGAGCGGGCCATCGCCGGTGAACGCCTGGGAACCCGCGTCTCGACAGTCTCCGAACTGGCAGGCGGCACCGGCGTGACAGGCTGATCGATCCGCTGATTGGACACCCGGTGACCGCACCGCGCAAACTGGATTCGTCCGTCAGATTCACCACCCGCAGCGACCCGACAGCCCGCCTTCCATTTTCGCCTAGAAGCGACGGTCAACCATGTCCACAGCACCCGCCCATCCGATCTCGCATGTTCCCGACGCCCAGGGTCGCTTCGGCGAGTTCGGACGGCGCTTCGTTCCCGAAACGCTGATGTACGCCTTGGAGGAACTGACACTCGCCTACGAGAGTGCCCGCCGGGATCCCGAGTTCAGTGCCCGCCTCGATGGCCTTCTCAAGAACTTCGTGGGTCGACCGAACCCGCTCTACTTCGCCGAGCGTCTCACAGAGCAGTGCGGCGGCGCGAAGATTTACTTCAAGCGGGAAGATCTCAATCACACCGGCGCCCACAAGATCAACAACGCGCTGGGACAGGCCCTCTTGACGATGCGGATGGGCAAGTCGCGGATCATCGCCGAAACCGGCGCGGGCCAGCATGGTGTGGCGACAGCCACCGCCTGCGCCCACTTCGGCATCCCCTGCACGGTCTTCATGGGCGAGGAGGACGTCCGCCGTCAGAAGCTCAACGTCTTCATCATGCGGACGATGGGGGCCGAAGTCCGCCCAGTGACCAGCGGCTCGCGAACCCTCCGCGACGCCATCAACGAGGCGATGCGCGACTGGATGGCCTCGGTGAAGGAGACGCACTACATCATCGGCTCGGTGGTGGGGCCGCACCCCTTCCCGATGATTGTCCGCGACTTCCAGTCGGTGATCGGCCGCGAGGCCCGCCAGCAATGCTTCGAGATGTTCGGCCAGCTGCCGGATGAAGTGGTCGCCTGCGTGGGGGGTGGCTCGAACGCGGCGGGGATGTTTTATCCCTTCATCGACGACGAGACCGTCCGCATCACGGGGGTCGAAGCGGGTGGCCGCAGTTCGAAGGCGGGCGATCACGCCAGCGCCCTCTCCTTCGGCAACAAGGGTGTGCTGCACGGCAGCTACAGTTATGTGCTGCAGGACGAGGATGGCCAGACCTCGGATGTCCATTCGGTCTCGGCCGGTCTCGATTATCCCGGCGTCGGTCCGGAACACGCCTATTGGAAGGATTCGGGCCGAGTTCAATACACCAGTGCGACCGACGACGAGGCCCTGGCTGCGATGCAGCACATGGCCCGCACGGAAGGGATCCTTCCCGCGTTGGAAACCTCCCACGCCATCTCGTACACGCTCCAGAGGGCGCATGAGATGTCGCCCGACCAATCGATTGTGGTCTGCCTCTCCGGTCGTGGGGAC
>PNLE01000264.1 GCA_013822855.1 Planctomyces sp.
GGCAACTGCGCCGCCGTTCGATGGCGGTCGGAGATGACCAGCATCGCCGGCAGGATGGTGAAGGTGGCGAACGAGCAGAGCAGGATTCCCGCCCCCGCGATCAGTCCCAGCTCCGCGACCCCCAGGAAGTCGGTGAAGGCCGCGCAGAAGAAGGCGAGGGCTGAGGTGATCGCCCCGGTCAGAATGCTGACCCCCACGCGGCCCGAAGTGTTCACCAGTGACGACTTCAGCTCCATCCCTTGCTGGCGGTGTTGAATGTACCGGGCGAGGAAGTGGATCCCGAAGTCGACCCCCAGGCCGATGAGGATCGTCACGAACGAGATCGAGAGGATATTCAAGTGGCCGATGGCGAGCGTCGTGAAACCAAACGTCCACGCCGTCCCCACACCCAGCATGATCATGCCGATGATGGGGTGCCGCACACCGCGGAAGCAGATGAGCATCAACAGCAGCACACCCGCTTCGGAAATCATCGACGCCCAGCCCATGTCGGCCTGCGAACGTCGCATTTCGTCGTTTTCCAGCACCGGAATTCCCGTGAGGCTCATCTGCACCTCGGGAATGGCGGAAACGACATCCGACATCAACTCGCGCAGCCGGTCGATCGACTTCGTGTGGCCCTCGAACGAGGTCGCGTCCTTCTGGACCGGCGATGTCTTGAGAAAGCCCATCGTCCCGGCGTCGTTGATGAGATAGACCGTCTGGTTCCCCTGGGCCTTCATCTGCGGGTCGAGGGCGAGCAGATCCGGCCACGGATTGGTGAAATCGCCGGACTTTTCGATGCTGTGGGAAAGGCTGGCGATCAGCCGCTCGGCATGATGCAACAGGCCGTCAACCTGCTCGGGTGTCTTGGCCGCTTCCAGCTGGGTCTTGAGGATGACCGCGATGGTCTCCAGCCGGACAAGATCCCAGTTCCCCGCGAGAATTGGTCGATACTCGTCGAGCCGCTCCAGTCCCCGGGCCAGTTGCTCGGGAGCGAGGTACTGGAGACCCTTGCTCCGCAGTTCGCCCGGCTCGACCTTGAAGAGAATGTTGCTGAAGAATTCCGGCTCGTGATGCAGCCGGGCCCCGAGATCGTCCAGCGCCTCTTTGATCCGCTCGGGTGTCTTGCCTTCGACCACAACGACCAGATCGTTCGCTTCACCGAAGCTCTGCGTGTACCGCATCCACCGCTGATGAAAATCGGCCGAGGGATTGATCAAATCCGAGCGGTCGGTCTTGAATTTGAGGAACAGCACGCTGACCAATGCGCAGACGACAACCGAAATCGCGGCGATGCCCAGTGTCGTCCAAGGCCGCTTCACGCACGAACCGGTCACTTTGGAAAGGAAGTGGCCGATCCGCGAATCCCCATGCTCCCGCTCCGCCACTTGGCGAACGCGCGCTCCGGAGATCGGCAGCGAGCCGGGATCTTCGGAGGAGTCGGAAGGGGGAAGGACAACGGTCATGCGGCGATCCATCGCTCCTCGGAGAATTCGTGGATCCGATGTCGCGGAACGGAATGGATTTCGGCCCCTTGGCAAAAGGCTGCGGCATCCATCGTTCACACGTTTCGATCATCGGATCGCGGAATCGCGAGTGAGACTCCTCTGTAGCATTCGGCGGGATGATTGGGGAATCAATCCGGTCTTCACTGAATCCAAGACGATGTCATGAAAAATGGAAAGCGGCGACGCTAGCCCCAACGAACTTCACAGAATGATCGACATCGCCACGACTGGTTGCCCAGTCTGATCATCCCGCAGATCCTGACATCTGCGGTAGTTTTCTTGCCCATGTCGAGTTTTCAAGCCGGACTTGGCCGGATCGCCGGGACTCGACAGGTCGGGCAAGAACTTTTCGTCATTGGACAAGGTACATGCTAGGAGAAGTCCCAGTGCGATGTCACCTCCATTTCGGTTGAAGTGCGGGGGATGGATCAGTCTGGTGGTTTGGGTTGCTTGCGTAGATTAACTCTCAAGCGTGCTGGTGAGAGTGCGGTGAAGGCCAGCGATAGCCGGGTGTCCAGCGGCTTGAAGTCTTCTGCCCAGTGATGTTTCCGCGATTTGCATGGTACGTGGCGATGGCAGGGCCTAACATGGAATGGACACGTCCCCGTGGATTCTGAACGGCAGATTCGGCAGATGTCCCAAGGCTCGATCAACCCCGCCGCCGCCAGCCTCCCAGCGACCACTGGCGATGTTCCCGCATGGTTGCAGGCCAAGAAGAAAAAGTCGCCCGAGGGATCAACGCCACCGTTGCCATCTCCGGCAGGTGTGGATCTCTCGGGAGAGCCACCGCCCAACAACGCCACGACCTGGGGCCGCCGGCTGCTCAATTACGCTCTCACCGCCTACGGCCTGTCACTGCTGTTGCATCTGATCGTGCTTTCACTCCTCTCACTACTGTTCTTCACAACGAACATCCCACAAGGGCTAAGGCTGTTCGGCGGTATGGAGAACAACAGCGATGAACCGCTGATTCTCGATACAGCCCTTTCGACGGTGCAGGACACGCCCGCCGCCCGTTTTGAATTGGCACCGGTCGAGGCCCTTTCGCAAACCGCCACGGGATTCGATCCCCTCGATATGGCCAAAAATTCGGCCAACGGCTCCAGCGAGACCGACAATGGCGAAGGCGTGGCCATGCCCAGTGTCGGGATTCCCAGCTTCGCGATCACCAAAGGGAGTTTCAGTGTCTGGACGGAGCCGCGCGATCCCAAGCCGCGTCAGAATTACTACATCATCATTCACGTGAAATTACCCGCCGGGCAAACGGTCTATCCCAGTTCCGACCTGACCGGTGAAGTCATCGGCAGCGACGGCTACCGGCTGGTGATCCAGACAGCCCTCAAACAGGTGGATACGCCTGCCCGCATCAAGGTGAAGAACAACGGCGTCCAGTTGAAGGTCTTCGTCCCGGGTGCCGAGCGGCTCGTCCGCGACGAGATCCGCGTCAACTCCCGCGTTCTCAAAGAAAAACAAGTCATCGAAATCGAGTTCTAGCCGCAGCCCTGTTCCTTCTCTCCACTGACAAATCCCCAACGCACAACAACAAATCTCAAACCTCATCCCCACCATCATCTGCTTCGGTGAAGCCCTCATGCGGCTCGACGCTCCCGGCTCGGAGCGTTTCCTCCAATCGCATTCCCTCGGGATGTCCTTCGCCGGTGGGGAAGCCAACGTCGCCGTCGCCTTGGCTCATTGGGGATTGACCTCGCGACTGGTTAGCAAAGTCCCTGCCCACGACCTGGGGACGGCGTGCCTCCAGGCTTATCGCCAGCATGGCGTCGACACTTCGTTCGTAGCCCGCGGCGGGCCACGGCTGGGCATCTTCTTCGTCGAGAACGGCACCACCCAGCGCGGCCCCCAGGTGATCTACGACCGCGCCGGGAGCAGCTTCACAGAAGTCTCGCCGAACGATTTCGACTGGCCCAGAATTATCGAGGGGGCGAACTGGTTCCACTTCACCGGCACCGCTCCCGCCCTCGGCCTCCAGGTCAATGCCGCCCTGCGGGAAGCTCTCGAACATTGCCGACGACACGGGATCACCGTCAGCTTCGATGTCAGCTACCGCAGTGCCCTCTGGTCGGTCGAAGAGGCAGGCGAGACCTTTCGCAAACTGCTTCCGTTCGTGGATGTCCTCATCGGGAGTGAACAGGATGCCCGGCAGTTCTTCGGTGTCGACCTTTCCAATGATTCCAAATCCACACCCGAAACTCGTGAAGCCAGCCTGCGGGCACTTCAATCCGAGCACGGCTTCCGGGCTATCCTCTTTTCCGACCGCACGGTAAGCGACATCGGCCACCACTTCTTTGCGGCCTCACTGTTGATGGGCGAACCGTCGTTGGTTCAAGATGGCGGGAAGCAGCACCCGGTCGTCGTCCACACCCCGTCAGTCGAAATCATCCCCGTCGACCGCATCGGCACCGGCGACGCATTGGCCGCCGGTCTCATTCGCGGCCTGCTGTTGGGCCATTCTCCACAAGCCACCCTCAACTTTGCCCTCGCCGCCGCCGTCCTCAAACACACCATTCCCGGCGACTTCGCCTTGGCCAGCGTGGCGGAGATAAACCACTTCGCCTCAGGCCAACCCCTCACCCGCATCCGCCGGTGATAACCCTCGCAGATGCGTGCGTCAACCTCCTTGGTTGAATGTTCCCAACCGGATACCTCCGAAGGTCGTGGGCGTTCTGACCATTTGGATGGCAAAGCAACTCATCAATATTGTGTTTCACAACCTCAGTCACGTGCAACATCTCAAACTCCTCCGTTTGGCACGCGAAATATGAGGAAAATCTGAAAAAACATCGAAACACAAACATGTATCGATGTTCCAATTCAATGGAAACGCGTGGTATGCTTTGTGTGAAATGTCACAACCGCGACCTCTCACGGTCTGCTGAAGTTCGTCATCCCTTCTTTTCAGAGTCTTCTCCCGTTACCGGAATTCTCCGGGCATTTTCAGGTTCCTTTCCCGTTTTAGAAAGCCTTACCATGTTTCCGCGCCATTCCGCCTCACGTCGAGGGTTCACCCTCATCGAGCTGCTGGTCGTCATTGCGATCATCGCGATTCTGATTGCCCTACTATTGCCAGCCGTTCAACAGGCCCGCGAAGCGGCCCGCCGCACCCAGTGCCGCA
>PNLE01000265.1 GCA_013822855.1 Planctomyces sp.
AGCGGCGATGCCGAGTGTGGTACCGGCGGCGGGGAGTGCGAAGCGGGCATCGGCGAAGCGAACTAGCCGGGCGTGCCACGGCTCGTGATTCAGGGCAAGTGCCAGCCAGCAGCCGACGGCGATCGTATCCCAGCGGAAGCAGGTCCAGACTTCGAGGATCCAGGCGTCACCCGGCCTGAAAGCGAGCACCAGGGCACGACCGAGGAGTGTGCAGGCAACGAGAGCCGCGATCACCCGCCGGGCGGCCGTGGGGGAAAGCGCCACCAGCGCGAGGGGCCAGAGGAGATAGAAGTGCTCTTCGATCGAGAGGGACCACAGGTGGCCGACATCCCAGCTGCTTTCGGGAATGAAGTTCACGGTGTAGGTCCAGGCGGAGAACCAGTCGATCCTTCGGATGTCGACTTCGCTGCGGCCGTCGAGCATCCAAAGCGTGAGCAGCAGGGTCAGATAGGCGGGAAGGATCCGCACCGACCTGCGCCAGTAGAAGGCGGGGAGCGAGACGACCCCGGTCCGCTCACGCTCGGCCAGCAGCAGCTGGGTGATGAGATAGCCGCTGACGACGAAGAAGAGATCGACGGAGATCGAGCCCACAAGATGGGCCAGATGGCGGCTGGACTCACCGGGAAAGCCGGGGGTCAGCTCGCACTTGGAGAAGATCACCCCGAGGATGGCGAGGCCGCGCAGGCCGTCGAGGGCGGGGATGCGGGCGCGGGATGTTTCCAGTGGTGATGGCATGACACTGCATCTAAGCAATCAGCATGCCGGGATGAGCCGACTCGCGGAGAGGAGGAAGGTCGGGAAAGGTTCGATGGGGAATTGCGTCCGCCCGGAGCGCGCTTTTCGGTTGTACAGCGTGCAGTTCCCTAATAAACCGGTATGATGCCGCCGCCACCAAGGGCCGTCGCTGGTGTTCCCGCCAGCCACAAGGCTTGCCGGAAATGTCGGACAAAGCCATGTGGCGTTCGGGCAACATCGGCGTTGAATCGCGGCATCGACGACCGATAGGCGACAACGGGCGAAATCCAGCACCGACAGGAGCGAAACTTGCTGTCTCGATTCTTCATTGATCGTCCGATCTTCGCGAACGTGATCGCCATCGTGACCATGATCCTGGGTGGGGTGGCCCTGTTCCGATTGCCGGTCGAGCAGTATCCCTCGATCACACCTCCGACGGTGCAGGTGACGGCGACCTATCCCGGTGCCAACGCGCAAGTGCTGTCAGACACCGTTGCAGCCCCCATCGAGCAGCAGGTCAACGGCGTCGAGGGGATGCTCTACATGTCCTCGACCTGCGCGAGCGACGGGACGTATACCCTCACGGTGACTTTTGAAGTGGGTGCCAATCTCGACATGGCGCAGGTGCTGGTGCAGAACCGCGTCTCGCAGGCCGAGCCGCGTCTTCCCGAAGATGTGCGTCGGCAGGGGATCAACGTCAAGAAGCAGTCGACGGCGATCATCCAGGTGGTGACGCTCACCAGCGACGAGGGGAAGTTCGACAGTCTGTTCCTCTCCAATTACGCGACGCGATCCATCCGCGACGAACTCGCCCGCATCTACGGCGTGGGCGAGATCCAGGTCTTCGGCGCCAGCGACTACGGCATGCGTGTCTGGCTGGATCCGAACCGTCTGAAGGCGCGAAACCTTTCCGCCTCGGATGTGGTGCTGGCCATCCAGGAACAAAACATCCAGGTGGCCGCCGGTCAACTGGGGGCCGCCCCGGCCCCCTTGGGGCAGGATTTCGAGTACACGATCACCACCTTGGGGCGGCTGACGGATGTCAAGGAGTTCGAGGACATCATCGTCAAGACGGCCCCGGGGAACGGCGGCCGGTTGACGCGCGTGCGCGACGTGGCCCGAGTCGAACTGGGCGGCCAGCTCTACAACCTCTATTGTGAGAAAAGCGGGATCCCCGCCGCCGGCCTGGCGATCTTCCAGCTGCCCGGCGCCAACTCGCTGAACGTCGGCAACGATGTCAAGAAGGTCATGGAGCGATTGGAGAAGAGCTTCCCCGACGGCCTCAACTATGACATTCCGTTCGACACGACCAAGTTCGTCGAAGAGGCGATCAACGAGGTCTACAAGACATTGTTCGAAGCTGGCATCCTGGTGCTGATTGTGATCCTGGTCTTCCTGCAGGATTGGCGGGCGGTCCTCGTCCCTGCGACGACCGTTCCCGTGACAATCATCGGGGCCTTCGCACTGATGTGGGCGATGGGCTTCTCGGTCAACATGTTGACCCTCTTCGGTCTGGTGCTCGCGATCGGCATCGTGGTCGACGATGCGATTGTGATCGTCGAGAACGCGGCCCACCACATCGAGCACGATGGTCTCGCGCCGCGCGAGGCGACGATCGTGGCGATGGGCGAGATCCTGGGGCCGATCATCGGGATCACCCTAGTGCTGATGGCGGTCTTCCTGCCGACGGCGGGGATGCAGGGTATCACCGGGCAGCTTTACCGGCAGTTCGCCTTGACCATCGCCGCCACCGCGCTGATCAGCGCGATCAACGCGTTGACCCTCAAGCCCGCGCAGTGCGCGGTCTACCTGCGGCCCGTCCCTCCCAAGAAGAACTTCTTCTACCGCGGCTTCAACCATGTGTACGACTTCTGCGAAGGGATCTATGTCGGCATCGTGCGGGTGATTGTCCGCATGCCGCTGGTGGCGATGGTCGCCTACGTGCTGATCGTGACCTCGACGGTCTTCCTCTTTCGGTCGCTGCCGACGGGCTTCCTGCCGACCGAGGACCAAGGCTATCTGGTGGTCGGCTGCCAGTTGCCCGACGGGGCCTCGCAGGAGCGCACGAAGGCGGTGCTTCAAAAGATGAACAAGATCCTGGGGAGCACGCCGGGAGTCGAGAATTGGGTGACGATCGGCGGGCAATCGCTGTTGGACCAGGCGGCTTCTTCGAACGCCGCGACGATCTATGTGACACTCACCGAGTGGAGCCACCGCACATCTCCCCAGGAGAGCCTGTTCGGTGTGCTGGGCGCGTTGGGGAGGCAGTTCGCGACCATCGACGAAGCGATCACGTTCGCTTTCCCGCCGCCGGCGATCCTTGGTTTGGGTGTCGCGGGCGGGTTTGAAATGCAACTTCAGGATCGCGGCGGCTCGGGGCTGGTGCAATTGCAGAACATGGCCCAACTGATGTCGGCGGAGGCGAACCAACAATCCGCGCTGCAGAGCGTCAACAGCACGTTCAGGGCACAGATCCCGCAGATCTATCTCGACATCGACCGCGTGAAGGCCAAGTCGCTGGATGTGCCGTTGGCGGAGATCTTTGGCACGCTGCAGGCCGAGTTGGGTTCGACCTATGTGAATGATTTCAACCTGTTCGGCCGAACGTATCAGGTGCGGATCCAGGCGGACGCGCAATACCGCGTCGAGAAGGACGACATCACCCGGCTGGAGGTTCGCAACCGCGAGGGGAAGATGGTGCCGCTGGGCTCTTTGGTGAGCGTTCGAGACTCGCTGGGGCCGCAGATCATCCGCCGTTACAACCTCTACCCGGCGGCGTCGATCAACGGACAGGCGGCCCAGGGATACAGTTCGGGCCAGGCGCTGGACATCATGGAGCAGATGGCGGATCGCGTGCTGCCCAAGACGATGGGCTTCGAATGGACGGGAATTTCCTACCAGGAACGCCGCGTCGGGAACGAGGCGATCTATGTGTTGGGCCTGGCGGTGCTGCTGGTCTACCTGGTGCTGGCGGCCCAGTACGAAAGCTGGACGAGCCCGGCGGCGGTGATCCTCGTGGTGCCTCTGGGCCTCGTGGGGTCGGGTTTGGCACTCCTGTTCCGCGGGATGGACAACAACGTCTACACGCAAATCGGGTTGGTGCTGATCATCGCGCTGGCGAGCAAGAACGCGATTCTCATCGTGGAGTTCGCCCGCGATCTGCGGCACAAGGGAAGCTCGATCATCGACGCGGCGGTCGACGCCGCCCGGCTGCGCTTCCGGCCGATTTTGATGACCTCGTTCGCGTTCATTCTGGGGGTTTATCCACTGGTGATCGCGCAGGGGGCGGGGGCCGCCAGCCGACAGGCGCTGGGGACGGCGGTGTTCGGCGGGATGATCACCTCGACGATCCTCGCGGTCTTTTTCACGCCGGTCTTCTATGTGGTGATGCAAAGCCTGAGCGAAGGGTATGCGAAGCTGCGGGGCAAGCCCGTCCGCACCGGCCCGGCGGCGAGTGATGCTCCTGTTACGCACTGATAGGGAATGGGCAGTGCAATGCCCATTCCCGTGATGAGGTGGAAAGGGTTTCTCACGCGAAGGCGCGAAAGATTCCAAGAGGAGTGACTTCGGGACTGCGTGTGGAGAGACCCGTTCGCAGTGCCACCGTTTGGTTGTTGAATATGGCTTGTTTGACGAACGAAGGCTATGCGGCTAGGGATTGGGGTCTGTGCGCGAAGTGATGCCAAGGATGGTGCATTCCGAGGACTCCAAGCACCCTACCGGATGATCCCTAAAGAAAATGCCCTACTTTCTTTTGCTGAGGACGGTGGTGACTTCCAGGGAAGGAAGGCTGACGACGAGGACATCGGCGGATTCCGTATCGAGGAAGGCGGCGTGATCTCCC
>PNLE01000266.1 GCA_013822855.1 Planctomyces sp.
GGGTGTGGAGCGAGCGGAGAGCGCTGAGAGCGGACGTCTGCTGGATGGCGACGAGCCCGGCATCGGGCCAGCCGTACCGCAAGAGCCATGTCCCCAGCCCGATGAGGAACTGCAGGTTAACGAGGATCAGGACGAGGTTGACCCAACTGCTGAGCCAGGGGTGATGCAGGCGGCGGACGAGCACCCAGGTGATGGCCGCCATCCCCAGCACCACGAAGGCGAAGTAGGGGTGGTCGCGCCAGGCATGGGCCGCGCCGAGATGCCGGAGCATGCCCCCGAGCAGCGATTGAAGGAACAAGACCAGGCAAAGCAGGGATGTGGAGATGACGGCTGCCCGCGTGCGGGTGCCGCCGGGCAGCCGTTCGACCGTCGTCCATTTGGAGCTCATGACCGCCACCGCGATGGCCATGACGGTGAAGACCCAGCAGGCGAAGTTGCCGTGAACCATGGCGAGGAACTTGCTGACCTGGCTGACCCGCATTCCGCCAAGGATCCCCTGGGCGATCACCAGCAGCAGGACGAGGGTCGCGAGCATGCGGACGGAGGTTTTCTGCTTCGTCACAAACACGGAACCGCACAGGAGCAGGGCGAAGAAGCCGGTGAGCATCCCCGCCAGTCGATGGCCATGTTCGAGGAACTTGTCGGGTTCACCGAACGACTGGAGCCAGGGATAGGCCAGCATGCTGTAGCCATCCGAGGTGGGCCAATCGGGAAAGGCCATGCCCGCATCCACCGTCGTCACCACGGCACCCATCGAAATGAGGGGCAACGCGGAGAGGAGCGTCAGCCAGGCGAAGAGGGAGGGAAGGTGTTTCATGGTGGGGAGTGGGTGTTTGGGGTTGGGGGTTTGTCAGTTGTCCGTGGTCAGTTGGGAGTTGTTGGTTGATGGTTGATGGTTGATGGTTGGGTGAAGGAAGTGGGGATCTTCTGGCTTCTTTCCTTCTCACCTTCTGTCCTTCTTCCCCTCCGTTAGTGGCCTTTAGAAAGCTCCGGTCGCTTCGGGACATATTCGGTCTGCGGGAGGAAGTCGGCTTCGCCGGAGAGGGGCGAGCTGTATTCGTAGGGGCCGTGGTAGGCGACGGGGGGGACATCGAAGTTGCCGTGCGGCGGTGGCGACGGGGCCTGCCATTCGAGACCGTTGGCATTCCACGGATTCCGCCCGCACTTCTTACCGAAGAAGATGCTCCAGCCGAAGTTGAACAGCAGGATGAACTGGGCGAAACCCATGACAATGGCGGCGTAGGTCATGAACTGATTCAGCGGGAGGAGATGTTCCAGATAGGGGAAGTGGTAGGGATCGGCATAGCGGCGGGGCATACCGCCAATCCCCAGGAGGTGCATCGGGAAGAACGTGCAGTTGAAGGCGGCGAAGGTGATGAAGAAATGGATCTGCCCCAGGCGGTCGCTCATCATGCGGCCGAACATCTTCGGGAACCAGAAGGGAATGGCGGCGAAGATCCCGAAGAGTGTCGAACCGAACAGGATGTAGTGGAAGTGGGCCACGATGAAGTAGGTATCATGGATATAGACATCGACCGGGACGGCGGCCATGAAAATCCCGGAGAGCCCCCCCGTGATGAACATGGAGACGAAGGCCGCGCAGTTGAGCAGCACGGTGTTGAACTGGAGCCGGCCACCCCACATGGTGCCGATCCAGTTGAACGTCTTGATGGCCGAGGGGAGGGCGATGAGGATCGTCGAGACCATGAACGTCATGCCGACGGCGGGATTCATGCCGCTGGTGAACATGTGGTGGCCCCAGACGATGAAGCCCAGGCCCGCGATCGTCGCCATCGAGAAGATCATCGGTTTGTAGCCGAAGACTGGCTTGCGGCTCATGCAGGAGAGCATGTCGCTGACCATCCCCATCGCCGGTAGCAGCATGATGTAGACGGCGGGGTGGGAATAGAACCAGAAGAGATGCTGCCACAGTAGGGGCTGGCCGCCGCCGATGGTGGCGGGGGCGTTGTTAACGATGATTCCGCCGGGGACGAAGAAGGTGGTTCCCAGCGTGCGGTCGGCGAGCATCATGAAGCTGGCCGCCGTGAGGACGGGGAGCGCGAACGCCTGGAGGATGGCGGTGATCAGCATGGCCCAGATCGTCAATGGCATGCGGAAGAGGGTCATCCCCGGGGCCCGCATGTTGATGATCGTGGTCATGTAGTTGATCGAGCCGAACATCGAGCTGAAGCCGATGAACGTCAGCCCCAGGAGCCAGAGGGTCTGCGCGAACCCCGAACCGGGCGCGGCCTGGGGGAGGATCGAGAGGATCGGATAGATCGTCCAGCCCGCCGCCGGGCCCCCGTCGTAGCCGAAGGAGAGCATGAAGCAGCCGATCGCCGGCCACATGAACCAGTAGCTCATCATGTTGAGCGTGGGGAAGGCCATGTCCTCCGCGCCGATCTGCAGCGGGATGAGGAAGTTCCCGAACGCCCCGGCGAGGATGGGGATGACGACGAGGAAGATCATCACGGTGGCGTGCATCGTGAAGAGCATGGTGTAGGCTTCGGGCGAGATCTGGCCGCCGTCGGTCTTGAAGAGGAAATCGCCCAGAATCGGCATGCGTTCCCACGGCCACGCGAGCTGCCAACGGACACCCAGCGCGAGCGCGCCGCCCACCATCATCATCAGAAGCGTGGTGAAGAGGAACTGGATGCCGATGACCTTGTGGTCGGTCGAAAAGACGTACCGGCGCAACCATCCGTGGCGATGATGCACCGCGTGGGCCGCCGGTCGGTCGTCACCGGCGGGAAGTGTCAGGGGGTGGGATGGGATGGTCGTACTCAACGGCACGTCCCTCTCTATATGTAAATCTGCTAGATATTGAAGTCGGGATGAATTGAGGTCTTTACGATCGTCACAAATCGAGAATTTAGAACATATACAATAACGACAAACTTAAGGGGCGGGTGCCGCAGCAGGTGTCTCGGGAGTGATATCCGCAGGGGCTACTTCCGTTTTCGACACCCCGTCGTCCGCTTGCCGGGCGAGGGCTTGTTTCTTCCACGCGCGGAACTCCTCGTCGGGAGCAGCCAGGACGCGGGCCTTCATTTTGTAGTGGCCCCAGCCGCACAATTCGGCACAGACAAGGTCGTAGCTGCCGGACTCGAGGGCATCGAACCAGACGGGGATCACCGTACCGGGAAGGGCATCCTGCTTGATGCGGAGGACGGGGACAAAGAAGGAATGCTGGACATCCCCGGAACGCAGGCTGATGGAGACGGGGCGGCCCACCGGAATGCGGAGATCGTTGACGGTGTAGAGATCGTCCGGCTGTGGCATGGGCATGAGCGGCTTGCCGGGAGCGGGATAGCGGATCCGCCATTCGAACTGGCGGGCGGTCACCTCGGCGATCGCTTCGATCTCACCCGGCGCGAAGTTCCGCATGCGGAAGGCGGCCCAGACATCCATCTGGTAGATGGCGATGAAGAGCAGCACGATCCCGGGAATGACTGTCCAGACAACTTCCAGCGTGTGGTTGCCGTGGGTGTATGTCGCCTTTTCGCCGGGGGGTTTGACAGCCCCCTTCCACAAGACGTAGCCCAAGGCGATCTGCGTGCCGACGAAGACGATGCTGGTGATCCAGAGGATGATATAGAACAGGCCGTCGATGCGGCGGCCGATGGTGGACATGGCGACGCCGGTCTCCGGGAACCACCAGCCCAGCGAGGGAGCCGCCAGGCAGAGCGCCACCGCGAGGGCGGCCCAGCTCATGAAGTAGATTGACCAGAATCGTGCCACGGGAAAGAGGCCTTTATCGCGGATTGGATCGGCTATAAATCAATAAAGAAGGTAAAAACAAGTTGATATCAAACACTCAGTTCGTCGCGTCGGACTTCAAGGGACTCGACTCCATGGAACTTGGGGGTGCGGAGCCTGTGAATGCCTCGGGAGTGGGAGCGGGATTGGTGCCGTTCGCGGTGAACTCAACACTGAGGATGTAGTTGACGAGATCCCAGATCTCGGCATCGGTCAGGGTGATCCCACCGAAAGCGGGCATTGGGGTTCCTTTGATCCCCGCATACATGCGGCGATAAAGATCGACCGGCTTGCGGCCACCCCGATAGATACCGCGGGTGAGGTCGCGGGCGGGTAGCGGATTGCCCCAGAGATCGTGCAGGCCGGGGCGGGGATAGTTGCCGTCGCCCGTGGGCATCTTCCAGTATTCGAAGTTGGCGGGACCATCCCCTTTGCCTTGCGGCCCGTGGCAGGTGTAGCACTTGGTCTTGTCGGAGAGATACAGCAGACGCCCCCGCTCCCGCGAGGCGGCGTCATCGGGGGTGCGCACGACTGTCGGCGTGATGATGCTCGATGGTTCCTCCGCACGCTCCCAGGCCGATTTCAAAAAGTCGGTCGTATCTTCGACAATGCCGAGATAGTCGCTCTCGAAGAATTCCGCGAAGTCCTTTTGCAGGGTATCGACCGCCGGTGTGATGGGAGCCGGCGGTTCGGCCTTCTCCCCCTTCGCTACCGCCGCCTTGTAGGCTGCTTCGTTCTTGGCGAACTCGGCCTGGAGATCTTTCGTCGAGAAATCGGTCAG
>PNLE01000267.1 GCA_013822855.1 Planctomyces sp.
GGGAATTGTCGGGCTCCCCAATGTTGGCAAGAGCACTCTCTTCAACGCACTCACCTGCTCGAAGGCGGCCCAAAGTGCCAACTACCCCTTCTGCACCATCGAACCCAACGAAGGGATCGTCAGCGTCCCCGACGCCCGGTTGGAACGCATCACCAAGTATATTCCGCCCCAAAAAGTCATCCCCGCCGCCCTCAAGCTGGTCGACATTGCCGGCATTGTGAAGGGGGCCAGCGAAGGGCAGGGGCTGGGGAATAAGTTCCTCAGCCACATCCGCGAGGTCGACGCCATCCTGCAGGTTGTCCGCTGCTTCGAAGACCCCGATGTCGTCCACGTGGCAGGCGATGTCAATCCGCTGGTCGACATCGAGACCATCGAGATGGAACTGATGCTGGCCGACATGCAGACGCTCGACAACTCCCTCGCCAAGGCCGAACGCTCCGCCCGCACCGGCGATAAGGAGGCCAAGCTCCGTGTCGATGTCATCAAGAAGTGCTCCGCCCACCTCGCCACCGATCAGCCCCTACGGAAGCTGGAGGCCGACGAGGCCGAGACCAAGATCATCCGCGCCTTCGGCCTCATGACTGCTAAGCCCGTCCTCTATGTCGCCAACGTCGATGAGAATGATCTCCTGGGCGAAGGCCCGCTCGTCAAGCAATTGCAGGAGTTCGCCGCCAAAGTCGGTGCCGAGGTCGTCGCCGTCTGTGCGAAGCTGGAGGCCGAGCTGGCGGAACTGGAACCCGCCGACCGGGCCGAGATGCTCGATTCGGTCGGCCTCAAGGAACCGGCCCTCGCCATCCTCGCCCGCGCCACCTACCGCACGCTGGGCCAGCAAAGCTATTTCACTGCAGGTGAAAAGGAAGTCCGCGCCTGGACCGTCCCCGTGGGTGCCACCGCCCCCCAGGCCGCCGGCGTGATCCACACCGACTTCGAAAAAGGCTTCATCCGGGCCGAAATCTACACCCTCGCCGACCTGGAACAATACAAGACCGAAAAAGACATCCGCGCCGCCGGCAAGCTCAGGGTCGAGGGCAAAACCTACATCATGCAAGACGGCGACATCTGCCACTTCCTGGTCAATTCGTAATCTATAGCCATGCCTTATGTAGGGTGCATGCCAATGCACCAATTCCGCATCGCCGTGCTCCCACAGGGGGGCACCCTAATGAATAACACGGGTTTACAATATCAACTCAATTGCAGTGAAGTGCTTGTAGGTTCTCACACTGGGGAACAGCAGCCAAAACGAGTTGCTTTCAAGCCACAAGTCGCCCATGGAGTGTGAGTACCGAAGCACCATTATGTGTTACACAGCTATCCAAAGTTCGGGTAACTCGTAACATTCCCCTGCATAACTTAGACGGCATGACTAAGAATGACTATGACACACGATCTGTGTCTAGAGTCAGTTGAAGTAAAGCGACTTCCTGCTCAACAACTTTGCAAGCGAAGACTACTCACCTTTGCTTTGCATGAATATTTGCTGCCCGTTCGTCTAGCTCACCTGCCTCCGCTTCGCGGCCAGTTTCGCGGCAAATAATTGCAATATTCTCGAGTGTCGTCGCTACGGCAGGATGATCGGAGCCAAACGCCTGTTCTGAAATCACCAACGACCGTCTCAGAAGGGACTCCGCCTGCTCGAAGTCTTCTTGGGAATAATATAGCATAGCGAGATCGTTCAGACTCTGGGACACATGGGAATGATTCGGACCAAGAACCTTTTCTCTAGTATACAATGCACGAGTATAGAAGTCCTCAGCCCGCGCAAAGTCACCCTGAGCATAATATAGGCCTCCCATGTTGTGGAGAATCGTAGCAACTTTAGGATGCTCCGGTCCGAGAGCCTTTTCACTGATTGCCAGTGCACGCAGAAAGAGTGACTCCGCCTGCCCGTAATCACCTTGCTTCCGGTAAAATAAAGCAAGATTGTTCAGACTCACGGACAATTCGGGATGCTCCGGGTCAAGTGTCTTTTCAGAAATCGCAAGAGCCCGGATGTAGAGTGGCTCGGCCCGTGCATAGTCTCGTTTGGTATGGTAGAGCAATGCAAGATTGTTCACACACGTTGCGACGCGGGGGTCATCTTGTCCAAAGAACTCTTCGAGAATCGCAATGGCGCGAAGGTAAAGTGGCTCAGCCATTGTGTAATCCCCGAGAGTGCGATGGATCTCGCCAAGGTTGTTCAGGCTCGTCGCTACTTCGGGATGGTTTCGCCCATAGACCTTTTCCCTGATTTCCAGCGACCGTATGAATAGCGGCTTGGCGGCCACGTAATCGCCTGCAGCCCGATATAGCTCTCCTAGATTGTTGAGGCCATTGGCAACGTCGGCACTATCTGAACCATGGACCTTTTCCTTGATTGCCAACGCGCGCTTGAAAAGTGGCTCAGCTTCGGAGTACTCCCCCTTCGTTAGATGCACACCCGCGAGGTTGCTTAAGCAAGTGGCGACAGCGGGATGTTCGGGACCTGAGGTTTTCTCAGCTTCCTTCAATGCCTTTTCTGCCAATGCCATGGCATTTTCGTACTGGCCTTCACGATGAGGCTTGATGACTTCCTCATTGAGTTCGTCGCTCCCGCCACCCGTACCCTGCCCACACCCAAGAGACATGCATGCCGCCAAGAGAATCACGGCTATAGGAAGAAAGTGTATTAATGTGTTCATCCGCCTTCTTCCACTTTGTGATAGCCAATCGCTTGGCGGCCTGAGGTGGCTGATCGTAGCCTCATTGAATCAGCGTACAACTTCTCGATCACTTGATCCAGCAAATCCGTTAGGGAATGCTTTTGGACCGTGACTATGTTTGATCTGCCGATTTCTACCGTGGTGGTACAGTCACAAGAGATTTCGCCGGTACCGTAGCGTTCCTTGTCGGGATCCAATTGGAAACGAGAAACGGTGTTGAGCCAAGCTTTTCCAAGATTTGACATCTTTGGCCTGCAGGATACCCGTAGCCCAAAGGCGGGCAACCTCGCCTGCACAAATTGCTCTGCCTTACCCGACGCTAGTCCCTCCTACGGCAGCGAACAGACCTCCATCCCCAGAATCAATCCCTCTTCAATGGTGAACCGGTGCCCCACCTGCATGTCGGCGAGCACCGCTCCGCCCAGATCGCGGACCACTTGATGCACGTCGACCATCACGCGCCCAGCTTCCACACAGTGGAAGGCAACCGGTTCGACGTGCGGGTCGATCTCCGACCATTGCTCCGTCCAATAGGCGCGGACTTCCTCATGCCCTCGGACAAAGCCCCCCTTGAACGCCATCGGCCAGGTCACATCCGCACTCATGGTGGCCAGAGCGGCGTCGATGTCCCGCGCGTTGAACGCCGCATAGGCTGCTCGCAGCAAGTCGATATCCGGCGAAGCCTGTTCGGGCATGACGTATTCCTCGAAGACCTTGAGTTGCTAACGGCGCCAACGTCCTGCCTATGGCGGTGTGAGATGACAGTAGCGTGGTCAACTCAACAAAAAAGGGCCACCCCGACTCATTGAATCGGGATGGCCTTGGCGTAATCATAAGGCCGCTTAACGCTGGCCAAGTGCCGTCGGCACCGTCCCGCCGCGCAATGCGGGATCCAGGTCGAAGCGGTCGAGATTCATGACCTTTGTCCAGACGGCTACGAAGTCGTTCACGAACTTCCCTTTCGCATCTTCGCTGGCGTAAACCTCGGCAATGGCCCGCAGCTGCGAGTTCGAGCCGAAGACCAGGTCGACCGAAGAGGCCGTCCACTTCACTTCACCCGTCTTGCGGTCACGTCCTTCGAAGAAATGCTCACACATCGGCGAGGTCGCCCACGTGGTGTCCATGTCGAGCAGATTCACGAAGAAGTCGTTGGTCAGCGTGCCCGGATTCTTGGTGAAGACACCCATCCCCGGCATGCCGACGTTCGTCCCCAGCACCCGCATGCCACCAACCAGCACCGTCATTTCCGGAGCGGTGAGTGTCAGCAATTGGGCCCGGTCAACCAGCATCTCCTCCGCCGGGCGGCTGATGTCGTGCCCGAAGTAGTTGCGGAAGCCGTCGGCCTTCGGCTCAAGCACGGCGAACGATTCGACATCCGTCTTCTCCTGAGTGGCGTCGGTTCGTCCAGGAGTGAACGGCACTTGCACCTTGTGCCCGGCCTTCTTGGCCGCTTCTTCAATACCGGCACATCCGCCCAGCACAATCAGATCGGCCAGCGAGACCTTCTTCTTGCCGGTCTGCGAGCTGTTGAAATCCTGCTGGATTTGACCGTAGACCTTGAGCACCTTGGCCAGTTCGGCGGGCTGGTTGATCTTCCAGTCCTTCTGCGGCGCCAGAGCGATGCGGGCCCCGTTGGCACCACCCCGCTTGTCGCTGCCACGGAACGTCGAAGCCGACGCCCAGGCCGTGTTGACCAGTTGAGGAATCGTCAGCTGCGAAGCAAGAATCTTCCCCTTGAGCGATTCGACATCCTGGGCGTCGATCAGCACGAAGTCGACAGCTGGCACCGGATCCTGCCATAGCTGCGGCTCCGCGACGAGCGGCCCCAAGCAGCGCGAGACTGGCCCCA
>PNLE01000268.1 GCA_013822855.1 Planctomyces sp.
CAAGGGGCGGGATTGGGCGAAACCGAACGGGAAGTATGCGATCGCCCAACTGAGCCCGTGGGTGCTCTGGCCGCCGGACGGGCTGAATCTGAAGCAGGGGACGCGTGGCGAATGGTTCGGGTATGGCTATCTGCCGTTGCCGCTCACCCAGCCGAAAACGAAGACCGACGGACAGGAGATTCCGACCGGCAACAACTGTTGGACACTGTTCCTCAACACGGGCAACTTCAAAGGCCCGGTGACGTTCTTCACGCCGTATTTCTGGTCGAAGAATGCTGTTCGCGAACCGCGTTTCGCCGGTCAGCTGCTCGACACGCGACCGTCGAATCCGAACCGCGCGCTGCAAATGGAGACCCAGCACATTCCCAGCGTGCAGGCGACGGACTCGAAGGGGGTGACATACGCGCGAGTCACCGCGACGCAGTTCCCCAGCGACGCGAAGGGCGAGTCGGCGCTGGTGCACCGGATCACCTCCTACAACAAGCAGGCGCTGTGGGAGACCGTGCAGGCGTGGTTCGACGGCGGCCCGGTGGCCAGCGGCGCGATCAATCCGGCAGGAGCCGTGCTGCACGAGTTCCCCGGTCGCGGTGGTGCCACATGGCAGATCTATCCCGATGGAACCAAGAGGGAAGAGAAGGTGGCCGTCGCCTGGAATGCCTTCGCGACGCCTTTCGCGCCGGATCGCCACACGTTCGGCTACCAGTGGAACCCGGAGTGGGTGAAGCGGGACGACTCGACCGGCCGTCCTCTCGTCGTGGTGCCCGAGTATTTTCGACTCGGCCAGAACGACAAGCAGAAGCCGGTGTGGTCGCCGGTGCCGGCTTCCGAGATCCCAGCCGAGACGGGCCTCGCCGATGTGCATTTCGACCGCAAACGGAATGGCCCGCCGAAGGTTTACCAGACTCCCGACGACGCCGACAGTTCGTGGAAGAAGCCCGGCCCGGTGGCGGGGCCGTTCCAGGCTCACCTGGGCGATGGCAGCGTCGTGACCTATCACTGGTACCGCTTCGCCGACCAGCCCGCGCTGCTCCACGCCGACCTGACCGACGCCGAACGGGAGAGCCTGCAAAAGCGGGTCGAGATGCTGCACCGCACCTGGACGAAGGATCGCGAGTACCTCGCCCCTCCCGCGAGCGGCCCACTCGCCGACCTGGACCCGGCGGTCATCGTCACGCCCCCGAAGGGGTTGGAAGTGGGGTATGTGCCGATTGTGACTCGACAGGAACCGGGAAGCGGTGTGAAGCCTTGATTCGCGAGGAATGATTGGAACCGTTCGGGTTGCTTCGGCGACGGGGAAGTTGTCCGATTACAGAAATAACCGGACTGAGTTGATGGGTTGCGCGAGGGTTTAACCAACCCTACCTCGCTCCAGAAGTTATCTCGGAAGGGCTGTTTTCAGCGGAAACCTCTTGTGGCGAGACCACCCTGGTAGAAATCGGAAATTCAATCGGGGCCAATCGGGACTATAGAAACATTGGGTTGACACCCACCGCTCGCTTGCAGTTACGGCTCGTTTGAATGGTCAGCGCAGGTCGTCGAAGAGGGGGGTGGAGAGGTAGCGTTCGCCGGGGCTGCAGAGGATCGTGACGATCGTCTTGCCGGCGAATTCGGGGCGGGCGGCCACCTTTGCGGCGGCGCAGACATTGGCCCCGCTGCTGATACCCACGAAGAGGCCTTCCTCCAGGGCCAGGCGGCGAGACCATTCGAACGCCTCATCGTTGGTGACGGTGACGATGTCGCTGACGATCCGCGTATCGAGGTTCTTGGGAATGAACCCGGCGCCGATCCCCTGGATCTTGTGGACGCCGGGCGTGCCGCCGCTGAGGACCGGTGAATGGACCGGTTCGACCGCGATGGCCTGAAAGCTGGGGTTGTGGCGGCGGATGAAGCGTGTGACCCCCGTGATGGTTCCGCCCGTGCCGACGCCGGCGACGATGGCGTCGACCTGATGGCCGGTATCTTCCCAGATCTCGGGGCCGGTGGTGGCCTCGTGGATGGCGGGGTTGGCGGGGTTTTCGAACTGTTGCGGCATCCAGGAGTCGGGCTCGGCGTCCATGAGTTGCTGCGCCTTGGCGATGGCGCCGCGCATCCCCCACGCCGCCGGTGTGAGGACGAGGTTCGCCCCCAGGGCTTTGAGGAGCGTCCGCCGCTCGACCGACATCGATTCGGGCATGGTGAGGGTCAACTTGTAGCCGCGGGCCGCGCTGAGGAACGCGAGGGCGATGCCCGTGTTGCCGCTGGTCGGTTCGACGATGTGGGTCTCCGGCCGGAGGATACCCTCCTTCTCGGCGGTTTCGATCATCGCCTTGCCGATGCGATCCTTGACGCTCCCGAGCGGCTGGAAGAATTCGCACTTCGCGAGAACCGTCGCATGACCTTCGGGGATGAGCCGCCGAATGCGAACCAGGGGCGTGTTGCCGACAGTGGTGGTGATGTCGGAGAAGACTTTTCCGTAAGCCATGCTGCTTCACTTCCAATACGGGACACGCGATGCCGACGAGGTCCTGGACGCCGGGGAACCCCGAGCGGGGGATCAGATGCCGTCCCCACCGGCGAGTTCGAGGGCGAAGACTTCGTCATCCTCGACGGGTTCGAGGACGACCAGTGCCGCCAGCGTCATGTTGTCGAGATACCGCGAGGTGAAGTTGCGGATCTCCAAGAGGACCCGGCGAAAGCGGCAGAAGCGGGCCTGCGAGCACGACTTGTGCATCGATGTCGACACGCAGGCAACGGGAGCGATGACACCATCGAAGTACCGCACGACCTGCCCCATCGTGATCTGGTCGGGGGGTTGGGCGAGAATGTATCCGCCGCGGCGCCCCGGCGAGCTGTCGATCCACCCCTGCGATTTGAGGTCGAGCACGATGTGTTCGAGAAACCGCTTGGGGGCGTCGTTCAGCTTCGCCAGTTCGGTGAGCGGAATGGGGCCTTCGCCGAACCGGGAGGCGAGTGTGATCAGGATGCGGAGTGCGTAATCCGCTTTGCGTGAGAGTTTCACTCGTGACCTCGCTGCGGGACAAATATAACAATCACCTTTTCTATCGTGTTTTATTTTTGAGTGGAAGAGTCAGAAGTGAAATCGCGGATGGTATTCTTGTAACTTATTGTGTGGTCGACACTTGCATTTGAATAAAAACACAAAAGCAAATTCACCCCAGACATCCCAAACAACCACGTCAAAAAATGGCCCTTGTTTTCCGGCAATTCACGACGTAAAGTTCAAGCGGATATACCCACCGAGTCGATGATACATTCACCGACGATCCCGACCGACCTCCTCCGGAGCATTTGATCGATCATGGCCCACAACCGACTGACATCGACGAACCTCTTCGAACAGCGAATGATTGCTCGCTCCGCGGAAGGTTTCGATGTGGGTTGTTGCCAGGCATCGCCCCCCCGCTCTTCGTTCGGCGTGGCGGGGTTCGCGGCGACAGTGGGTGGTTCGACCCTCAATCCACTGACGGTTCCCGCCTGGGCGCTGCCGATCTACGAAGCGGCCCTGCTGACGGCGAGAATGCGGGTTCGCAACCGGAAAGTGCTGGAAGCGGCGCTGTCGGGATCGAGCTTCAACTAGTCCATCCAGTGGTCGGTTCCGGGGTAAAACAGGCCTTGGAACCGATTCACTTGCCCGACCTCCTAAACACAAAGAGAGCCGGTGGCCTGTGCCACCGGCTCTCTTTGTTGATTGAAATCGATGCTGTTCACCCAGCCTTCGCGGCTGTTCCGGGTGAAACCGGCGGGAAACTAGCAGCAGCAGACGGGCATGCCGTTGAGGCAGATGCAGCAGGTGCAGCCGCAAGCCATGAGGGCGCAGCACTGGTCGCAGCAGGCCTGGATCATCTTGCAGCATTCGGCGTCGCCGGAGGTGCAGGTGATGCAGCAGCCGTCGGCGGTCATCTCGCAGGTGCACTTGCACATGGTCATGTTGCAGCAGCAGACGCAGCTGCCGTTCTGGACGCAGCAGACGCTGCACAGGCAGCCAGCCGACTGGGCGCAGAGGGCCTGGATCATGTTGCAGGTGACTTCGTCGTCGCACTTGCAGATCATCTTCATGCCGCCGGCGCACTTTTCGAGAGTGATCTTGCACTTCGGGACAGTGAGGCAGTTGATCTGGGCGGCGGGAACGACGGAAACAGGAGTCTGGGTGACGGGAGCAGTGGCAGTGGCCATGGGAACAATCCTTTCGAAGCGTTTCGGAATATGGAACCTTCGCTGACCATCCGTCTTCGGCTAAGGCAGCACGAGGGCGACTATACCGGGCCGGGCCGGCCACACAATCTCGACCTGAGGACTGTATATTCCGTGACGGTGGCAACAGGCCGTTTCCGGCGGAAACGGCGGGTTGAACGTCGCCGGGAGATAGCCGCAGCGGTTTTGTGCATGCGGCACACGGGTCGCCCGCCGTCGGGCAACCTGTGTCACGGTGGGGTAATGATTTGCCTTCCCGCCGTGTTTCTTGTGACTGTCGTCACCAAGACGTGCAGAGCCACGTCTGGGCCACCCCTG
>PNLE01000269.1 GCA_013822855.1 Planctomyces sp.
CCCGCACCCACCCAGAACGTAAATTGCTCCGAGAGTCCAAAGCTCCCCAGAATTTTGACTGAGACGATGTAGATGACTCCCGCCAGAGCAATGCCAATCCAGTTCACCAGGTTCATGACACCGATAATTCGGCCCTTCTGTCCATCACTGGCCATGGCCTGTAGAAATGTCTGCAAAGGGACACTGTACATGCCGGCGAATAATCCCACGCCAACCAGAGCAACGCTGGCACCGATGGGGCTCAACCACGGTTTGCCCTTAAAGCCTTCAGCACCGGGCATGCCCAGCAGAATTAGACAGCCTGTCAGCCCCACAAGACCAACAGTGACCAGTCTCCCGCGAACTTTATCGCGGCACCAGATCCCGGCGAAGACACAGCCGACGGCGATCCCCAGGCCCGTTGTGGCTGCCATCAGGCCTGTCTGGGTATCCGAAAGTCCATGGATGGTTTTCCCGAGAGCGTTGATCGAATTGGGGTAGACCATCCCGGCGACCATCCAGAAGACCGACGAAGCGATGAGAACTGGCAGCAAACCTTTTTTGCTGGTAATCAGTTGCCACGTCGAGCGAGAAATGAACATTGATCCCAGTGTAAATTTCAAATGAGGATCAGCGACGCCGGGCTCGCGGAGCAGTAGCACGGTGATCGTGCCTGTGATGGCGACAAACAGACAGGCGATACTGGCAATCCAGAGTCGTCCATGAAACAGATCGGCCAGAAAACCGGCGAGTGCCAGGCCGAAAATGATGGCCAGAAAGGTGGTCATCAGGAGCAGGCCGTTGGCTTTGGGCAGCTCGGATTTGTGGAAGAGTTCGGGCAGGATGCCATACTTGGGCGGGCCGAACATCGCACTGTGAGCACCCATCAATCCGAGAATCAGAATCAGGAGCGGAAGTGACCCCAGATAGAAGCCGATGAGACCCGCGAGTACCAGGCCGATCTCGGCAATCTTGCACCAGAAGGCAATGGTTCGCTTGCTGAAACGATCAGAAAGAAAACCAGCGAAGCCTGAAAGAAAGATGAACGGCACCGAGAAAGCCACTGTGGCTAACCCTTGATTCAGCCCCTTGTTGTCCGGAGTGTCAGGCCCAAAGATCGGTGGGGCTGCCACGCAGATAAGCAAAACCAGTTCTTTGAAAAGATTGTCGTTGAACGCCCCTAGGAATTGAGTGGCGTTGAGGCCCCAAAAGGCCCTGTCCTGGAGGAGGGGCTTGTCGGAAAGAGCCGTCGTCATGACAGGTTCTCGTTACGCGAAGGGCTAGGGGCGGTGAGCTGTGCGCGAAAGTCTATCGCGTCCCCTCCATGATGTCTCGCCCGCTGCGGGAGCCCGCAATGAGGAAGAAAGTCTCTCAGTTCGTGCCGCCGCGTTCGCGCACGTAGCGGATGCGGCAGCCGCGGGCGATGACTTCGCCTTGCGGGGCCAGCTTGCCCGTGAGGACGGCGTCGAGAGCGTCCTGGACGTATCTCTTTTGGACGGCGTCGGCCTCGGTCTTGTCGTCCAGCGCTCCCATGTAGGCGATCTTGCGGTCGCCATCGAGCACGTAGAACTCGGGCGTGAAGATGGCCCCGTAGTCCTTGGCGATCTTCTGCGACTCATCGTAGAGGTAGGGGAAGCCGAGTTGCTTCTCCTTGACCCGCGCGGTGATCGCTTCGAGGCTGTCCGCCTTCACCTTGTTGACACAGACCGCGACGACTTCCACACCCTTGGGGCCGTACTCCTTCCGCAGTTTCTCGATCCGTTGTTCGTAGTCGACGGCGGTGGGGCAGGAGAGGCAGGTGAAGACGAGGACGACCGCCTTCTTGTCAGCCAGATCGGCGAGGGAGTGCTCCTTCCCATCCGCACCCGGCAGCTTGCTCCAGGCGGGGGCGGCATCGCCGATGTTGAGCACGGTGTTGTATTCGCCTGCGGTTGCCGCGGGGGCGACAACAATCGCTACACAGCAGGAGCAGATCATGGAGAGCAAAGCGAGTGTGAAGCGGTTCATGAGTGATGAGTCCTCGAAGTAAACCGGTGCTTTCCCGGCTGGTGATGATAACAGATGCCCGGCGTTGTCCGCCAAGTGGAGAGTTTTCCTCCACTCACTGGAAACGCCAACACCCGGCGTCCGGGGGGACGTCGGGTGTTGGTGGATTCAAATCCCATGCACTGCTTCAGCAGCCTTCGGCGGCGGAGCGGTTCTGGGGGATGCGGTCGTCGATGTCGTAGGCCATGCCGATGGAGCGGAGGGCCTTGATCGACCACCAGGTGATGTCGAATTCCCACCACTTGTGACCGGCGGGGGCGACGTTCGGATGGGCGTGGTGGTTGTTGTGCCAGCCTTCGCCATAGGCAAAGATCGCGACCCACCAGAGGTTCTTGGAGGCGTCGCGGGTGTCATAATTGCGGTAGCCCCAGAGGTGCGTGGCCGAGTTGACGAACCAGGTGCCGTGATAGACGAGGGTCATCCGCAGGCAGAGCGCCCAGAGCATGACGGAGAGGCCGGTGTACCAGTCGAAACCACCGGCGAGGAAGCCCAGGCCGAAAAAGAACGCACCGGAACCGATGAGGATCAAACCATAGTAGCGTTCGAAGAACTGGAGCATCGGATCCTTGATAAGATCGGGGACATAGCGGCGCATGACCATCGCCTTCGCTTCGGGCGAGCGGCGGACGAACAGCCAGGCAATGTGCGACCACCAGCGGCCATCGAACGGCGAGTGGGGATCCCCCTCGTGATCGGAACGCTGATGATGCAGGCGGTGAGTGGCGGTCCAGAAGAGTGGCGAGCCTTCGCCCGAGAGGACACCGCAGAGCGTGCAGAGGAAGCGGAATGGCTGACGCAGCCGCAGCGAGCGGTGCGAGAGGCAACGATGGTAGGCGAGGCAGATGCCGATGCTGCCGGTGAGCCAGTGCATCACAAGGAAGACACCCAGAGCCGTCCAGGTGAAGAAGAACGGGGCGATAAGGGCACCCGTATGCATCAGGACGAGCCAGCCGACGACCGGCCAATCGACGTTGTCCCACCGCAGCTGGCGCGGACTGTAGGATTCGTACATGGTCGCCAGCGCGGGGTTGTTCTCACCCACAACGCTGCCTGCCGCACTGCGCGAGGCACGGACGGCATCGGCGATCGACTTGGCCGACTTCTGCTGGGTGACAACTGGAACCGGCCCGGTGGGAGCGATCTCGACCACGTGAGCAGTCGCCAGATGCTGGCCTGTCACCAGATGGCTGGGAGCGGCGTCGGAAGGGATCTCGCTGGCGTTGAAACCGGCCAGCGCCACTTCGTCGGACTGAGCCGCAGAAGATAGAGCCGCAGTGGCTTCACAAGCGGTCTGACCATTATTTTCGCAGCAGGCCGCATCGTTCCGAGCGGCTGCCGACTGCGCCGCGTCCGCGGGATTCAGCAAGGCTGCTTCCTGAGGAGCGACGGGAGTGAGCGATTGTGGAGACATATCCGAATTCCCGAGTGAGTCGTCGATTGGCCCGGCAACCTTGCCGGTACTTCAAGTCTTATAGACGAAACATCGGGAATGGTGTGTCTGATGAGCGTCAACCTTTTGTCAAACTTGTGTCATTCCACAAAGTCTTCTGCTGCATCGGCTTGCGGAGATGGCGTCGCCACGAAGCGATAGCCTGTCCCCCTCACCGAGAGAATATGTGACGGTTTTGACGTGTCCGGCTCGATGAGTTTGCGGAGCCTCAGGACAAAGTTGTCGATGGTGCGGGTGGTGACTTCCGCGTGTTCGTCCCAGACATGGTTGAGGATGCGAGTGCGGGAAAGAACCTCCCCTTCGTGCTCGATGAAATACTTCAGCAGTTCCAGTTCGAGCGTGGTGAGGCTGTGGACCCGGTCTCCCACATGGACTTGGAACGTCTGGAAATTGACGGTCACTTTGCCGAACTGGAACTTGGGCTCGGGCTTGTTCTCGATGGGAATGATCGGGGCGGCGGTTCCTTCCAGTGGGGTCGCCGGAGCGTTGGCGGCCGCCATGACGATGGCCTGCCGGCGATCGATGAGACTTTTCACCCGGCTGAGGAGTTCGCGCAAGGCGAAGGGTTTGGTCATGTACTGGTCGCTGCCCAGATCGAAAGCGAGGATCTTGTCTTCGCTGAGCGTGCGGGCCGAGAGAACGAGGACGGGGATCAGCACGTTGTCCTGGCGAAGTTCCCGCAGGACCTCGTAGCCGGAGAGGCCGGGGAGCATGAGGTCGAGCACGATGAGGTCAAAGCCATCGCGACCGCATTCCTTGAGGACGGTGAGCGCGAGTTGTCCGTCCGGTGCCACGACGACCTCGTAACCCTCCTGCTCGAAATTGAATTTGAGGCCTTCGGCGATGGCCTCTTCGTCTTCGACGACGAGAATTCTCATTGCATGACTCGTCCGGGCAGATCGACTTCAAACGTGGTGCCAGTCGATTCCCCGCTTTCGTTCTCGGTTCCCTGTCCCAAATGACCTTGGCTCATCCCCCAGGTACTCGCTTTGGTC
>PNLE01000270.1 GCA_013822855.1 Planctomyces sp.
AAGTCTTTTGGTGAGCGGTGGGGTAGCAACGTCGATCAACTCCGATTGACAGCGTGCCACTGGCTCCGCCAGTGCCTCCGGATGTCTTCCGGTGGGCCAACTGGCAAGCGTTCTACGGGGCCGATGCCCTTCCTGTGGGGGCATGGAAACGTAAATCCTGGCAGCTCGTTCATCAAAAAGAGGTTTGCGATCCTGCGGTGAGGCAGGTGGCGCCCTCAAAGAATCGTTGGAGTGTTCACAGGGACCATCGCGGAATCGCACTGGCAGAGCCAGTGGCACCCTGGAGACTTGCTGGTGGACAGTGCCAATCCTACCGATGAGAAAGATATCGAAGTTACAACTCATTCCTCTGATATGCTTGTGGGAACCGACAGGCGTCGTGAATAGAGGACGCAGTAGTAGATGCCGCATGCCAGCGAGGCGAGCCACAGTGCGCTGACGGTCAAGAAGCAGCAGAGGTCGACGGTCGCCTGAGTGCCATAGGGACCCAAAAGTGAGGTTGCCCAAGAAATCGCGGCCTGCAAGCGGCCCGGGTTCAGCGTGCACTCGACCCAAGTGGCAATGACAGGCAGGCCGCCTGCGAAGCAACAGACTCCCAGCAATGCGATCCATCCCGCTGTTTGATCCTTCGCCTGTTTAAAGTGCACTGTTTTGCTCATTGAAGGTATCTTTGCCTTCCCTCAGGCATTGGGCTGGAAATGGGCTGTAGCAGAGGAGGTGGTGCAGGTGCTTCACTAATTGCTGTTGAGTCTACGGTAGTCACTTCTGGTGTAGTAGAGAAAGTGACCGGCTTCACCGACGATCTGGTAAGATGAGAAAGCGATTTCCAGATCCGGCTCCCAGCACAGGTATAACTCGCGCGGAGTAGACGAGTACCGAATTTGTCGACCCACAATACCTTCCAGGGTAAGATGGCGATTGAATGTAACAGGAGTCGGGTCTCGATCTTCATGGATGATTTTGAGTTGTGATGGATTCCCGCTTGCCAGCGGCGGTAGCTCACCCTCTAACTTCCAATCTACCCCGTGTTCCTCGGCAATAATGTCGAGGCTTGCCCCTGGGAAGTGAATTCTCAGGCGAGAATGGAGAAACGAGCAGCCACTTACCAGCAAAAGGTCTGTTGTTTGCCACGCCTCTTTTGCCCTATTTATATAGAGTCTTAGATTTGGTGACGGAGGAGGCCCAACGGCCGAAGCGGTAGGATGTGCGACAAAGCGAATTGTGATTGGTTCTGAATTACTCAAATGGCTTGTGCTGTCAAAAGTGTTGTCCATTGAACAATATTCCCTGCCCCATATCATGAGTGATACACATTTCAAGCGCGCGATGCTCGAAGGATATTCACCTGAACTTGGCAAGTCGTGGCCCCACCAGATACCAATGTACTCATGGCAATCGTTTCGCAAACGCTGCTGGAATTGGTGCATTTCGGGAACTTCATGCACCCTACGAACTGATCCCACCGCCCGCTCATGTCCGGGAAACAATGTTCATAGTAGAGAAGAGTCTCCTCCTTTTTCCCTTTGTACTTCTTTCGCTCCGCGTGATTTCAAGGCACCGATCGTGTGATCTGCCTGCCACAGGCGTAGTAATCGATTCCAGCCATCAACTTCTCCCTGGCTGAGGGAAAAGCCCAAACCGGAAATGGTGGTTCAGACACTTGGGTCGCCTGGCGGCCCACCCACGCTTTCAGTCGATTCCACCATCGTTTAGTCGCTGGCGAGGCTTTGTTATGGCCCCGTGACCCCGACCATTCAAACATCGAAACGCAAAGGAAATCAGCTTCACGATCCCAGAAGTCATTGACGATCGAAAGGCTATTCTTCTCGTCCTGCGAATAGGGACGGTGCCGAGTCATGAGTTCCAGTCGGATGACTGTGACAGCAAACGGGCCGAAATATGGAACAGATGGATCCATTCCCAGATGCTCTTCGACCCATCCTTCCCAAGGGTTCGCGACCGTCTGATTGCAGCCATTACTGGTCAGCAGTGGCAAGGGGCCGCCGGGAATGTGCCAAAGATGGTATTTTCCGTCAGTCAGTTCATGAACCTGGTTGATCGCCTTCCATCTTTGGCGATAGCCACTATCAGGAAGTCCAAAAAATGTGATGCCGCGTTTATCCTGTAAGCTGGGCTCATCCCTGAATGTTTCGATCGCCAGGGCCAAGCGGTCGCGATGCACCTGCTCAATTGAGAGTGGACCGTCGGGGACAATGAACGCGATCTCCGAATCGGCGTTGAGTCGCTCCAAGAGCATCCCAACATCGTTGCCGTCGATAAAGCAAAGAAGTGACGGCATGTTCTCTCCAAGACTCATCAAGAACCAACGAGGGCAAGATCTCAGCTGACAACACGTTATCGTTCAAACGCGGCTTCACACGTTTGGGTTGCGAAAATCATAGGAAAAGGCGGCAGGCTTCTTTTTCAACAAACTTACACGCTCAATTCAGCTGGAATTGGTGCAATTCGGGGACTTCATGCACCCTACGCGGAGGGGTGTTGCTATTTTGAAGTGGGTGGGTTGGCTACGATTTGGCCGATGATGAGGAGGGAGCCGGGGGTCCAGGTGTGAGGGGTGTATTTTTCGAGGTGTTGGTCGAAGAACTCGCGGTTTTGGTCGAAGAGGATTGCGCGTTTGTCGAGCGTCTCGGGGGTGAGTTCGATCAGGACACGGTGGCGGCCCGCCGGTCGTTCGTAGGCGACGCCGAGTTTGCTGAGGCGGTGGTAGGTGCAGTAGCCGTCGATTCGGTTTTGGAATGTGGGGGGCTGGTCGTCGAGCTGGATCTTGAGGCGGCCTCCATCCGGCCCCACCAGATCGAAAATGGCGGCGGTGGTGCCCTCGAACGTGAATTCCAGCGCCGCTCCCGGTCCCTCCGCCAGATACATCTCGGGCATGTTCCCCTGGAAGCGTTTATAGAGCGGGTCGGCGGCGGTGAGCTTCTTCCAGCTTCCTTGCAGCATTTCCGGAGTGATCGCCACCTGGCGAGCCTCCTCCCAGTTGTCGGCCCGGAGGGGTTCGGGGAGTTCATGGGCCATGGGCAGGCCGCTCGCCTGCCAGATCGCGGGCCACGAGCGGGCGATGGCTTCGGTATATAGCTTGTGGCCGGTCTCGACATGGGGATGGACGCCGTCGGTCGAGAAGACGATCGGCTTGGCTTCGGCAAGATTTTCTGGCTTGGGGGCTTTGAAGACGAGTTCGCCGGACTTTTCGAGTTCGACGACCTTCACGCCGAAATGGATCGAGGGGATCCGGTACTTGTCGGCCAGTTCCTCCATGGCGCTGGCCGATCGCGGCATGCGGCCCGACCGCAACTCGGGGAGCATCGGTTCGCTGAGGGTGTAGACGAAGCAGATATCCGTCTTCGGATCGGCCCGCCAGGTTTGGCGGACAATCCCTTCCATCGCTTTGTGGATCTGCTCGGGGGAAGCGCCGCCATCGTTCACGGCGAACTCGACGAACAGCAGATCGGGCTGGTGGCGGAGCACGTCGTTATGAAGCCGGAAGACGCCGAGATCGGAACCGGTGCCGCCGATGGCGGCGTTGATCTCGGTGAACTTGGCGGCGGGGTATTCGCGAGCCAGCCAGTCGCGCGATTGCACGCGCCAGCCGGGGGCGGCGGTGATGCTGCCGCCCAGGTAGGCGACCTTCACCAATTGACCGGCTTCGATCTTGGCCCGGACGTTCGGCAAACCGGCCCGTGGATGGCACTCCACGGCCTCCCGCAGCGATGGGGAATCCTGGGCGGGGAGCGGTGCGCTCCAGGCCGTCAGAAGCAGGAGCAAAGCCGCGTGGACGAGTCGCGCGACGAGGGGGTTGTGGGGACGGGTGCGCATCGGGAATGGGCCTTGAATCATGGTGGGAAGGCGAGAAGCGAGGTCGTGATCATGCAGCGGGCGATGTTGATCTGTCCAGCGGATCTTGGTGCGGGTTCGAGGAGTTTCCATGTGGTGAATGGCACCTAGTGTGTTATTTCAACTCGATGCGCGTTTGCTGGCTTCGCAGAGCTGGACATGTTGAGCGTGATATCGCGTTGGTTGGTGCGCGTTTCTCGCCGGGGGAGCTGGGGTGCGCAACGGGGAGGCGGGGGTTTGCCTAGCGAAACTCGATCTGTGGGGATGCGCTTTTCGGAGCGGGTCGTGCGGAGGGTGGGGCTTCTTGTTGTCGTGGCTGCGCACGACGACCCGGCCACGAGTTGGCCGGGCCACCCGTTGGTGGTAAGCGGCGTTCTTATACGAATTGCAGCGTGAAATGGCGAATTGAAGGTCACCGAAACATGCCCGCACAAAGCTGCGGGGCATGCCACCCACAAGAGACGTTTACCGAGCGGTGAACCACTACTGGAGAACGATCTTTATACGAATCGCAACTTGAAATAGCGCGTTGAAGATCGCAAAGACATGCTTGCCCAAAGCTGCAAGCATGGCACACAGATCGCTAC
>PNLE01000271.1 GCA_013822855.1 Planctomyces sp.
AGTACGGCGAGGGGGGCGTCTGGCTCTCCGATGCGTTGCCGAACCTGCAGACGATGGCCGACGAACTGTGCATGCTCAAGGCCGTCACCACGGATCAGTTCAACCATGCGCCGGCGGAGCTGCTGCTCCTCACCGGCTCGCCACGGGCAGGGCGGCCTTCGCTCGGCTCCTGGGTCACCTATGGTCTGGGTTCGGAAAGCGAGAACCTGCCGGGGTTCGTCGTCCTCATTTCCAGCGGCGTGCAGCCCAATGGCGGCAAAAGCAGCTTCGGCAGCGGCTTCCTCCCCTCGGTCTTCCAGGGGGTGCAGTGCCGGTCGAAGGGGGATCCCGTGTTGTATGTTTCCGACCCTCCCGGGATGGATCGCCATCTTCGCCGGCAAACGCTCGACACGCTCCGCGACCTCAACCAGATCCAGGCGGCGGAAGGGGGGCATCCCGAGACGCTCACCCGCATCGCCCAGTACGAACTCGCCTTCCGCATGCAGGCTTCGGTTCCCGAAGTGATGGACATCTCCCGCGAACCGGCGGAGGTGCTGGAAGCCTATGGCGCGAAGCCGGGTGAATCGTCCTTGGGGAACAACTGCCTCCTGGCCCGGCGGCTGGTCGAGCAGGGGGTGCGGTTTGTGCAGCTGTTCGATTGGGGCTGGGACTTCCACGGCACGGGGCCGGGGGAGGATATCCGCGATGGCCTGACCAACAAGTGCCAGACGATGGACAAGCCGATCGCGGCGCTCCTCAAGGATCTCAAGGAGCGCGGCCTGCTGGAGGACACGCTCGTGATCTGCGGGGGAGAATTCGGCCGCACACCGTTCCGCGAGGGACGGACGGCGGGGGGCGGCATCCTGGGCCGCGACCACTATCCCGACTGCTTCACCATGTGGATGGCGGGGGGTGGCGTGAAGCGCGGGTTCTCGCACGGGGCAACGGATGAACTGGGCTTCTCGATCGCCGAGAACCGCATGCACATCCACGATGTTCAGGCGACGATCATGCACCTGTTGGGCTTCGACCACACGAAGCTCGTCCACCGCTTCCAGGGCCGCGACTACCGCCTGACCGACGTCCACGGCGAAGTCATCCACCCGATTCTGGCGTAGGGAGACAAGCGACCACTGAAACCCATTCAGGCCACTTTTTCAGCCCCGGCGGGGACAATGCCCAAGGCACCGCAGATGGCGTCGGCCTGCGATGTGGTGAGGGTGCCCAACCCCTCCAGAAAATCGATCATCTCGATCTTGGTGATTCCCGCCGCCTCTTGAAGAAGGGGAAAGGAGACTTCGGGGTGTGTGTGGATTTGCCGCCTCAGCCAACCGGAATAGGTTGGTTCTTCGGCGGCTTTGTCGGCCCGTCGCAGACCCGCTTCGACGGCTGGTCGCTCGGCGAGCGCCTCCTCGCGCATGGCCTGAATCCTCTCCGGGCTGATCGTGATTTCTTTCATCATTGCCTTTCCGGCTCGTAAGCGGTCACGGGAATCACAGTGGTACGGTCAACCAATTCATAAACGCAGGCAAGCCAGCGACCGGTGGGATCGTAACCCTGGGCCACGATGCGGTCGCTGGAGCGGCTCGGCTCTCGTCGTGAAGGGTGACAGACGACAAACTCAAAGTCTTCCGGTGTGACATCATGCTCGGCCAGATGTTCCTCGATGTCGGGTGTCCAGAAAAATTCGAACCAGGCCATTGATATCTCTCACAAATTGAGTCGATCTTGATTCTATCAATGTGTCCGGAGGGTGGGTCGAGAGCAAATCGAAAGAAACGAGTCGTGTGCGGTGAGCGAGATAAAGAAGGATTGGGGGTGTTGTCGTCTCCAGCAAAGACAAGTCACACCGCTGCCGCTCCCCAGGATTCAGCGATCAACTTCCCGCTCCCCACCACCCGCTTCCGACCCACAACTCCCCACCCGCTTTCTGTTACCATCGATGAACTTGCACCTCCGGTTCGCACTCACCGATGGACTTGAAAGCCGATCATGCAGCCAGCCTCCTTCGAGGACATCATTGATTCCCGCCAGCCTGATTTGTGGGAGATCGAGACCAAAGGGCCGGGGCCGGAGGGGGCGTTGCCGCTGACCGACGACATCCTGCGGAACGCGCCCAGCGGCGACCTTTTCGGCCTCACGCAGAACGCGGGGATGGGCTGGCCCGTCGCGGAGGTGTTGAGGCCGCAATACCTGATCCTCAGCACGCAGGGAGGGATCCGGGGTGAGGACGGCCAGCCGATCGCCCTGGGCTATCACACGGGGCACTTCGAAGTCGGCCTCCTCATGCGGGCCGCGGCGGAGGAGATCGACCGCCTGGAAGGCTTGCCGTTCGCGGGCTTTGTGAGCGACCCGTGCGACGGCCGCACGCAGGGGACGACGGGGATGATGGACAGCCTCCCCTATCGGAACGATGCAGCGATCGTGCTGCGCCGGCTGATCCGCTCGCTCCCGGTCCGGCAAGGGGTGATCGGTGTCGCGACGTGCGACAAGGGTCTTCCGGCGATGATGCTCGCCCTGGCGGCGATGCACGACCTGCCGGGGATCATCGTGCCGGGGGGTGTGACACTCCCTCCCATCGAGGGGGAAGACACCGGCAAGGTGCAGAGCATCGGTGCCCGGTATGCCAAGGGGGAGATCACGCTCGAACATGCGGCGGAGGCGGGCTGCCGGGCGTGTGGTTCGGCGGGGGGCGGCTGCCAGTTCCTCGGGACGGCGGCCACTTCGCAGGTCGTGGCGGAGGCGCTCGGAATGTCGTTGCCGCATGCGGCGCTGGCCCCTTCGGGGCAGCCAGTCTGGCTGGACATCGCTGTCCGTTCGGCCCGCGCCGTGGTGACGCAGCGGCTCACGGGGTTGACGATGAACAAGATCCTCACGCCGGCCTCTTTGCACAACGCGATGGTGGTCCATGCGGCCTGCGGCGGCTCGACGAATCTGCTGCTGCATGTTCCCGCCATCGCCTTCGCCGCCGGGCTTGAGCGGCCCAGTGTCGAAGATTGGAACCGGGTGAACCTGGCGACTCCACGACTGGTGGACTGTTTGCCGAACGGCCCGGTGGGGCATCCGACAGTGCGCTTCTTCCTGGCGGGGGGTGTCCCGGAACTGATGCTGCATCTGCGGGGACTGGGCCTGTTGAAACTGGAGGCGATGACCGCCACGGGCAAGCCGCTGGGGGATGTGCTCGAGTGGTGGGAGCGGAGCGACCGCCGGGAACGGGTGCGGCAGGTGTTGCGTGAGCGTGACGGGGTTGATCCGGACGATGTCATCATGCCGCCGCCGCGTGCGAAGGAGCGGGGTCTGACGAGCACGGTCTGCTTCCCCAAGGGGAACATCGCCCCTGAGGGTTCGGTGGTGAAGGCGACCTCCATCGACAAATCGACGCTCGATGCCGACGGCGTCTATCACAAGGTGGGGCCAGTACGGATCTTCACGACGGAGCGCGAGGCAATCCGGGCGGTGAAAGGTCAGATCCAACCCGCTGTGAAGGCGGGCGATGTGCTGATCCTGGCGGGCCGGGGGCCACTAGGTTGCGGGATGGAGGAGACGTACCAGATCACGTCGAGCTTGCGGTATCTTCCCTTCGGCAAGGAGGTGACTCTGATCACCGACGCGCGGTTTTCGGGGGTCTCGACGGGGGCCTGCATCGGGCATGTGGGGCCGGAGGCTCTCGCGGGCGGGCCGATCGGCAAGCTGCGGGATGGCGATCTGGTCGAAGTGCGGATCGACACGCGGAACTTGACGGGGAGCATAAACTTCATTGGCGAGGGCGAGGCGACCTTCACGGCGGAGCATGGCGCGCGGATTCTGGCGAGCCGGCAGCCGCACCCCAAGCTGGCACCGGATGTCGATTTGCCGGACGATACGAAGCTGTGGGCGGCTTTGCAGCAATTCGGGGGTGGGACATGGGGTGGTTGTGTCTACGATGTGGATGCGATCGTCGCGGCACTCGCCCGGGGAAATGCGGCGACAAGTCATACCACAGGGCAGGGCAGCGATGACTTTTTGTCGACCACCCACACGAAGAGCAGTTGTTGAAACACGTGTTAGACGTGGTGGGGATCTGTCGTGGATCGGGAGGAGCACTGCTGGCAAGCCAGCAGTGGCACCCAGGTCGGAGGGCGCGGAATTGGCAGGCGGGAGCCTGCCCTACGGGTGGGTGGCTTGCCTGATGCTCATCGCGGCGGTGGCGAGCGGGGCCGATCCTGAGGGACGTGTCGCCGGGCGGGTGAGTTACGTCGCGGGGAGGGAGATCACGCCGGCGCTGGGTTATGAGGTGCTGAAGACCAAGTCCTTCCTGCCGCCCGATTTCAACGACCGTCATCTGGCCGAGTTGTGGACGCAGTGGCCCGAGCCGTGGAAGTCGCAGTATGCGGC
>PNLE01000272.1 GCA_013822855.1 Planctomyces sp.
ACCGGTGCCAATGCCGAGACCGGCGGCTCGGGGGGAAACTCCTCGACCGCTTCCTCGGCGTCGACCGTGTCCGCACCGGAGCCGGGGGCGACATCGAAGGCGGGGGCGTTTACCGTCCGTCGATCCTGGGCGGAAGCGGGGGAGAGATGCGGCGACAGGGGCCAGACGCTGGCCGACGTACCAACGATCGCCAAGCCGCACAGCCACCGACGGATGAGTTGCGCATCGAAAACCAGCGACTCGTGAATGTCCTGAGAGACTCGGGCCAACCCGCCGGATTCGTGAAGCCTTCTCATGATTCATCCTTCCCGAAGCCACTCCGCCTGGCAGTGTCTCGCCAGGAGGTCTTGCTCGCACGGGCAATGCTCCGTGCGCCGCCCATGGAGGAAGTATGTGCCATCCCCGCTTCGAGAGCCACTGGAAGTTTTTGTGGGGGGCGACCCGGGAGGTTTGCCGCAAATCTCGGCCCTCCGCAATTCAGGCTGTGAAAAGCATCAGACCGGACCTTCGGTGATGAAGATCCGGTCTGATGTTCGGCGTTGCTGGGCAAGGCGGGATGAACGGATAGCCCATGCGCTGTCGGGCCTCCGGAAGTCATCGGGCCGGGGGTTGTGTCATCGCGGGAAGATTCCCGAACGTTTCGCTTCCCCTCAAAAGCGAGCTTCATCGGGATCCGATCTTCACTCACGGAAAGTTGTCCCCACGGCAGGGGCGTCTCGCTTCGCCTGCCGCCCGGATCAACTGATGTCGGCTTCTTCCGTGAAGAGGATCGCCTGGGCCGGTGTGGCGATTGAAGTCCCCGGACGGGGTCATGACTCCCGTCAACGGTCGACAATTCGCCACCCGGGATTCCCCGGTGGATCGCCTTGCCACCTGTCCCTATGGCTTGGCGACAGGTTCGACACCGCGCTGGTTTTCCCGCTGGATCGCTTCGTAAACTTCCTGCCGGTGAACCGGCACTTCGGTCGGGGCTTCGATCCCCAGCCGAACCTTGTCGCCGCGAATATCGACGATGGTGATCTTGATGTTATCGCCGATGAAAATGCTTTCATCGCGCTGACGTGAGAGGACAAGCATCGGGCATCTCCTTTGTGCTGTCCAGATCGAGCACGGCCATGTGCGTCCGTTGCAGATGCTGGAGGGGTGTGGCTCTGCGGTCATAATGGTGACAAGTGGCGCCGCATCCCCCAAAGTCCTGTGACATGGCCCGTCATGGGCCCCCATCCGTCATGGATGGACCTCTCCGTTTTGAGTGGAGAAGTGCCGGTCGTCGGCAGGGTGTCACGGGAGCTTGGGGAGAACGGAGCCGAGGGCAGGTGGGCAGCTCATCTCTTTGCTGGCAGACTTTGCCAAGATTCGCTGTCACCGCCGCGACACCCTATGAATCGGCGATTGAAGAGCGTGTTAAGAGATAACGACGACGCAAAGTGCGAATCCTGCGCAAATCAAAGGGCACTCTGCGCTTTGTAGAGACCATGCGATGCGTGCCGGTTGTGACGACCATCAATCCACGGGAACTGCCGGTGGAGTGGTGGTGGAGGATGAGATGCTCTGAGCAGCCGGTGGGGCTTGAATCCCGATCTCTCCCCCACAGCAAATCCAGCCTGTATTCATGCGTGTTTCAAATTGAAGCAGCATTCGTGTGGCATGCCCCGCAGCTATGTGCGGGCATGTTTTGCGACTCTCAATGCATCATTTGAAGCTGGAACTTGTATCAGGCAGCACTCCGGAAACCGTCAGTTCCCTGGTTATATCACGTACCCGTAGGCGTCGAACAGAATCTTTCGAATGGCAGGCGATCGGAACCACGCCACGATCGCATCTTGGCCGGGGTGAGACGCGGGCCAGAAGGCGTTTCTCAACCGGCCCTCGGGAAGGGTGGCGGCGTTACCCTCGAAGTAATTCAGCACGGCGTTGGGATGTTGTTCCAGCATCGCCAAGTAAGGCTGGATGTCCTGTCCAGTCAAAGCAATCGCCGTGATCCAGGAATCCAGCTCGAAAAACTTCCCATTGGCCAGCGTGGACGAGGTCACCGCCACGAACACCTGCGTGAGAGCCAAACGTCGCTTCTCCGGCCAGTGCGAGTAACCCGACATATGAATCCTTTTGCCTGTGATCTCCAAGTCGGGGAACTTGAGATTCTCCAGAATCGATAATTCCAAGATCCTTGGCAGAAAGTAGGCGTAGTCCTCTTCATTTCCAATGGTCGTCATGGCGCTGGCCGCATACCAGGAGATGGCCTCTGGAGGGATCTTCCGCAGCGGATTTCCCGTCATCTGGCAGGCTTTGGTTTCATCCATGCAACAGGGACAGCCCATGATTCGCCTTGGCGGGGGCACATCGGCAAACGCGGCATAAAGGTTGTCGATGGCCTTTCTCAGTGGGACTGCACTCACTTCTCGTCTCCTCCCCTCGAACTGCGAAAGCCGATCGCTTCGCTGAACTGGTCGCACGCATGGTAATCACTTCCTCGTCGGAACCATATTTTCATCCGGCGATTGCCTCGCGCTGGACAGCGGGGGGTGGCGGGCGTTATTGCGGAATAAGCCGCGCTCACGCTCTCTTGGTGGAAACTGTTCCTGAATCTCGATGGTCCACCTGATTCTTTCCTGATTGATTCCTGCCCCTTTGATCCCCGAGGGAATTCGAATGCCTGGTCGTGCGCGCGTGGTTGCCTCCGCTTTGTTCTCTTTCCGTGACACGACTCTCCCGCCGCTGGTTCCCCTGGTGAAGCGGGGACGGGGTCATGCGCAACTTGCTGTGATGCTCTGTCTCTTTCTCCTCGGGCTGTTCGCGTTTTCCGCCTCAAACGTGGTCACCGCCCAGGAAGTGACCGTCTCCCGTAAACCGCCGGTGATCAGTCCGGAAGTCTATCTGGGCCGACCGATCGGGACCGACTTCCAGCTGGCCGATTGGAAACAGGTCGCGGGCTATTTCCAGAAGCTCGATCAAGCCACCGATGCCCTCTCGTTGCAGAACGTGGGGAAGACGACCGAAGGTCGCGATCTCCTGGCGGCCATAATCAGCAGCCCGGCGAACCTCGCCCGGCTCCCCGAAATCAAACGCGAGGCGCAGCTCATCGCCGACCCGCGCCTCGGCACGACTGAAGAGCGATACTTGGCCATCGCCAACGGCAAGCCGATCGTCTTCATTTCCCTCAGCATGCATTCCGACGAACCCGCTTCCACTGAGATGGGGATGCAGCTCGCCTGGCTGCTGGCGACCTCCGACGAAGCCCCCTGGCCCGAGATCCGCGAGCGGGTGGTCGTCGTGCTGATCCCCTCGCTCAATCCCGATGGCGTCGATCATGTCGTCTCGTTCTATCGAGAACGCGTCGGCACGCCGTACGAAGGGGCCGCCCTCAATAAGCTCTACCAGCTTTACACTGGGCACGACAACAACCGCGACTTCTTCGCCCTCACGCAAAAGGAAGCCCGGCTGCTCACTCATCTGCTCTATCACGAGTGGAAGCCGCAGGTCATGTGGGATGCCCACCAGTATGGAGCTGGGACCCGCGAACGCTTCTTCGTCCCTCCTTATCGTGATCCTCTGAATCCGAATCTCGACCGGGACATCGTCGCCGGGATCAACCTGATCGGCACCCGCGCGGTGGCCGACATGACCCGCGATGGCCGCTCGGGGGTCGCCACGGGAATCGGCTACGACAACTGGTGGAACGGCGGCAACCGCTCCGTCCCCGCCCGGCACAACATGGTCGGGATTTTGACGGAAGCCGCCTCGGTCAACATCGCCTCGCCCGTCTTCATCAAGCCGACCGAACTCAAAGACCCGCTGGCCCGTCCCGAATATCTCCCCTCGAACCAGTTCATCCACCCTTGGCCCGGCGGCTGGTGGCGGCTGCGGGACATCATGGATTACCAGCTTTCCTTCGCACAGTCGCTGCTATCGAGCGTCAGCCGGGAGCCGCAGTTCTGGTTGCAGGGAACGGCGGCTTCCGCGAGGCGCGCCGTGGACGAGGGGCGTGCGCAGGGTGTCACGGGCTGGATCATTCCCGCCCATCAGGTCGATCGCCAGGCCGTCCGCCGCTTCGCCGACATCCTGCTGCTGACCGGGATCGAGCTGCATGTCCCCCCGCAGCCGCTGACAATGGATGGCCGCGAGTATCCCGCCGGTTCGATCGTTATCCGCCGCGATCAGCCCTACGGCCGCCACGCCAAAGACCTGTTGGAACTGAAGACCTTCCCCGTCGGCGAAAAGCCCTACGATGTCTCCGGCTGGGCCCTCGCCCACCTCTTCGGCCTGCGCCGCGTGGAAGCCTAC
>PNLE01000273.1 GCA_013822855.1 Planctomyces sp.
TCGTGCGGGTCGGGACGTTCGTCCGCCCGGGCGACATCCTGGTCGGCAAGGTCTCGCCCAAGAGCCGGACGGAACTCACCCCCGAAGAGCGGCTGCTGCACGCGATCTTCGGGCGGGCTGGCGAAGACGTGAAGAACGAATCGCTGGAAGTCCCCAGCGGTGTCGAGGGGATCGTCATCCACACGGAGAAATTCTCCCGCCGGATGAGCTTGTCCGAAACGGAACGCAAGAAGTTCGAGACCGATTTGAAGCGGGTCGAAGAAACAGGCAACGACCTGATCGCCGCCGCCTTCAAAACATTCCTGACGCACTTCGAAGTCTCGCTGGAGAAGAAGCTGCAGGATGACGACGGGCGCGATCTGGCAAAGCTCGACGATGCCAAGTTCCTGGCGACTTACGCCGAGACCTTCATGCACCGCTTCGAGACGATGGATCTCCGTAGCCCGCAGAAGAAGGCCGATTGCAAGAAGGTCATCAAGGAGCATTGGGGCCCCGTCGAGGACGCGATCGACGACCGCGACCGCAAGCTGAACACCATGAAGCGCGGCGACGAGTTGCCGAGCGGCGTGCTCCAGATGGTCAAGGTCTATGTCGCCCAGAAGCGGCAGATCTCGGTCGGCGACAAGATGGCCGGTCGCCACGGAAACAAGGGGGTGATCTCCAAGGTTCTGCCCGTCGAAGACATGCCGTTCCTCGCCGATGGAACCCCGGTCGACATCATCCTCAACCCGCTGGGGGTGCCCAGCCGTATGAACGTGGGTCAGATCCTCGAGACCCACCTGGGTTGGGCCGCCTCGAAGCTCGGCTTCCGCGCCAAGTGCCCGGTCTTCGACGGTCCACTCGAAGAGACGATCCGCGATCTGCTGGTCCAGGCCGGCCTTCCTGAAGACGGCAAAGCCCAGCTGCATGACGGCCGCACCGGCGAACCGTTCGAGCAGAAGACCACCGTCGGCTACATCTACATGCTGAAGCTGCACCACCTTGTTGAAGACAAGGTGCATGCCCGTGCGACCGGCCCGTACTCGCTCATCACCCAGCAGCCGCTGGGTGGCAAGGCCCGCTTCGGCGGTCAGCGATTCGGGGAGATGGAAGTGTGGGCACTGGAGGCCTATGGGGCCGCCTACATCCTCCAAGAGCTTCTCACGGTCAAGAGCGATGACGTTGAAGGCCGCACGAAGATCTACGAATCGATGGTGAAGGGCGAGAACACTCTGGAAGCGGGGACACCCGCGAGTTTCGAGGTGCTCAACAACGAAATCCGCGGCCTCTGCCTCAACATGCAGCTTGAGAAGAGCCTGACGTAAGCGGTGCCCAAGATGGCCCGCCCACGAGGCGTGCAATGTTTAAGCGAGCGAGGGTTGGTGAGATTCACCAACCCTCGCTTTTTATGGGTCTTGAAGAGATTCGACGCGCCGAAGCTGGGTGTCCTTGCCTGGCACTTGCGACTGGGCCTCCATCCTCAGGAGCAGAGCGGCTTTCCTTCGGGGAAGAGCATGCTGATGCTCGTCCGCTCGTGGATCGAACGGATCGCTTCGGCGAAGAGTGGGGCGACGGTCACCACCTGCACGTTCGGCGGCAAGGGATCGAAGGCATTCTCGATCGTGTCGGTCACAAACATCCGGCTGATGGGGCTGTTCGCGATCCGCTCGCTGGCTCCCTTGGAGAGCACCGCGTGCGTGACGGCGGCGTAGACATCCTTCGCACCGCGCTTTTTGAGAGTCTCGGCCATGGCGATGAGCGAGCGGCCGGTAATGGCCAGGTCGTCCACCAGCAGGACGTTCTTATTCTGCACGTCGCCGATCACTTCGAGGACTTCGACAGTCTCGGAGTGGTCCGTCCGCTGCTTGTTCCCGATGACGACGGGTGTCCCCAGGAGGTTGGCATAGGCGGCGGCTCCCTTGGCGAAGCCGACATCAGGACTACAGACGACGAGATCGGGAATGTTCAGCTTGCGGAAATGTTCGACCAGCACCTGCCGCCCGTAGAGGTGGTCAACCGGTACGCGGAAGAAGCCCTGGATCTGCGGGCTGTGGAGATCCATGGTGAGCACGCGGTCGGCACCCGCCGCCTCGATGGCGTCGGCACAGACGCGGGCGCGGATCGAAACGCGTGGTTCATCCTTCTTGTCCCCCTGAGCGTAGCTGAAGAAGGGGATGACCGCAGTGATGTTCTGGGCGCTGGCCCGCCGGAGCGCGTCGATCCAGAACAACAACTCCATGAAGTTGTCGTTCACGGGGAAGTGGCAGCCCTGAATAATGTAGGCATCCTTGCCGCGGACGTTCTCCTTGATGCGGACGAAGACGTTTCCTTCGCTGAAGACATGCGCCCGGCAAGGCGTGAGGCTCACGCCCAGAGCGGTCGCCACATGCTGGGCAAGGAGGGGATTGGCCGTTCCTGCGAGGATCGCCAGATCGCCTTGGGGCGCCTGGAAAGGGATGGCCCGTGGCCCTTCGAGGGCGGCTCGGTGGAACTCCATGATTCGACTTTCTACTTCGCCGTCGCGGGACAGCCGCCGCGGGGAACTCGTCGTGGGGAACAGGCTTGCTGGATCAAGCGAGCCTCATGCACCACGTTTTCGCAATTTGACGGCGGCTTGTCGACCTGTGGAGTCAAATCTTCTGCCGATCCCGTCGATGCGGTTTGCCGAAAGCGCAGAAAAACACTTCTGGGTCGGCAAGTTCTGCCGACCGGCATCAAGGAGTCGAAGTGGTCGTTCAGCGGGCGGTCACCGCAGAGCTGGCAGCTTGCCCTCCCACGCTTGCCTGGGACGTCTTTTCCGAGGTGCCAGCATCATTCGGCGGGAGGGGTTCCAGATCGATGAAGACATCCATCTGTTGGCCCACGTAGATCTCGACGGGCTCATCTCGAGGAACCGTGGCTGAATCCTTGGTCATCGATAGCGACTGGGCTCCATGGATTGTCGATTTTGTCTCGCCTTCGACTTTTCCAGTTCGCCGCAGATCATTCTCCTCACGCCAGTTCTTGTCGATCGCATAGATGACTTGCAGGACCCGTGTATCGACGCGCTCCTTCCCTTCACCAGTGAGCGACTTTTTGGGCTGTGTGTAGGGCTCGACGCGGACGAAGGTCAGGTTGATGGGATACTTGGCGTCGCCGCGAAGGAAGCCTTTTCCAGGCAACCCCGGTCGAAAGCGGGGCACATCCTGTTCGTCGATATCGACACGGACATTCAACACCGAGAGATCACCCATGATGATCAGCGGTTGTCCCGGTGGAGTGCCAACGAACTCGCCGGGCCTCACGTCGATTTTGAGGATGGTGCCGTTGATGGGGGCTCGGACGATCAGACGATCGATTTCCGTCTGCGCCTGGGCGACCTGCTGTTCCGCCCGCTGAACGGCCGCCTTCTGGACGTCGAGCTCATAGGACCAGGCGCCGGCCCTGAGCTTCTCATCCTGAGCCTGGGCGTTCTCGAGACGGGCACGGGCCATGCTGTAGGCCTGTTTCCGTTGGATCAGTTCCTCCTGCTGGATCACTTTCTTGGCCAGGAGTTCTTCCGCCCGGTTGAGCTGGTCACGCTGGAGTTCGAGATCTTCCCGTGCCTCCGCTAACTTGGCGGCACTGGGAGGAAGATCCTCGGGGCGGGGAAGAGCCTTGAGCCGCTCGAGTTCGGCCTTGGCCGAAGCGAGTGCCGCCTGCTGGACACCCAGTTCGGAACGCTGCTTGCGATCATCGATCTTGAAGAGGATCTGCCCCTTCTCGACCGTTTGGCCGACTTTGACCACAATCTCGTTGACGACACCCGCGGTTTCAACGGCGACCGAGATGTTTTCGGACTTCGCCTCGACCAGCCCCGATCCCGCCACCACCTGGCGGTACGGCGACCTCGCCGGTTCGATCGGAGGGGACTGCGAGGGAGGCTTCACATTCTCGCGAGCCATGTGCAGCACGGAGAACGTCAAGGCGACGGCGGCGATTGCCGGGAGGATCCAGCGACGCATCAGCGGGGTTCCTTGGACTTCAACTGACTGACGACCTGGGAATCGGTCATGATGGATTTTGGGGAATCGTTGATATTGGAGACGCGACCATCGTCCATCTCGATCATGCGATCCCCGTACGAATAGACGCGCGAATCGTGCGTGACGACGATCACCACCCGCCCCGGCTGGACGGAGACATTTCGGATCAATTCCATCACGGTGCGCCCCGAATGGCCGTCGAGGGCGGCTGTCGGTTCGTCGCAAACGAGCAGCCGGGGTTCATGCACCAAGGCGCGGGCGATCGCCACACGTTGCT
>PNLE01000274.1 GCA_013822855.1 Planctomyces sp.
ATCCGATCTGCTCCTTCTCGAAGGGCTCTTCGATCTCCTTGTTGCTTTGCAGAATCCGTAAGTCGGTTCCCGTCTTGTGCGAACTCTGGGCAATTCCGTCGAGGACATCGAGAATCTGTACGTCGAGCTTACGGGTATAAGTCTGGCCCGTGACGGCGCAGCGGCTGGCGAAGCCCATCTTTTCCGCCACGCGGCGATCGAGTTCTTCGACCTTGGCATGGTCGCCATCGAACAGCGTGAGGAACGTCGCCTGGGTGCCAGTGGTTCCCTTGGCACCGCGGAACCGCAACTTCTCGATGCGGTGCTCGAGGTCTTCCAGATCGATCACCAGGTCATAGCACCAGAGCGTCGCCCGCTTGCCGACTGTCGTGGGCTGGGCGGGCTGCAAATGGGTGTAGCCCAGGCAGGGAAGGTCTTTGTATTCCACTGCAAACTTCGACAGCCGGTCGATGGTGGCGACGAGCTTGTCACGCAGCATCTCCATCCCCTGCCGCATGAGGATCAGATCGGCGTTGTCGGTCACATAGCAGCTGGTCGCCCCCAGGTGGATGATGGGCCGGGCCGTCGGACATTGATCGCCCCAGGTGTAAACGTGGGCCATCACATCGTGCCGCAATTCCTTCTCGTAGCGGGCGGCGGCGGCGAAATCGATGTCGTCGACATGAGCCTTTAGTTCGTCGATCTGCCCCTTAGTGACGGGCAGCCCCAGTTCATGCTCCGCTTCCGCCAGCGCAATCCACAGCTTCCGCCAGGTGGCATGCCGCACCTGCGGCGACCAGAGGGCACTCATCGACTTCGAGGCATATCGCGAGATGAGCGGGTTGTCGTAAAGTTCGTGGGACAAGGAAAACTCCGGGGAAAAAGACGCTTCCGGGCTACGGGAACCCGAACAAACGGCAGGGCTTCCGCCCGTCGGCAGAGGAAATCGCGGCCAGAACGTGGCACGGACGCATTCCTGCGGTACGATGGCAACCACTTTAACAGGTCGGCGAGAGGTTGCCGACTCATCCGTTCTGGTCACGCTCTCCTCCGGAAACAGGCCCCGCTCATGCCGACACCTCTTGAAACCCTCGTTGCCTGCGGAACCAAAGTCTGGCTCGACAGCATCGATCCCGATCTCGTGCTGGAGAACCGCAAGTTCGGCGCGACCGGGGCCACCTCGAACCCCATCATTATTGCCGATCTCCTCAAGACGGGCCGCTTCGACGATCAGATCCGCGCCCTCGTCGCGGACGGACACTCCGACGACGCGATCGCCTGGGCCATGACCGACCGTCTCGTCCGCCAGGCGCAGGAAGTCTTCGCCGGTGTCTACACCGAAACCGCAGGCAACAACGGCTACGTCAGCTTCGAGCTGGACCCCCTCCTCGAAGACACTGCCAACACGTTGAGCGTCGAAGAAAAGGCGAAGAAATACGTCGAACTGGGCCAGCAGTGGGCTGCCGGTCATTCCAACCGCATGATCAAGGTCCCCGCCACCCCCGGCGGGCTGGCCGCACTCGAAGAACTAGCCGCCTCGGGCATCACCCTCAACGTGACGCTCATCTTCTCGGAGCGGCAGTACGAAGCGGCTCGCGAGGCCGTTTGGAAGGGAGCCCAGCGTCACGGCAAGCTCGACCGCTTCAAATCGGTCTACAGCATTTTCGTCAGCCGGATCGACGTCTACACCAAGAAACATGTCCCCGAGCTGATTCCCGGTGCCCAAGGCCAGGTGGGGATCGTCAACGCCCAGCGGCTGTGGCAGCAGAACCAGCAGTTCTGGGCCGACAAGAACCTGCCCCTCCAGCAGGAAATCATCTTCGCCAGCACCGGCACCAAGGATCCCGCGGAAGCCCCGGATCGCTATGTCAGCGCCCTCGCCGGTGCCGACATCCAGACCAACCCTCCGGCGACCAACGCGGCTGTGCAGGCCCTGATCGGTAAAGTCTACACCCGCAAAGTCGACCAGTTCCCGCAGCCGGAAATCCTGGCCGACATCGACGCCAAGGTCGACTTCGCGAAGATGGAAGAGGTCCTCATGCAGGAGGGCCTGGCCAAGTTCGCCGACCCCTTCAAGTCATTGCTCCAGGTGATCGCCTCCAAGCGCTAACGCCGAAGCGTCTCTCGGCTCAGGTCTTGGCAGCGCTCGCCAAACCGACGCAGGAGATCAGCATGCGAAGCACGACAATCCCCCATGGACACAAGCTGGCCAGTCCTCTGACCAGCTTGTGTCTTTGCCTATCCACTGGTTTAACGGCCCTCTGGCCCGCGCTGACCTGGGCTGAACCACCGACCACCGCCGACAACGGCATTGGCGTTCCCCAGCCACCAGCCGCAGCCCCCCAACCCGACTCTGAGCGGATTCTGGGCGAGTGGGTGCCGGTGGAGTTTATCTTCCTGGGTCTGCCGGTGCCGCTGGAGAACATCGCCGGGTTGAAGGTGGTGTTCGATAAAGAGGAGCTGCAGCTCTATCCCCCCGCACCGGCCCGCAAGCTCGCGGCGGGTGAGCTGCCCCCGCCCGCTCCCGCGCCGATCAAGTTCCGCTACCAGCTCTTGACCGATCGCGAGCCGCATCAGGTCGAACTGACGGCAGAGGACGGCCCCCAGCAGGGACAAACCACCGGCTCCATCTACAAGTTTGACGACAAAGGCCAACTCGTCCTCTGCGGCCACCTCGACCCCGCCGCCCCCCGTCCCGACCTCTTCGAATCGACCGACACCTCGCGAACCATCCTGTTCAAGTTCCAGAGGGTGGTGGCGAAAGCTGGCAAATAGAAAAAGTCCAGTTGTACAAGAGCTTTCGACCAACTCCATATGTCTGCCTTGGACACTGGGAGCTCGCGATTCTCTGTTTTGTATCACCGATTGAAATTCAGATTCCCGGCGTTGGGGGAAACGCTTGGAAGAAACTTCGTAACCCGTTCTCAGGGTCGCGGGCCGTTCAGTCGTCGGTCGGCAAGCCGCCTGTCGCCAGCGCACGAAGCACTTCGCGGTCGACGGAGGTGGGGATGGTTTTCACCGAGCCATCCATCAGCAGAACGGTCGTTTCCTGACGGCCGGGCGGGCCCCCGAAACCTGACGCAGTATTCCACGGGGCCAACGGATCCCGTGTATTGCCCGGCTTCATCCACGGCTGGAACCCAGTATTGACCGGGCCGATGAGCATCGCCTGGGATTGGTGATAATCTTCGCGTTTTGGCAGTGGCGACTCGCGGTCGAAGACATGCGTGTTCCCCGCATAGTGGGCCATTCCCCAGCCGTCGGCATCGCGGACGGGAGCGTTGCGAAGTTCGTGGTTGATCAACTCGGGCACAATCCGCCGGGCCATATCCCGGTTGCGTCCCTCATTCCACGGAAGTTCGGGATCAGTTTCATCGTTTCTGTAGCTGAGGAATGGGAGCATGGGAAGGATCCAGTTTTGCGGCGGATCCCCCTTGAGTTTGGCGTAGTAGCCTTCAGGTGTGTAGGTATCCAATGTGTTGTCGAACGCTGTGCCAAGAAATTTGAGATGCCAGCGGGAGGGATTATTCAGCCTGGCCAAGAGAACTCCCCGGCCCACAAGTGGTTCCGGCGAAGTGGCCAGCCAACTCATCTGATGAGTCACGCCCACGAACGAGATCCCGGCGGCAAAGAGGAGCAGAAAGCCCGCCATGAGCACCAGCGTCCATTTCCATCGCCAGCGAGTCACGGACTGCTCACGCCGCTGCTGGAACTCTCGATGGAACCAGGAAAACGTCAGGTGTGCCACGACGGTGGCAAGGGCGAGCGAAGCGACGAACATCGCGACGGCGTCCCAGCGAACGCTCACCCGGGGCAGCACCGTCGCCAGATAACCCACCCAGCCGAAGAGCAGGTCGAAGACTCCTTCAATAATCACCGGCAGCATCATGGTGCCTCCTCAGGGGCATTGGAGACCGATGGCAAAGCCTTCGCTGGGACGGCTTCTTCCAGAGTTACTCCCCTCGGGGAAGCTTCGGTCGGCGCAAGCTGATAGGTCGCCCCCACCTTTTTCCACGCGCCGGGCGTCATCAATTCACGGGCTCCGGAGATCATCGTCAAGACGATGACAAAGAGCAGGCCCCAGAGAACCACCAGGCCGAACGCGCGGGTGAACGACAGCCGGGGCCAGGTTGGAAAATCCCTGGCAACAAAGTTCCACAGAAACTTCAGGGCGATAGTAGAGAGGAGGATCCCCACAAGAAAAAAGGAGATCGACTGCAACCGGCGGTGCGG
>PNLE01000275.1 GCA_013822855.1 Planctomyces sp.
CAAGTGGAGCGGAGGGGAGTCGAACCCCCGACCTCAGCATTGCGAACGCTGCGCTCTCCCAACTGAGCTACCGCCCCTTGTGCGGTTTGAAGACTATCCGCTTTGGTTCCTTCTGAAAAGGGTCATGCCCGCTGCAAACAAAGCATTCCATGCGAAATTGGCAATCTCCCACTCACAAAACTTTGCCGAAAGTTGACTATTAGTCAACTTATTTTCTTTTTTTGCGCCTAAAATCACCCATCATTAACAGAAACTTAATCGACTGATAGTCAACTTTGTGGCAGGATGATCGTGTCGATCTCCACACCCCGTTCTCTGGAAGTCATTATGCATCTCAAATCCTTCGGACGTTTGTCGACTCGAAATTCCCGGACAGGCTTCACGCTCATTGAGCTGCTGGTGGTCATCGCCATCATCGCGATCCTCATCGCGCTGCTTTTGCCCGCAGTCCAGCAAGCCCGCGAAGCCGCCCGCCGGACGCAGTGCAAGAACAACCTCAAGCAGTACGGCCTGGCCCTGCACAACTATCACGACACGAACCGCATGTTCCCCATCGGCGGAACTCGCGACCGCGACGCCCCACCCGGGGTGAGTTGGCAGGTGCGGGTGCTTCCCTTCGTGGATCAGGCACCTCTTTACAACGAACTCGACATGGCAGGCCAGCTGCCCGCGACCAGTTATCTCGCCCCCGCCAATCGCTATGACCTTCCCTATCAGATCCTCTCGAATGGGCGTCAATTCCGCCAAGTGACTCTCCCTTTCGTCATGTGCCCCAGCGAACCGAGTTCCGCCGTTGTGAGCGACTGGGCCCAAGCGAGCTATGGCGGCTCAGTCGGTTCACAACCCACTTCTGCAAATGCCGGTTGCATGCCGTTCTCGGGAGTCTCCCTGCTCCCTGGCGGGACGAATTTCGGAAGCTCCAGCGACAAGTCGCTCATCTCCGGGATGATCTCCCGGAACGGCGCGGCGATCTCGATCGCCGATGTCACGGACGGTACCTCGAACACCATCCACGTCGGTGAAGTGACGCCGGGTTGTGCGCCGGCCGATCGCTCGAGTTGGTCGCATTCGGTTGGTTCGCCGAACGCCGAGGGGCACACCCTCGTCCCCATCAACGACTTCACAACCTGCCCGGGCAGAAACGCGAACACTCGGTTTCCCGCCTGCACGGCCCAGAGCAACTGGCAATTCATGCATGGCTTCCGGTCGCCGCACACGGGCGGAGCGCACTTCCTGTTCGTCGACGGGACGGTCCGCTTCCTCAGTGAAAACATCGACCACGCGAACGTCTACCAAGCACTCGGCGGCCGCGCGGATGGCCGGGTCGTCGGCGATTTCTAGGGGATTCATTCCCCTGTCTGAGCGATCGGTGTGTGGCACGCCCTAAGGTCTCCGAAGGGCGTGGTCTTCACCTCATCGCCGGGTGCCACTGGCTCCGCCAGTGTCCTGCTTCTGCTCTTTTGCCGCCTCATGAAGTCCATGCCGTGTCGCGTCCCTCCGAGACGACACTGGCCAAGCCGAGAGGCACCTGGCGCCTCTCGGCTGTTGGCGAACCGAAGAGACGTGCCACCCGACCTGCTGTTGAACAACATCAAGAATCAGAAACTGTGGGCTGACACCCACCGCTCGCCCGGAGAGACGATATGCTCACCCCGTTCCGTTCGTTTTCGCTCATAGCTCTCTGTTCGGTCGCTGTGCCAGCCCTGGTGGGTTGCGGCGCGAGTGACGCGCCGCAATTGGCCGACGCGGGAGGGATCGTCTTTTTCAAAGGGAAGCCGGTCGCCTCGGCAAATGTGCTTTTCATCCCCGAAAAGGGACCGGTCGCAGTCGGCACCACCAACGAGCAGGGGGTCTTCAACTTGACCACCAAGAACGGAAAGGGCGCCCCCGTCGGCAACCATCAGGTGGCGATTTCGCTCTTCGAAGAGACAGGCGAAGTGGCCGACAACGACGCTCCGGAGGCCAAACAGTCACCCCGGCCGAAGCCCTTGATCCCGGCGAAGTACACCAGCCATTTGACCAGCGGCCTCAAGGCGACAGTTTCGACCGATGCCGCTGCCAACGACTTCGCCTTCGATCTGGCTGAATGAGCCGGTGTTCCGAAGTCCTCAGTGCAGATCAACAACTCGTCGGGTGCCACTGGCTGTGCCAGTGTTTTGCTCGATCAACTTTCCAAGATGCGGATCTCACCGGCCAGGCGAGGTTCAAGACAAGACACTGGCACAGCCAGTGGCACCCGGCGGCCTCAAGGCGACTGACTCGACAACACCGCTACCAACGACTTCGCCTTGGATCTGACCGAGTGAAGTGTGTCAGGTGCCAAGTCCCGCCGCATGTCGAAAGAGTCCCGCGGCGGGCCATCGTCCCAGCGCCAAGCCGAACCTCCACATAAGGTTCCAAGCCGAGCGTTCGTGGGGATCCGGCATGTTCAGAGGACGAAGTGCCGAGACGGGTGGCTGATAGTAAACGGGGTGGCTCATCTGATCGTAGTCCCGTGTCCACACCGACCTCTTGCGAGCGGAATTTATAGGGTGCTGAGCCGATGCAGATAATGGTGCGAAGATTGGAGGACCGATTAAGCGAAATCCTGCCCGGCGAAAGTCGGATCCTGCGGGAATAGTCCCCTCAGAGCGGGACAAGCCCAAACCTCTCAAGAAAGACGTTCGGTCCTGATCCCGTGAAGCTTTGCGGGATACCTCCACATAAACCGTCTCTATCGAATCCGACGGATCCCCCACCTTGATCGCCACAATCCGGTCGAGGGATCGATCAATCATCAGTTCGAAGTAAGAAAATCCAGCGTTCCGTGTCGCCTCCCGAGGTTGAGCAAGAAGATGGATCCGGGGGCCTGCCTCATTCTTTAGTGACCATGTCCAGTGGCTTGAAAACGATTCGACTGCAGCGCTGCTCCGAGCAAATGGCCAGCAAAACAAGATGGCCTGCGGATGGCGTGAGACTTGGAACCAATCCCTAAACGGAAAAAATCCCGACGGCTTTTTGGGCAGTCTAAAACTTTGCTGCGTGGAACAAAAGCCGTACGGTTCGTCGGAGGGTAATTCTAGAACCTCACACGTTCTCGATTGCTTATCGGCAAAGACCAATTGACTCTGGGTCATGCTGATGAAATGTGCGCGATTCTCGACGAGCCTATAGGGGGTACCGCTTCTTCCTTTCTTGTGACTGACAGCCGCGTGGTCGGAGTGCCAAGGCTGTGTCGCCATCATCCAGCTCAAGTCATCGGCGACATAGAGAAATCCCCTTTCACGAGCTTCCGTTTCAAACGCGGCATGGTAAGTCATTCTTTGAAATTCAACGACCTCTCCCATGCCAATGTGACCTGAATCCAGGACACGCAGGTAGTGCCTCACAAAGAGCTTTTCCGCCGAATCTAAAAGCTCGGGAGAGTTGTCGATGTCCAGGGCCGAGACGGCGAATGCTGTTTCCGAGGTGGCCGCCGGTCGATGAACGCGCTCCGCGGGAGGCTGCTCCTCCGCCAGCGAACTGATCGACCAGCCCATGCCCAGCGCGAGGATCCAACTTGCGTGGAGAAATCCCTCTCTCATTCGCCCGCCTCCCTGTCACACAACTTCTTCACTCATCCCGTGTGAAAATTGATCTCCCCGAAATTTTACTGCGAACATCCGTTCAAGAGACAGACCAGCTCTTGCCGAATCTTTGTACGCGCGTACACTCCATGTGTCAATCCCTTCCCACCAAGGCGAGACGGCACCATGAACTGGCTGATGGCGGATATGGATTCCTACTTCGCTTCGGTCGAGCAGCACCTCCGCCCGGAGCTGCGGGGGCGGCCCGTGGGGGTCATTCCCCTGGAAGCCGAGAACACGTGCCTCATCGCCGTCAGCTACGATGCCAAGCGGCTGGGGGCGAAAACGGGCACCAAGGTGCACGAGGCCCGCCGGATCTGCCCGGGGATCACGCTCGTCAAGGCCCGGCCCGCCACGTATGTCGAGGTTCATCGCCAGATCCTCCGCAGCATGGATCAATGCGCCGAAGTCGAGCGGGTCTACTCCATCGACGAATGGACTGTCCGTCTGCGGGGCGAGGACAAATCCCCCGCACAAGCTACTGAACTCGCTCGGCAAATG
>PNLE01000276.1 GCA_013822855.1 Planctomyces sp.
CACGGGGTTGCCGAGTGTGTCATTTGTCACCCCGAATTGGCCCAGGTGAAGGGTCAGGCCCAGCTTCCCAAGTACGACACGATCCAGGCGATTTCCTTGGTCTCCCGCCCGGAGAACAACAGCCGCAATACGATGCACACGAGCCGTGTGCAGTTCTCATCTGCCGAAAGTGTCACCAAAGCCGGAATCGACGTCGACGTCGTGCAAGAGCGTCCTATGTTGGATGCAATCACCGCCAACGGGGAATTGCTGTTCGATCCGACGCGTGTCGGGCATCTCTCCCCACGGGTTCCGGGAACAGTTGCCGTTGTTTTCAAGACGGTTGGTGATCCGGTGGCTGCTGGGGAGATTCTCGCCCTGGTCGATGCATCCCAGGTGGGGCAAGTGAAATCGCAATTCCTGCAAGCCGTTGTCCAACTTCAATTGCGGAAGACGACGGTCGAACGACTCCGGCCGGTGGCGAACAGCGGTGCAGTTCCGCAAAAGTCCATCATCGAAGCGGAAGCTGGTTTGCAAGAGGCGGAAGTGGCATTGATCTCGGCTCGGCAGGCATTGGCGAACCTGGGTTTTGATCTCCCAGAAGGACTTGAAACCGGCTCGCCCCAGATTCTTGCCGACGAGCTACGCTTCCTAGGTATTCCCAGCTCCGTCGTTGCCGCTCTCCCGGCGGGAACGAAAACCGCCAATCTTATTCCGGTGCGTGCGCCTTATGACGGTATTTTGCTCGCCTCAGCAGTCGTCGCCGGAGAGGTCGCCGATCCCTCCAGTCCATTGTTTACGGTCAGTGATCCTCGCCGGATGTGGCTGGTGCTGAATGTTCGCCAGGAAGACGTCCGACACGTTCGCCGGGGCTTGCCGGTCCGGTTCCATTCCGATAACGGCGATCAAAGCGTGACTGGGGAAGTTGCTTGGATCAGTCCCGCCATTGATGAACAGACCCGCACGATGCAGGTGCGAGTTGCCATTGCCAACGAGGACGGAACGCTTCGGGACAAGACCTTCGGGACGGGCCAAATCGTCCTGCGCGAAGAGCCGAATGCCATTGTCGTACCCCGTGGGGCCGTGCAATCGACGCCGGATGCTTCGTTCGTCTTCGTGCGTGACAAGAACTACTTTGACGAGAACTCGCCCAAGTTCTTCCATGTCCGGCAGGTTCGCCTGGGAGCACGCGACGGAGAGTCCGTCGAACTCTTGGCGGGTGTCCTTCCGGGAGAAGTCATAGCCTCCCAGGGGAGCAATGTTCTGCTCGCTCAACTTCTTCGCAGCAACCTCGGTGCGGGTTGCGGCTGTCACGAACACTAAGCGAAGGAGCTTCGAGCCGAAATGGACTTTCTCAATCGCATCATTGACTTCTCGCTGCACAACCGGGTGCTAGTCATCCTGGGCGTGCTGGCAGCGAGCGCGGCAGGGGTATTCTCCCTCCAGCATCTCGACATTGACGCCTTTCCGGACACCACGCCGGTGCAGGTGCAGATCAATACGACTGCTCCCGCCCTTAGTCCCGAAGAGGTCGAGCGCCAAATCACCTTCCCGATCGAGCAGGCGATCAGCGGTTTGCCTGGGTTGGAGCAATTGCGATCCATCTCGAAGTTCGGCCTGTCGCAGGTCGTCGTCGTTTTTGAAGACGGCATCGACATCTACTTTGCCCGCCAACTGATTAACGAACGGCTCGGGTCAGTGGAGATGCCGCAGGGCATCACTCTTCCGCAAATGGGGCCGGTCGCAACCGGCTTGGGCGAAGTCTTCCACTATGTCGTCACCGGCCAGGGGACCGACGTGACGGAGCTGCGCACAATCCACGACTGGGTCATCAAGCCGCCGATGCGGACGGTTCCCGGCACAGCCGAAATCAACAGTTGGGGCGGATACGTCAAGCAATATCAGATTCGTCTCGATCCCGACCGCCTCATCAAATACGGATTGACGTTCGATCAGGTGGTCCAGGCGATTCAGAAGAATAATTTTAATGTCGGCGGTGGCAACATCAGCCAGCCGAGCGGGATGTTGCTGGTCCAGGGGCTCGGACGCACCACGAACATCGACCAAATCCGGCAGATCGTCATCGCCGCCCAGGACGGAGTCCCCATCCGGGTCGCGGATGTGGGTGAAGTTGTCATCGGACACGAGATTCGCCGTGGCGCTGTGACGGCCAACGGCCAAGGGGAAGTCGTTCTCGGCTTAGGCTTCATGCTGATGGGCGAGAACAGCCACCAAGTCACCTGGGCCATGAAGGAGAAACTGAAGTCACTGGAAGCGAGCCTGCCGCCGAATGTCCAGGTCAAGCCGGTCTATGACCGCACGCACCTTGTGGACTTCGTGATCGACACCGTGCGGAAAAATCTCTTTGAGGGTGGTCTGCTCGTCATCGCTGTGCTGTTCGCCTTTCTGGGGAACCTGCGGGCTGCGGCTATCGTGGCGTTGGCGATTCCGCTGTCGATGCTGTTCGCCTTCACCGGCATGTACCGCTTCGGCATTGCCGCCAGTTTACTGAGCCTGGGAGCTATCGACTTCGGCCTTGTCGTCGATAGCTCGGTGGTGATGATCGAGAACTGCGTGCGGCACCTGGCTCATGACTCCAATAGTGGGAAGAGCCGGTTGGACATCATCCGGGATGCCGCCGTCGAAGTCCGCAAGCCGACGATGTTCGGCGAACTCATCATCATGATCGTCTACCTGCCGATCCTCACGCTGGAAGGGATCGAGGGGAAGTTGTTCCGGCCCATGGCCCTGACAGTCATCTTCGCCCTGATGGGGTCGATGGTTCTCTCGCTGACGTTAATGCCGGTGCTGGCGAGTTACCTCCTCCCGAAGAAAGTCGAGGAGCACGAGCCGTTCCTGATGCGGATCGCTCATGCCATTCACTATCCGATCCTGCAATTCGCCATGCACCACAAACTGGCTGTGATGGGCTTCGCCGCCAGCGTGCTGATCTTGGCCTTTGGCATGATCGCCCCCAATCTCGGCTCCGAGTTTGTTCCTCGGCTCTCGGAAGGAGCCATCGCTATTGGCGTCGTACGCTTGGCGGGAACCGATCTCAGTGAATCCATCCGCTACAACACCGAAATGGAAAAAGTCATCCTCCAGACGTTTCCTGATGAAGTGGAAAACGTCTGGAGCCGCATCGGCACAGCGGAAGTCGCTACCGATCCGATGGGCGTTGAACTGACCGACATGTTCATCACGCTGAAGCCTCGCTCACACTGGAAAAAGGCGAAATCGCAGGCGGACCTCACGGAACTGATTGACAAGGCCCTGCGGGATATGCCGGGGCAGCGGTTGGCCTATTCCCAGCCGATCGAGATGCGAATCAACGAGATGGTCTCCGGTGTGCGGGCCGACCTGGGAGTGAAATTGTTCGGCGACGACTTCGATGTCCTTGTCAGTAAGGGGCAGGAGATTGAGCGGGTCTTGAATTCGATCGACGGTGCTGCTGACGTGGCCGTGGAACAGGTCACCGGTCAGCCGGTGCTTCAGATCAAAGTGAACCAGGATCAGATCGCCCGCTACGGCGTTTCCGCACAGGAGGTTCTCGACCTCGTGGAGTCCATTGGCAGCAAGCCGATCGGAGAAATCATTGAAGGGCAGCTTCGCTTTCCATTGATCGTGCGGCTCCCTGAGCGATTCCGGGAAAGCCCGCAGTCCATCGGCAACATGCTGATTTCGACGCCCAAGGGAGAGCGGATTCCTCTGTCACGGCTCGCTTCGGTGGAGATTGCCGAAGGGCCGTCGACGATCACGAGGGAATGGGGGCAACGTCGGATCACGATCACCGCCAATGTGCGAGGACGTGACCTGGGAAGTTTTGTCGCCGAGGCCCAAAAGAAGATCACTCAACAAGTCTCGTTGCCATCGGCCCGCTACCGGGTGGAGTATGGCGGACAGTTCGAGAATCTTCAGCGGGCACAAACACGACTGATGATCGTTGTCCCGCTGGCGCTTGTGCTGATCTTCATTCTGCTCTACATGACGTACCACAACATCGTGGACACTCTGCGAGTCTTTACGGGCATTCCCTTCGCCTGGGTCGGCGGCATCTTCGCTCTATGGCTGCGGGACATGCCGTTCTCGATCTCGGCGGGC
>PNLE01000277.1 GCA_013822855.1 Planctomyces sp.
CGCATCCCCGACCAAGATCGAGTTCCCCAACCGGTACTCGTCCGTGCAACTTCTCGTATCCGCCCGGCTCGACAACGGTGAAGTCATCGATGCCACCCGCATCGTGACCTATAAGCCCAGCGATGCCACACTCGTCGACATTTCGCCCACCGGACTGGTCGAACCTCGCGCGTCCGGTACCGGGACTTTGACGGCCCGCCTTGGCGAACTGATGGCCACCATTCCCATCGCCGCCGCTTGGCCGTCACAGGAAGTCCCGGCTGACTTCGTGCGCGATGTGAACCCCGTCCTCTCCAAGCTCGGCTGCAATCAAGGGACCTGCCACGGCTCCGCCCAGGGGAAGAATGGCTTCAAGCTCTCATTGCGTGGCTACGACCCGATCTTCGATGTCCGGGGCTTCGCGGATGACCTCGCCGGCCGCCGCATCAATCTGGCCTCCCCCTCCGACAGCCTGATGCTCCTCAAACCGACAATGGTCACGCCGCACGTCGGTGGCCATCTGCTCAACAAGGACGAGATCTATTACTCGATCGTCGAGAACTGGATCGCGAACGGCTCCAAACTCGATCTCGCCACACCCCGCGTTTCGAAGATCGAGATCGAACCCCAGAACCCGATCATCCAGACCGTCGGTGCCAACCAGCAGTTCCGCGTGGTCGCCACCTATGCGGACGGCACCCGCCGTGATGTGACCCGCGAATCGTTCCTCGAAACCGGCAACATGGAAGTGGCCACTGCCAGTCGCTCCGGTTTGCTCACTTCGCTCCGCCGGGGCGAGGCGCCGATTCTGGCTCGCTTCGAAGGGGCTTACGCCGCGACGACGCTCACTGTCATGGGCGATCGCACTGGCTTCGCCTGGCAGCCGCCTGAGACTTGGAACCGGATCGATGAACTCGTCGCCAACAAGTGGGAACGGATGAAGATTCTCCCCAGCGGCCTTTGCTCGGACACCGAGTTCCTCCGTCGTGTCCATCTCGATCTGACCGGCTTGCCACCCACTGTCGAACAAGTGAAAGCCTTCATCGCCGACACCCGCCCCACGCGGATCAAGCGGGATGAACTCGTCGACCAACTGGTCGGCAGCCCGGACTACATTGAATTCTGGACCAACAAGTGGGCCGACCTGCTCCAGGTCAACCGCAAGTTCCTGGGGGCGGAAGGAGCTGCCTCGTTCCGCCAATGGATTCGCGAACAGGTGGCGGCCAACGTCCCCTACGACGAGTTCACCCGCCGTGTGCTGACCGCCTCCGGCTCCAACAAGGATCATCCGGCCGCCTCGTACTACAAAATCCTCCGCAAGCCGGAGGAGACGATGGAGAACACGACCCATCTCTTCCTGGCGATCCGCTTCAACTGCAACAAATGCCACGATCATCCGTTCGAGCGCTGGACCCAGGACCAGTACTACGAGACCGCCGCGTTCTTCGCGCAAGTCGACTTGGAGAAGGATCCCGCTTCCGGTGACCGCAAGATCGGCGGCTCGGCGGTTGAAGGGGCCACTCCGTTCTATGAGATCGTCAAGGACAAGACGACGGGCGAGGTGATCCACGATCGCACCAAAGCCGTCGCTCCACCCAAGTTCCCCTACGAGACCCAAACCGAACTCCCCGCCGAAGCGACTCGCCGTGAGCGGCTCGCGGGCTGGATGACGAGTCCCGACAACCAGTATTTCGCCAAGAGCTACGTCAACCGCCTCTGGGGTTACATGCTGGGCGTGGGGATCATCGAACCAATCGACGATATCCGCGCCGGCAATCCCGCCAGCAACCCGGAACTGCTCGACGAACTGACGCGCGAGTTCCTCACTCACAAGTTCGATACGCAGCACATCATGCGGCTGATCTGCAAGTCGCGAACCTATCAGCTCTCGGTCGATGCGAACCAGTGGAACGACGACGACCGCATCAATTACTCGCATGCGACCGCCCGCCGTTTGCCGGCTGAAGTGCTCTACGACTCCATCTTCCGCGGTACGGGGACGGTCTCGAAGATTCCTGGCGTCCCTGCCGGCGCGCGGGCTTCGGCACTCCCCGATTCGGGTGTCGAACTCCCCAGCGGCTTTCTCAACACCTTCGGCCGCCCGACGCGGGAAAGCGCCTGCGAGTGCGAACGAAGCAGCGGCCTGCAATTGGGCCCGGTCATGGCCCTCATCAGCGGCCCCACTGTCGCCGAGGCGATCGAGGATCCCGCCAACGAACTGGCCAAGCTGACTCAATCGATCACGGATGACCGGCGGCTGGTGGATGAAGTCTTCCTGCGGATTGTGGGTCGCCATGCCACCGATCCCGAGATCGACGTCGTTCTGGCCGATATGATCCAGATCGCCCCCGATGACGGGAAGGTTCGCGCTCTCTACGAACAGCGTGAAGCCGAATGGAAGCCGATCCTCGCCCGCCTCGAAGCGCAGCGGTTGGAGAAACTCACCGCCGCCGAAAAGGCCCTTGCCGACTTCGACGTCGAGTTCGTTCCACGCCGCGCCAAACAGGAAGAGGAACGCGTCCAGAAACTCGCTCAACAGGAAGCGGCCAATCAGGCCCGGCGCGTGGAGATCACCACCGAGGCCGCGAGCTGGGCTCCAGCTGTTCCTTTGACGGAACTTTCTACCCAGTGGTTCGTGCTCACACCCACGGAGGTGAAGTCGAGCCTGGGGGCGAAGCTGACCATCGAGCCGGATCGTTCTGTCTTCGCCGAACTCAAGCCGGGCAACAATCACCTCTATACGGTCGTCGCCGAGACCGATGTTCGCGGCATCACCGGAATCCGGCTGGAGGCTCTTCCCGATGTTCGGCTCCCCTCGCGCGGGCCGGGACTCCCCCCCAATGGCAACTTCGTACTCACGGAGATCGAAGTTGAAGCCGCTCCCAAGGACAAACCAAAGGAAAAGAAAAAACTGAAACTCAAGCGGGCTGTCGCCGACTTCGCCCAAGAGAACTTTCCCGTCGAAAATGCCATCGACGGCAAACGGGATGGCGGCAACGGTTGGGCCACCAGCCCCAAGACAGGCGAAGTCCGCTGGGCCACGTTCGAGTTCGCCGAGCCGGTCGATTTCGAAGCGGGGGCACGTCTGACCTTCCTGCTCGACCAGCGCTATACGGACGGCAAGCATGCACTCGGCAAGTTCCGAATTTCGGTCACCAGCGCTCCGGCCCCTTTGCAGGTGGGATTGCCCCCTTTGGTGGAAGTTGCGGCTTTGACCGAAGCCGCCAACCGGACTCCCGAACAACAGGGGGCCATCGAGGAGTACCTCGCCGCCAGCGATTCGAAATTGCGTGAGATCGAAGCCGACCTCTCGAAATTGCGGAATCCCCTGCCGCCAGATCCACAGCAGGAGGCCCTCAAGGCGGCAATTGAAACCGCCCGCCAGCCCATTCCCGAGGATCGTCTGCTCACCTCTTTGCGAAGAGATCGCGACATGAGTGCCAAACAATTGGAAAACCGCCGGTTGACGATGGTCCAGGACATTGCCTGGGCCCTCATCAACAGCCCGGAATTCCTCTTCAACCACTAACCGTAAACCACCCCCGTAGGGTCCGCTGTGCGGACCATATTCACCCCACCACATGGGCGACACGTCACACCCAAGACATCAATCCCAAGACTCCGACGGCGTTCCACAAACCGTCGCCACCGCCTCCCACATCTCCTATGGTCCGCACAGCGGACCCTACGAAAAGGGTTCCACCCATGCTCGTCATCCCAGGTCAGCCCGGCAAAGACGTTTGCGATTCCCATGTCGGCCTCTCCCGCCGCGCGGTTCTGCGTGTCGGCGGAACGGGCCTCTTCGGCCTCTCCCTCGGCCAGATGCTCGGCCTCAAGGCACAGGCCAACGAAACTGCTTCCGCCGCCGGTGGTGGCCCGGGCTGGAACAAAGCCAAAAGCATCATCCTCGTCTATCTCCAGGGCGGCCCGAGCCATCTCGACCTCTGGGATCCCAAGGAGAACGTCCCCGACAATGTCCGCAGTGCCTTCTCGCCGATCTCCACCAAGCTCCCCGGCGTCAAGTTCACCGAAATCCTCCCCAAGCTGGCCCAAGTGAACGACAAGTTCACCCTCATCCGCTCAATGA
>PNLE01000278.1 GCA_013822855.1 Planctomyces sp.
CGCATCGTGTTGACCTTCGGTTCGGTCAACAAATTGCGGACGATCTGACCATTCGAGAACGGATTCTGCGGCACCGGCAAACCGCTTGTCGAATAGACATACCGGCCATCCGTCGAGAGCGACCCCCACGTCGCATCGCGGTACATCCGCTGCTGCAGGAACGTCGTCAACTGCGCACCCATCGACATGCGGACGGCGATGGCATCCTCGCTGCGGGGCGCCTCGCCCAAAGACTTCAGCGTCGTCGTCAATTGCGCATCACGATCGGCGGAGATCCACTTCAAAGCTCCCGTCGAGAGGTCGAACGCCACCAGGGCATCGGGCAGACGGATCACCACCAGGTTTCCCGAAACGATCGGCTGGGCCGAAGGAACCCGCAGCTTCTGTTCGTCGCGCAACTGGTTGTCGACCAGATCCATGATCGATTGCCACTGGATCTCGTTGGCCCTCAGCATCACCTGCGAAGACCGCAGCGACGACGAAAGCTGGTAGCTTGTCGACCACGCCGGGTCTCCCGCCAGCGTCGCGGGAAGCGAAGCCCCCGTGCGGCGAGACGACCCGCGCACCATCGGCCAATCGCTTACAACGGAAGCGCTGCCGCTCAACAACTGAATCGATTTCGCCAACGACTGTGCGGCAGCTCCCGTCACAGCGGGGGCACTGGAAGCCGACGCCGCTTCAACCAGCTCTCGATAGCGCGACAAACGCGGCTCCAGCCGCGCCGCCCGCTCACCACGCGGCAACAGTCCCAGCCACCGCGAAGCCTCCCACGGCCGGCCCCGATCGATCGCCCGGCCCGAGAGCCACAGCGCCGCATCTTCGCCCGCCGTCGTCCCCACATACTCCCGCGCGAGCCGCACCAGCTTCTCCGCATCCCCCGCCTTCAGCGCCGCATCCACCAACGGACGACCGGCGGAACCCTGCTGCAGCTCCAACTGCTTGCGGCCCGCTTCCGGCAATAGCATCAACCGCTGGACAGCCTCCTCCTGCATCGACCGCGCCCCCTCGCGATCGACGAAATAATCCTCGTCCTGGCGCAACAGATACGTCAGCCGCTGGATGGCCGGCAGATACTCCTCGGTCAACAGATTGATATCCGCCTCCTCCAGCGCGTTCGTCAGATCGCGACGCGGTGGAATCGGCTGCGAACCCATCAGCAAATCATTCGGCGTCGGATTCGCATTGAAAACCGGCGGATTGAACGGCGCCGGCAAAATGATCCGTCCCGCCGGCGGAACCTGCCCCTGAGCCCAGAGCGCCTGGGCCAAGAGCGCCTCGTGCGCCGAAACGCCGATCGCCAGAACCAGCAGCATCCCGGCCCAACGCCGGCTGGAACAGAACCAGCCTCCCGCTGTTCCCGCACTGGTGGCCGCGACGGTCTCTCGACGACATTCCCGCCCCGCCCCGCCGATTGCCGACGACCGGAAGGTCACTTGTCGCTGCCGAAGTTCTGCCCGGTCCATCCGCTGCTCCTTGCTGGATGATGCCGCAATCCGCTGAAACAACCGCACTGGAAACAACCGCACTGAAGGCCTCGCTCGCGCTGCCGCTGGGGTGGCAGGTAGGAAATACGCCAGCCACCGACAATCCTCGAACGAAAACCGCTTCGGGCGGCCATTCGCACTCAGGTCTTGCGAAAGATCCCGGTGCTGGCCCACTGTTTGGCCCAGGCTTTCGCCCCTCACCGTGATTCTCGGAACCACTCAAAATCATATCCGATGGAAACTTCCGCCGACATGCCGTCTTTTGGCATACGTTGTCAGTCCCTTCATATTAGCGCATGTTGATGCGCCCGGGGATTTTCACCGCAGCCCCCGAAAGAAACCGACTCCCCCGCGAGGAACCCCCGCTCTGCTATACTGGCCGCCGGTTGGCCGTTGTCTTTTCCGATGGCTCCCCCAGCGCAACTCTACAGTTTGATTCCCCGGCGATTCCCCACATGCTCCCGCGCATCTACGAACAAACGCCCGCCGACCTCATTTCCTGGTGCGCTGCGCAGCAACTTCCCGCCTATCGGGCCGGGCAGATCCAGCAGCAGATCTACAGCACGCGCACCAACAGCTTCGCCGAAATGACGAACCTCCCTGCCACCCTCCGCGAGCTCCTGGCGCAACACTTTTCGCTCCTCCCCAGCGAAATCGTGGCCCATCAGATCGCCAAAGATCGCACCGAAAAACTGCTCCTCCAGCTCCACGACGGCTCCCTCGTCGAATGCGTCCTCATGCGCGACGACGACCGCCGCACCATCTGCATCAGCACCCAGGTCGGCTGCGGCATGGGCTGCGTCTTCTGCGCCAGCGGCCTCCTGGGCCTCAAGCGCAACCTCACCACCGGCGAGATCCTCGAACAGGTCCTCCGCCTCGACCGCCTCCTCCCTCCCGGCGAAAAGCTGACCAACGTCGTCGTCATGGGGATGGGCGAACCTCTCGCCAACCTCAAAAACCTGCTCCCCGCCTTGGACCGCCTCACCGCCGCCGACGGCCTCGCCCTCGGAGCGCGGCGCATCACCGTCTCGACCGTCGGCCTCCCCGACAAGATCCGCGAACTCGCCCGCACCGGCCAGCAGTTCAACCTCGCCGTCTCGCTCCACGCCCCGGAAGCCGAGCTGCGCACCAAGCTCGTCCCGGTCAACAAGAACATCGGGATCGAAGCCGTGCTGGAAGCCGCCGACGACTACTTCCAGATCACCGGCCGCCGGGTCAGCTACGAGTATGTCCTGCTGGGAAGTATCAACGACCTGCCGGAACACGCCCGCCAACTGGGCCATTTGCTCAAATCGCGCATCGCCCACGTCAACCTGATCCCCATGAACGGCGTCCAGGAACTCCCCTTCGCGGAACCCTCCGCCCCCCGCACCCACGAGTTCGTCGCCATCCTCGAATCCTTCGGCGTCCCCGTCACCGTCAGAAAAAGAAAAGGCGCCGACATCGACGCCGCCTGCGGCCAACTCCGCATGAAAAGAGAACAACAAAACCTCGTCACCCTTTGACGCATTCCCGATTCCCGGCCTATGTAGCCGCTTCTTGAACCGGGTGGCCCAGACGTGGCTCTGCACGTCTGGGTGACGACAGTCACAAGAAACACGTCAGGGGTGGCCCGGCCAACTCGTGGCCGGGTCGTTGTGCGCAGCCACAACGACAAGAAGCCCCACCCTCCGCGTAAAATACTCCCCAAAGCGCCCTTTTCAGATCCGCCCAGCTGCCCCAGACATGCCACGCAGACCGTATGGCACGGCCCGCAGCCTTGTACGGCCATGTCTTCCCCACGTTAGCACAATCTCTGAACAGCAATTCTCAGGATCCCAACACCAGAAAGGGCATGGACACAAGACCCACTCACTAGCAATTATCTACTTGATGGACCACACCACCTCAGTGGAGTTGGAACTTCCACCGAGGATATCCTTAGACACTTTGCGGATTGCCCCCCATAGGAATGGAAGAAAGATGCCAGAATGGACCCCGCCGTCTCGTGAGCAACGACAAGCTGCCGATGTCATGACAGATGCGGTACTCTCGGCTATCAAACAAAATGGCGGGATCCATGCTGAGACAGCCATAGCGGCGGCGGCTCGTCTTGCTGGCACTTTCCTGTTCCGATCGTTTCACCTCTCCGACATCCATGCCCGACCTGGGGATGTGGTTCTCTCGGAAATGGCGAATGATGCAGGTCCGGCACTTATACAAACCCTGGGAGTAGGGCTTGATGCAATGAATGTGAACCTCGATGAATCCTGGAGTATGTCGGAAACCCCGGATGAGAATCAGCCTCAGCTTGACATCATCAGCATGCAGACGATTCTTGAGCCAGAGCTCCGCGAGGTCGCGCGGGACTTCGGACTCAATGACGATCAGGCGGCCCATGCCTGCACGCTCACCGCGGCACGTATTATTCAGATGACCTCTTCCGTCCTGGATGTAAACATTGGTTTTGGCATCGCCACCATGGGATTGATTGAGGGATCAAAAACAATGCCGCCCCCTCTCTCCACAAATCCTGAAACAAAGCCTTCCTGACAAGCGAGTCGAACCGACGGCGCGTTGGCTGA
>PNLE01000279.1 GCA_013822855.1 Planctomyces sp.
GTCGGTGCTTCTGAGCTGAACATCGATTACGAGAAGTCGACGATCGCCGTCGGCGGCAAGACCCTCAAGGAGGGGGATTTCATCTCGATCGACGGCTTCACCGGTGAAGTCTTCTCGGGCAAGGTCGACACCAAGCCCAGCGAAGTCATCCAGGTGCTGATCAACAAGACGATGAAGCCCGAAGAGTCGGAAACCTATCAGCGGTTCGCCAAGCTGATGACCTGGGCCGACAAGTACCGCACGCTCAAAGTGCGAACCAACGCCGACGAACCGAAGCAGGCCACGCAGGCCGTTTCGTTCGGTGCCGAGGGAATCGGCCTGTGCCGGACCGAGCACATGTTCTTCGACCATGTCGATGAATTCCGCGAGATGATCCTCGCTGGCGATCTGCCAACCCGCGAGAAGGCGTTGGCCAAGCTCCTCCCCTTCCAGCGGGAAGACTTCTACGGCCTGTTCAAGGCCATGAACGGTCTGCCGGTGACGATCCGTCTCCTGGACCCACCACTCCACGAGTTCCTGCCGCACGATCATGCCGCCCAGGAAGATCTGGCCGCAAAGATCGGCATTCCCGCCGATCACATCGCTCGCCGCGTGCATGAATTGCACGAGTCGAACCCGATGCTGGGCCACCGCGGTTGCCGTCTGGGGATTGTTTATCCCGAGATCACCGCCATGCAGGCCCGGGCCATCTTCGAAGCGGCTTGCCAGCTGAAGAAGGAAGGCCTGACAGTCATCCCCGAAGTGATGATCCCGCTCGTCGGCTATGTCGCCGAGTTCAAGAACCAGGAGAAAGTGGTTCGCGAGCAGGCGGAGAAGGTCTTCGCGGAAACCGGCGAAAGCGTCGAGTACCTCGTCGGGACGATGGTGGAAGTGCCCCGCGCCTGTGCGACGGCCGACCAGATCGCCGGTGCCGCCGAGTTCTTCAGCTTTGGTACAAACGACCTGACGCAGACGACACTGGGCATCAGCCGCGACGATTACGGTGGTTTCATCAACCACTACAAGGAAAACGACATCGTTCCGAACGATCCATTCCAGATGATCGATCAGGCCGGTGTCGGCACCCTGATGAAGATGGGTGTCGAGAAGGGCCGTGCGGGCCGTCCCGGCCTCAAGATCGGCATCTGCGGCGAACACGGCGGAGAGCCGTCGAGCGTCGTCTTCTGCCACAAGATCGGTCTGGACTACGTGAGCTGCAGCCCGTTCCGAGTGCCCATCGCCCGCCTCGCCGCCGCCCAGGCCGCTTTGGCTGACGCGAAGTAGGATCGAGCGGATAAGGTTCGACGAGAAGCGGGCTGGTTCATGCCAAACTGCTGAAACGTGACGATAGAGACTCATGGCCGGCATCAGGTGACACTGATGCCGGCCATGTTGCGTTGTGGAAGGGTCGACAGGGAGCCATCCTTCACAGAAATTCTTTGTTCCCCGCGACACACAAGAGTAATCTCAAAGACATATAACCTTCAAAATTCCGTCGCGATGCTCAGGGATTGTTGGAGCGGGAATGACCATTTGGTGCTGACCGCATTTATACATCGATCCCCCGAAAGAACATTGACTCGCATGGCAATCCAACCATCCAGACCTGAACGAAATGATTTGACAATCGATATCCCCTCCATCAACCCGCCCAGACGCACCACGATTGCCCGGCGTCTCTTCCGGCTGTTGTTCCTGTTTGTTGTCGTGCCCTACATCGGCGTGCATATTTTGCTGATCGTGGCGCAGCGGCAGATGATCTTTGTTCCCACAAAGACCGAGCCGCTTTCGGCCACGTTGGTGCAATTGCCTGGGGTGACAGTGCGGGATGTCTCACTCACCACGCCTGACGAACAGAAACTACATGGCTGGCTTTATCATAAGGCCGATGCTGTTGACGACGATATCAACCCTTCGCCGAACCTACTGATCTACTTTCCCGGCAACTCCGGCACTCGCCAGTGGAGGACTGAAGACTGCCTCGAATTTGTGCGGCTGGGATATCAGGTGCTGCTTTTCGACTATCGGGGATATAGCGAGAATCCCGGGTCGCCCTCTGAAGCCGCGTTCGCGAGTGATGCTAACGCCGTCTGGGAATACGCGACCCGCGAGCTCAAGTTCCCGCCGGAGCGGATCACGCTCTTCGGGGAGTCGATGGGGGGCGGCGTGGCCACACGCCTGGCAATGGAGCGATCGGTGGCCGGGACATCTCCGGCGGCTTTGATCCTCAACTCGACCTATGCGTCGATCCCGGCGACCGTCCTCGCCCACTACCCGGCTCTACCGCTGTTGCCCTACTTCGTTTGGGACCGCTTCCCCTCGATTGACCGCATTGGTCAAGTCAGTTGCCCCGTATTGCAGTTCCACTGCACCGAAGACGACATCACGCCCTACGCTCATGCCCGGCAACTGTTCGCCGCCGCCCCGGAGAATTCCGCCAGCGGTGTCGTGAAGCAGTTCGTGACCACCGAAGGGGGCCAGCATAACTTCATTCCGCCGGAGACGATGCGGCAAGCGATCCGAGAGCTGCAAGCCCGCATCGCCCAGCCGGCGCTCCGTTAATTAGTTGATAGTGACAACAGATGCGATCCATGAAGAAACCGACCCTCAAGCCTCCCAAACGCTATACGCTGCTCATGAACAATCACCCTCATGAGCGGGTCAGCAAGTGTCCTCAGTGCCGTAAGCTGACGCATCGCCGCAAGTTTCCGCTATTGATCTGGATTGATGACGGGGCGGCGGGGATCATCTCCGTCGTCTTGGGGAAGACCGGGCCCTATTGCACACCTTGCGAGCTGATTGTCGTTCATCGACATGAAGTGGCGATGGAGCTCAACGGCACGGAGGCACTGGACGGTGGTGAACTCGGCGAGCGCGCCATCCACATCGCGGGCACGGTCGACACCAAGCTTTGGAAAGCCGGACTTCATTCCACCGGCCTATCGCCTAGCGCCCTGGTTGAAGCAGTCACTGAGTTCAAAAAACGCCTCGACTTGCACGTCGAACCCGGCGGCTGGTTCCGCTCGGAAGATCGACCACATCGAACGGATTAGTGCGTCAAAACAAGCTCAGCCTATGAAGTACCAAACGACTCACCTATATCACTTGGTGATTTGTATCTAGCCGAATAGGCAGGCGGGAGCCTGCACTAGGCTCCAGTTGTCACCTTGACCTGGGCACGGTCGTTAAGGGGAAGCGTCCACGTTCGCTCGCACCGCAGGTGCTCCGGCCAGGAGAGCCAGGCGTCTTCGAAGCGGGATTCGTATTCGCCGCAAATGGGCACGGCCACCGTCGGTCCCCATGAGGATTGCACAACGCACGGCAGCCCCGCCTGCTGCAAATAGTTTGCCAGTCGGGCCATCAGCGGCGAGGCGAAGACGCTCCCCTGCACGGCGGCGAAATGACTCCCCACCAGTCGTCCATATTCGTCGAGACCCGCCGCGAACTCGTGAAAGTTCCTGGTTCGAATTCCCGGCAGGATCGAGAGCAGCGTCAGCGCTGCGAGCCGATCGGTTGTTTGCCGGGGGATGGGAGACATTTCGCGGAAGGCTTGCAGTTCTGCCTCGCCCGAAAGCCCCAATTCACCCTGCGGCGAGATCAACCACCAACCCCACTCGGCCGGAAATTCTTCGCGGGCGACAATCGAGCCGATGCTGAAGGGCGAGCCGGTGTTGAAAGACGATCCTGTGCCGAAGGGTAAAGGTTCATGACGCCGGTCATGGCCCGCGTCGACGAGAAAGCCGCCCGTGAAGTAGCCGAACTGTCCCACGGAGGATCTCGCCCCTCGTCCCGACAGTCGCATCACCTCCTCCGGGGAGAGCTTTTTGCCCAACAATTGGGCCCAGCCGTCGACGATCGCCATCGCGAGCTGCGTCCCCGATCCCAGTCCTGCGTGATGGGGGAGAGACTCCTCCACTGTAA
>PNLE01000280.1 GCA_013822855.1 Planctomyces sp.
TGAAGAGGAACATGGGCACCTTCCAATCGAGTCCGGCGAAATTGGGCTCCATGGCCCAGAAGACGGCGTAGGTGAAGCCGAGTGTCGCCAGATAGCTGAAAAGAACCGTCAGCACCAGATAGAGGCAGATCGCGGGCTGTCTGAGGAGGACGACGAGGATCAGGAACACGCCGGTGATCACCAGCACGTCGATGCGGATCTGATCGCTGTCGGTGATGGTCTTGAGGTCGCGGATGCTGGCCGTCGAGCCGGAGATGTAGATCGAAGTCCCCTGTTGCAGACCCGATGGCAGATGATCCCGGATCAGTTGCTCGACGATCCCCAACTGCTCGATGCTGTCGCGGGCGAAGGGGTCATTCGTCGTCGTGATGTCGATCCGCGTGAGATGGCCACCGAAGCCGGGCTCCTGGCTGACGTAATACTTCACGGAGCGGTCAGTGGTGATCTTGCGGCGGGCGACCGAGGTGATCGAGTCGAGATCCTCCTCGCCACCGAAGGGATGCGAGACACTGCGGATGTCGGCCAACTGGGCGTCGCCCATGTGCTTTCGCAGCTCGATCGTCAGGGCCTTGATGTCTTCGATGCCGCCGGTGGTGTCGCCCGTCCGTTGGGAAAAGTCGACATTGTCGTTTCTCAAGAGAACCGTCACAGGGCCGGTGGCTCCCGCAGGGAAGTGCTCCTGAACGGCCTTTGTCCCCAACACGCTGGGGGAGTTGGCGGGCAGATCCGAAAGCAGGCCGTAGCTCAGGTGCGAGAAGAACATCACGCCGATGACCGCGAACGGCATCATCGCCGCCACGCTGACGAGCAGGATCGTGAGGGGACGATCGAGGATGAGTTCACCCAAACGTGTCCAGATCCGGTTCACACCCATCGCCTCAGTCAACGCCTTGAACGGGCTGGCCGCTGGCAGCCAGCCGGCGCCGCTGGAGGGGCGTTCCCGCTTCACCTGCGGCCAGAAGGCCCACTCCCCCGCTGCTCGGAGCAGCGCGGGCGTGAATGTGAGGGAGGCGACCAGCACGATCACCAGACCCGTCGAGATGGCGATGCCGGCCTCGTGGAACTTCACGAACTGGGCGAAAATCATCATCGCGATGCCGCAGATGACCGTCCCCGCGCTGGCGGTAATCGCCGCCCCCACCTTTCCCAGGGCGTTGGCGATCGCGTCCTCGTAGTTGACACCCAGATCCAGTTCCTCCTTGTAGCGGGCGATGAGGAACAGGCAGTAATCGACACCCGCCCCGTACACCAGCACCGTGACGTAGGGCTTGATTTCCTGGAACAGCACCACAAAGCGGTAGTCGGCCAAGAGCCGCAAAAGGCACAGGGAGAGTTCGACCGAAACGAAAACGGTGATCAGGGGAATGATCGCCAGCAGTGGGGCGCGGTAGATGGCGATCAACAGGAAGACCACCAGCACCACGGTCAAGAGTTCCGTCGCCTTGGCGCTCGAATCGGCTGCGACCAGCATGTCCCGGCCCACCACCGCGTCGCCGCTCAGCGAGATGTCCAGTCCCGGCGGCACGATCATCATGAAGTCGCGGCTGGCTAGAAGTTCCTCGACCTCGCGGACGATCCGTTTGTTGGAGGCGTCCATGAAGTCCTTGGTCAGATTGACCATGACCAACGTCGCCTTCTGATCCTCGCTTCGCAGCAACCGACCGATCTTCGGATCGCGGAACGTGCGGATGGCCGTGACTTGCGAGTTCCCCAACCCGAGCTGGCTCGGCTGCGCCGCCGTCGGTTTGTCTCTGGGGGATTTCGAAGCCGCGCGGGTTTCGTCAGCCGATTCGGCTCCCGGCGGCTTTTCCAGTGATACATTCGCGGCGGGTTTGTTGCTCGCCGCAGCCTCTGCACTGATTTCATCATCGGGATTGCCGACCAGCCCGCCATGTCGATTGGCGATCTTCATCAGCAGTTCGCGCAGTTCGTTGTCGTGCTCCGGGTCGTCGACGTCGATCCCGTCGTCGACGAATTGCAGATCCCTCTCCGTCAGCTCTTTCTTCTCACCCACCCTGCGGATGACGAGCACGATCGCACTGCGCTGGGTGTCGTTGGGAAAGGCCTTGGCAAACAGGTTCTCCGCCACGCGGCTGGGGAAATTCGAGGGGAGGAAAGCGAATTCGCCGGTCGTGATGACTTCTTCGAGGGGCGGCGCCAACAGCGCCATGGTGATGACCAGCGCCAACCAGCCGGCGATCACGAACAGCCACCACTTAGCGATCCAATTTCCGAGACTTTGAAACATATCGCCTGTCTCGATCACTTCACAGAGGAAAACTCAAGTTGCTGACCGTGCGAACAGAATTGGACAATGGGAAACATCCGGCTCGCTGCTGGCGGAAAGGGTGCCTGGGGCCATCGAAAGTCCCGAAGACGATGACCTTAGCCCTTGGATGGAAGGGGGTCAAATCACCGGGGCAACGATCGAACCGCTGCGGGAGTCTGACCGGCCACCGCCAGATTACCCCGCACTCACAGGGCTCCCACCTTCACTCGCGCCATCCAGTGGCGGGAGTTTGAGAACGGAGGAGGATCCCAACGGGGGAAGGTGCGCCGATGTCCCCGGCTTGATCTGCGGCCCGGTCTGATACTGGGACAGGATCAATTGCAGCTTTTCGGCACCCATCACTTCGTGTTCGAGCAGGTCGCGAGTCAAATGATCCATCGCCGCCCGCCGCGCGACGAGGATTTCATGGGCGGTCTCGTAGGCAGCGTCGATGATCCGACGTACTTCGAGATCGATCTCGCGGATTGTCTCTTCGCTGTGCGAGCTTTCGGAGGAAGTGGCCGAATTGGCGAGGAAGGCGGAGCGGGAAGTGTCACTGTAGTGCACGCGGCCCAGTTTGGGACTCATGCCGAATTCGGTGACCATCCGGCGGGCGAGATCGGTCGCACGTTGCAGATCGTTGGATCCGCCGGTTGAGTTCTCGTTGTAGACGATGTCCTCCGCCGCGATCCCGCCCAGCAGCACGCAAATCCGGTTTTGCAGTTCCGTCTTGGTGATGAGCTGGCGATCCTCCTCGGGCCGCTGCAGGGTGTAGCCCAGCGCACCCAGGCCCCGGGGGATGATCGACACCTTGTGGACGGGATCCACATGCGGGAGTGAGCAGGCGACCAGCGCATGGCCGATCTCGTGCCACGCCACACGCTGCTTTTCCTCTTCCGGCATGATGCGGGTCGATTTTTCCAAGCCCGCGACGATCCTTTCAATCGCCTCCTCGAATTCGATATGCGTGACCAAGGACTTGTTCGCACGGGCGGCCAGGAGTGCCGCCTCGTTGACAAGATTGGCCAGATCCGCACCGACGAAGCCGGGTGTCAGCCGCGCCAGATACTTCAAGTTCACATCGTCTTCGACTTTGATCTTGCTCGCATGCACCTTGAGGATCGCTTCCCGGCCTTTGACATCCGGCCGATCGACCAAGACATGCCGGTCGAAACGACCGGGCCGCATGAGTGCGGGGTCGAGGGTTTCGGGCCGGTTGGTGGCCGCCATCACAATGACGCTTTGATCCGAGGAGAAGCCATCCATTTCGACGAGCAGCGCGTTGAGAGTTTGTTCGCGTTCGTCGTGGCCGCCGGGCATGCCGCTGCCGCGGACTTTTCCCAATGCGTCCAGCTCGTCGATGAAGATAATCGCCGGGGAGCGTTCACCCGCCTGCTGGAACATGTCCCGCACCCGCGCCGCGCCGACACCCACGAACATCTCGACGAAATCCGAACCCGAAAGGCCGAAGAACGGCACACCCGCCTCGCCCGCGACGGCCTTGGCGAGCAGCGTCTTCCCGGTGCCGGGCGGGCCGACCA
>PNLE01000281.1 GCA_013822855.1 Planctomyces sp.
CACCACAAGATTGCGGCAATCGACAAGGAATGGGCATGTATACGCCGTCGTACTTCGAGGAGACGCGGGTGGGGGTGCTGCAGGATTTGATCGAGCGGCACTCGCTGGGCGTGCTCGTCACGCATGGCGGCGGCGGGCTGGATGCCAATCATCTGCCGTTCGATTTGCAGCGGGACGGTGGGCCGTTGGGAGTGCTGCATTGCCATGTCGCGCGGGTCAATCCGGTCTGGCGGGAGCTATCTGACGGCGACGAGGTGCTGGTCGTCTTCCGGGCGGGCGAAGCCTACATCTCGCCCAACTGGTATCCCAGCAAGCACGAACGCCACAAGCAGGTCCCCACCTGGAACTACATCGTCGCGCACGCCCACGGGAAGGTGACCATCCGCGACAACGCAGAGTACGTCCGGGGAGTCGTCGAGCGGCTGACCCGCCGGCACGAAGCGTCGCAAGCCGTCCCGTGGAGCATGAGCGACAGTTCCGAGAGCTTCATCAACACGCTCCTCCATGGGATCGTCGGCATCGAGATCCAGATCACCCGCCTGATCGGCAAATCGAAGCTGAGCCAGAACAAGGAGGTGCGGGACATCCTTGGTGCGGGGGAGGCGCTCCAGGCGATGGGGGAAGGTGAGATCAGCAGGGCGATGTTGGATCATGCTCGCACAATGCAGGAGCCGGAAGGGACATGAGCGAAGCGCCTGACCTAGGATAACTTGGAATTCTCGTTCAAGATACCACCGGAAGGACTTATCAGTGAAGGTGACCATCTATGGCAGTCGTTGGTTCCGGGCGAAGAATCGGATGACCGAAGTTTGGGACGAAGAGAAGGCGAAGCTAGCTCATTTAGAAAAGCGTCCATATGCAGTCCTGATTGAGGGAGGAACGGTTTTCCGCTGCTTCTTAGAGATAGGTAGCGACTATGTCGGCATCGGGTTCTTGGATGAGCACATGAGAGAATTTCTGAGCTACCAGTTTCAGGAGATTGAAGCCGGGCGTCTTTTCCTTACTATGGCCACTCATCGTGAATATGTCGGCGATTGCGACCAGTTAAAAGAAGGGACGACGTATTACTTTCGAAAAGATGGCGGGTTGACTATGGAGACCGAAGATTTTTCCACATCGGTGATTTCCAGCAGGGAAACACGGACGAATGTAGATGGCAACTGGGAAGCTTACCCGGAGTTTGGCAGCTATGAATCCATCTCGAGAGTGGATCGGGGGGTAGCTTTCAGCCACGGCAAAAGAAAAAGGGACTAGAGCACATTTCAGAACTGTTTCGACAGGGGGGCGCACCGCGTAGCGGAAGCCCCCGAAATGGTCGCACGCGATCGTGAGTTTGTGGCTCTAAAGGACTGGTCAGTGACGATTGGATAGGCTCTGAAGTGGGGCCTTCGAAATCTTTTCGGGGGCTTTCCATGCCTTATCAGCCACATCGTCGAGAATGGAACCTCTCTGGTCACGCTCACGAATTGACGTTCAGTTGCCACCATCGACTTCCTTTGCTGTCACGCGAGCGAACTTGCCACTGGCTGTCGCAAGCCATTGGACAAGCCCGAAAATCCCTGGGCTTTCAGGTGTGGGCCTACGTCTTTATGCCCGATCATGTTCATTTAATGATCTGGTCGCCGTCCCCGGACTATTCCGTGGCCCAGATTCTTCGCGAAATCAAATTGCCCGTGTCTCGCCGGGCTTTGGCATTTCTTCGGTGTCAGGCTCCCAGCTACCTCCACCGACTTTCGCAGACCAGGGGTCGTCGGACGGAGTACCACTTTTGGCAGCGCGGTGGAGGTTATGATCGCAACGTCACGGAAACCGAGACACTGAGTCGGATGATCGACTACATTCATCTCAATCCCGTGCGGAAGCAGCTGGCAGCCCAGCCGGACGATTGGAAGTGGTCATCCGCGGGCTGGTATCAAAGACAGGCACCCAATGATCTGCCGCCCGACCCGCTGCCCCAGGAATGGCTTAACCCGATCCGTGAATAGCTGCGGATTCGGGGGCTTCCGCTGTGCGGTGCGCCCCCGCCACCCTGTCGGATTGCGAAACCCTGCTTGAGGCGGTCACTTGCGGGGGAGCGAGTCGAAGTTGATTTCGGGTTTTTGGTCGGCGGTGGATTCTCGGGTGAAGACTTCACCCACTTTGCCGGTTTCACTAAAGAAGCCGCAGTTGGTCATGAAGAAGTTTTTGCCGTCCGCGCCGCCGTTGTAATCCAGGCGGTGGCGTTTTCCGCCTGTGGGGTCGACGGAGAACTTGGCCTGCGTGCATTCGTGCCATTGCCCTTCCACATCCCGCACCCAGACGTTGCCATAGAGGGCACCGCGGGTTTTGTGGCCGTAGCCGGGGTTGAAGTTTTCCAGGAACGAATGGAAGCGTTTGAGTGACGTCTGGGTCTTGGGGCGGCGGAAGCTGGCCATCAGTTTCCAATCCTGCTTCCCCTTTTCGCAGAACCAGGAGGTATAGACCGTGCTCTCGGGGCTGTCGGGCTTCACTTCGGTCAGAAAGCTGTAGGTGGTCCCCGCCTTCCAGGGGTAGACGAGGAAGCTTTGGCCGCCGGAACCTTCGTTGCCGAACTCGCCGACGCGAACCCCTTCGCCGGAGGCGAGCTTCACGATCCGCTGGTCTTCGGGGATCTCCTTGGGGTTATCGGTGCTGAAGGGACTCCAGATCGAGAAGAGGACGCGGCGTTCGTTCGGGCCGTTGACCTGGATGCCGAAGTAGCCCTCGCCGAAGCCGTTGGCCATGAAGTAGGAACCCATCGTGTCCTTGCCCTCGGGGACGGTCAGCTCGCTGTAGCCGTACTGGATCTTGGCTTCCTTGGGCATGACATAGCTGAGGTGGACCGATGGTCCCCGGCGGCCCCAGTAGAACATGTTCCCTTCGTTATCCCGCACATAGTCGACCTTCAGCCCCTCCGTGCTCGACGACACGAGCACATCGCGGAGTTCGGCGAAGACGCTTCCGGCCCGCTCCTCGCCTTGGATCTCGAGGCGGAAGTAGCCCGCCTGGGGGACTTCCAGCTTGCCGATGGCATGCTTCTGGAACTCGGCCCCGGTGAGTGTCACGGGCCATTTCTGGTCGCCGGAAGTGACCAGAAGGCGGGAGGTTCCCTGGGGGACGCGGGCTTCGAACGCCAGTTCGAGTGTCGCGGGCCGATCGACATGGATGTAGACCGCATACCGGTCGCCGGCATCGCTCCAGGAGAGTCCGCTGCCAGCCCGGCGGCCGATGCGAAGCTCCTGCTCCGGATCAACGGAATAGATGTTTCCCGCGACGGGAACCGTCCAATCGGCAGCCGGGGTCGATGAGACGGGGAGGATCGACAGCAACGCCGCCAGCAGGGCATTCGAGAGCAGAATAAGGCGTGACAAGAGAGATCTCCGGACAATCACAGGGATGAGCTTGCGGAACTTCGATGGTCGGTTCCGTGGAGCTCCCAGTATCCGCCTTGGCAGTGCTGGGGGCAATGGAGTTCCGCTCTGGGAGGTTGACGATTTCCACATCGAGGGAGGGGTGATGAGCCAGCAGTTGGACATGACACACATTGAGAAGACCACGCCCTTCGGGGGACCTCAGGGACGTGCCACCCGAGCTGGTGGGAGCCTGTCCTAGGGGAGCGACTACTTTCTTTGCAGGATGGCTTTGATCGGGAAGTGGTCGGAGGGGGGGTGGCCGTCTTTCGTGGTGTGGTCAATGTCGCTGGATGGGACGTCGAAGTCTTTGGTGATGGCGATCCAATCGATGCGTGGGCCG
>PNLE01000282.1 GCA_013822855.1 Planctomyces sp.
GGACCCCCTTACGGGACGGTAAGGCTGGGAGAGTCGACGTCGGCCACACGTTGTCTGGCGGTGGTGCGATTGTCGGCTGATGAGAGGAGCACTGCTAGGCTAGCCAGCAGTGGTACCCGACGCTTCACTCACGATGGATTAAAACACCATGCGAAGCCACACAGATTCAGAACGGAACATCGTCTTCATCCGAACTATGATCTACTCGCTTAATGGTATTTAATCTATTGTGAATGTTCGCCAATAAAACACTTGCCCTTTCACCATTGCACCTCGACAAAAGGTCGAGAAAATTCTTAACAACATCCACACTAAAATCTTTTGGACGATAGCGAAAATTAGCGTCAACGAAGCACTGCAATATTTCTCCGCAGTCTGGAGCCACTGTCTCTAGCATGATCTTATGGTAAGAGCTTCTGAGTTGGGACTGCAATTTCACCAAGTCGTCTGTGTAATGCGGATCGCCCTTGATGTGTACAAGGTGCTGAACAATCTCATCGGCCATGAGTTTGTACACACGCAGGTCTTCAGGGCTGAATGATATTTCCGTCTGAGGCGTTCTGCTTGAGTATTCCACAACCTGAGAGAAATCTGAAAACCTGTTAATCGGATCTGGCTGGCACATTTTGGCAAGGACATTCGTATGCTGAAACTCGCTAATATTATTATCTTTTATCAGCTTCTCAAACAGCTTTCCAACGAAGTAAACCTCAGTCGAGAAATCGTATATTTCGGCAGAGAACTCCTTTGGGGTGTCGAAGCACCAATTCAGCGACACGCTTTTCACCAAATCTTCCCTGCCAAAAACCTCCTTGCCAAAACCCAAGTCAATGATCTTGGTGACACCATCGCTGGTGACCATTATATTAGAAGGTCGAATATCGCGGTGCAGAATCTTGGAATTGTGAAGATATTTAAATCCTGCCACCGTTTGCGTGAAAACAGCATTAATCGACTCTGGATTCTGTGATATATACTTGTCGATTGTTTGCCCGTCGACATGCTCCATGATTATGTAACCAGACAGGGATGCAGGATACAAATAGTAATTGAAAATACGTACTACGTGTGGGTGCAATAGCTTGTGCAGTATTTTTATCTCTCGCACGAATCCATCGAAAAGCTCCTGCCTCAATGATTCGGAGATTGGTTTGTATTTCTTGCAAACAAAGTGCTCGTTTAGAATATCATCATGGAGAAGTACTGTTTCCCCGCAAGCTCCGCTGCCAAGCTTTTTTGCAAATTGGTATTTTCTCACTCGCGTAAACTGAATTATGTCTTGCATGACAGTGTCGTGTTCTTCGTTCATGGCCCGCTCCAAGTAAAACAGGGGTTGCATTTGGTTTGGCAACAGCATGTCGAAAAACACGAAGCCGCACAACATAAAGTCGTGCGGCTTCGGATGAACAACCAGCGAGGTGAATCACCTTCGGGATAAACTGAAGGTTTTACTGTCGTTGACCTTATCCTAGTACCGGTAATGCTCCGGCTTGAAGGGGCCTTCGACGGGGATGCCGAGGTATTCGGCTTGGGTTTTGGTGAGCTTGGTCAGCTTGACGCCGAGCTTTTCCAGGTGGAGGCGGGCGACTTCCTCGTCCAGTTCCTTCGGCAGGCGGTGGACGCCCAGGTCGAAGCGGGCGGTATCCTGCCAGAGGGCCAGCTGGGCCATCACCTGGTTCGTGAAGCTATTGGACATCACGAAGCTGGGGTGGCCATTGGCGCAGCCGAGGTTCACCAGGCGGCCTTCGGCCAGCACGATGATCCCCTTGCCGTCGGGATAGGCGTAACGATCGACCGGGCCGCCTACGTCCTGATCGCTCTTGATGCGGGTCTTCTTAATGTCCTTGCGCTCGTTCAGGTAGGCGATTTCGATTTCAAGGTCGAAGTGGCCGATGTTGCAGACGATGGCGTTGTTCTTCATCACGTCGAGGTGTTCGGCGCGGATGATGTCGCGGCAGCCGGTGGTGGTGACGAAGATGTCGGCGTAGGGGGCGACTTCTTCGAGGGTGGTGACTTGGTAGCCTTCCATCGTGGCCTGAAGGGCGCAGATGGGATCGATCTCGGTGACGATGACGCGGGCGCCCAAGCCCTTCATCGAAGCGGCGGAACCCTTGCCCACATCGCCGTAACCGCAGATCACGACGACCTTGCCGGCGACCATGATGTCGGTGGCGCGCTTGATGCCGTCGGCGAGCGATTCACGGCAACCGTAGAGATTGTCGAACTTGCTCTTGGTGCAGCTGTCGTTGACGTTGATGGCGGGGACGCCGAGCTTCCCCTGCTCCATCCGCTGGTAGAGGCGGTGGACGCCGGTGGTGGTCTCTTCCGAGAGACCCTTGATGCCGCCGAGCAGCTCGGGGTACTTGTCGTGGACCATGTTGGTGAGGTCGCCACCGTCATCGAGGATGAGGTTGAGCGGCTCGCCATCCGGGAAGAAGAGGGTTTGTTCGATGCACCAGTCGAATTCCTCGTTGTTCTGGCCCTTCCACGCGTAGACGGGAACACCCGTGACAGCGATGGCGGCGGCGGCGGAATCCTGCGTGCTGAAAATGTTGCAGCTCGACCAGGTGACCTGGGCACCCAGAGCGGTGAGCGTTTCGATGAGGACTGCGGTCTGCACGGTCATGTGCAGGCAGCCGGCAATGCGGGCACCGGCGAGGGGCTTGGTCTTGCCGTACTTCTCGCGTAGAGCCATGAGACCGGGCATTTCGACTTCGGCGAGTTCGATTTCGCGGCGACCCAATTCAGCCAGCGAGATGTCCTTGACCTTGTAGGGGAGTTTTTCCGTCTTCGCCGGCTTGTTCAGGGTGGCTGTCGCCATGGATGCGTTTCCTCGTGATGGAACTGGTGCGGGGCCAATCCAATGGCCACACAATAAGACCGCGTTGGCGAAGAGGAGGGAATTCCCGTCCTGCCCGCCTGTCGCAATCACGGGAGTATAGCGTGATCGTCTCGCCAGCGGAAATTGGGTTTCCCACCCATCGCTTGCAGTCGATTTGTTTCCGGGTCAACAGTGGAGTCGAATGAGAGATCCTCCAAGGAAATTGCGGCCAGCGAGCGATCGAAGCGAGATGCCGCCAGTTGTGCCGCCAACGGGTTTGTCTGTTAATCTTTGAGGGCTTGATTTCCGACGGATTCCCCTGCCGGTCGACGACTGCGGATTGTCATTCCCCGCCTCTCTTTTGAAGAACCATCCATGCATGCGGAAATTCTGGCCGTCGGATCGGAACTGACCACGGGTGCCAAGCTCGACACCAACAGTCAGTGGCTGAGCCTGGCGCTGGCCGACATGGGGATCTCGGTCCTCTTCCACACCACCGTCGCCGACGACCTCGACTGGATGGTCGCTGCCTTGAAAGTGGCTGCCACGCGGGCCGACGTGGTGATCATCACCGGCGGCCTGGGGCCCACGCTGGACGACCTGACCCGCGAAGCCGCCGCACGGGCGGTCGATGTGTCGCTGGTGACCGATGACGTTTCGCTCGCCCAGATCAAGGCGATGTTCGCCCGCCGCCAGCGGGAAATGCCCGAGCGGAACGTCATCCAAGCCCAGTTCCCCCAAGGGGCCGAACCGATCCCCAACGCGAGGGGAACGGCTCCCGGCTTCTGGATGGAGATCCCCCGCCCGGG
>PNLE01000283.1 GCA_013822855.1 Planctomyces sp.
GCCGCACGACATCGCCCAGATAGGCTTCCGGCGAATCGTGAAAGAGACCTGCCAGTTGCAGCGGCGGCGGGAGCAGCCTGGCCACGAGCACTTGATGCTCGGCAACCGAGTAGTGCCGCATGGTGTGACCGTTGAAGCGGCAGATTTGCGAAAGAGCGTGTGCGATGTCGTAAAGGTCAATCTGCTCGGCTTTGGGGGGATTGAGATCGACCCGGCGACCGGAAATGGTGCGAATCCAAGTCATGGGTATTTCCTCCTGAACACGGGCGTTCCTCCTGAACTGTGAATCGGTGAGCCTTCAGACGAAGAGCAGAGACAAGCCGGAGACGGGTCGCGTGATACCCAACGAACGCGATTGAAGCCGTACAGCGTGGGCATCGCGGAGGCGGGCCAGCTTCCGCTGCGACCCGTCCCCCAGACTTGTGCGGGTTAGTTTCTGTCGGGCCTGGGCTTCATCACGGGGACGCACGCGGGGCCGCCGCCCTTGAGGATGCGGGCTTCGTTGTGTTCCATGACCACCTGCAGATCGAGGGGAAGCCGTGATTTGAGCTGAAACACGAACGCCATTAGAACGGGATCGAGGTTCGCCCCGTGTTCCGTCATCTGCCGCATTCCCACCAGGAGATGGGCATGCATGACGACCAAGCCAACGGGGCTGAACGTGCACCAGTCGAGCGAGAGCTTGGCTTCGGAGTCCTGGTAGCTCATGAGGATCTTCCCCATGGCCGCCAGCTTCGGGTCATCAGATTTCGTCGGCATCGGAGTCCTCCTCCTCAAACATGGATTCGGTGACCGGGGCATCGGGGGCCCGGCGGGTCAGCACCGATTCGTTGGTGGCGTCCTCGGGATGCCACAGGGGGATCCCTTGCCGCAGGCGGAACGCCAGGGCGGTGACCTTCTGATAGGAGCCGGGCGGGTGTTGGCACGGGCCGTGCGAAACGTTGAACGCTCCCACGCCATCGCATTCGACGCAGGGCCGCAAATAACCGTTGACCCGCTCGATCGTCCCCTTGCCGGCACACTCCTCGCACAGCCGCATCTCGTCATTGAACCGAATCACACCGCACCTCCTTTCGATGCGGCGGCGGCTGTCAGCCGGTCGCGAGTTTCAGGTCGGGAACCTGGGGCCGGAGCAGGGCGAGCAAGCGGCCCGCCAGCACATCGGTGGCGGCTCGATCGTTGTCCGTGATCCGCCGGGCCTGATAGTTCGTGAAGATCACGTTCGACGTGGGGCTGTGGCCCAGTTTCTTCTTGGCGACCGAAGCGCCGAACGAGCTGTCGAGGATCTCCGAGGCGGCCGAGGACCGCAGATGCTTGGTCAATACCCTCTGGCCATCCTTGATGCCGGCTTCGCGCTGGAAGTCCTGCATCACAGCGTTGAAGTGGGACTCGCTCATGCGTCGGCCCGTGCGATCTTTCCAAGGCAAGATCGGTTCCCCCGGTTGGCTGGGGAGCGATGCGAGGAGCTGAAGCACCTCGTCGTTGCGTCCCAACGAGATGCGGAGTTCCTTCCGCGTCTTGTTGAGCTTGGCGGGGAGCACCAGCTCCCGCAGTTCCCAGAGCGTGGCATCGTCGGGCCGGGGAATGTTCAGCAGGGCGTTTCGCCGAAGGGCCGTGATCGAGTCGAGCAGGAGTGCGGCAATCCAGAAGGTCTGCGGCTCGCAACCGGGAAGCCGCGGCGAACGGGCCAGGGCGGTGGAGGCGATGAAGGCCCGGAGCTGGTCGTCGTCGAGGGCCACCGGTGCCGCATCGAGGACCGGCAGGGGATCGATGAAGGGCGGATTCGCCAGAAGACCCAGATTCTTGCGTCCATGGCCTCGGGTTTCGCGCGGGCCGCAGTAGGCGAACAAGGCGTTGAGGATTGCGATTTCGTTGTTGATGGTGCAGTTGGTGATCGGCTTGCCGCGCCAGGTGTCGCGTGCCCGTTTCTGGATGTAGGTCTCCAGCTCGATCGAGGTGATGGAACCGAGCTTTCGGGAGAGGAGCGAGCAGTACTTGGTGAAGCGGTCGAGCACTTTTTTGACGTTGGCGGCGAACGCGGGGGAGAGCCTGAGATCGCAGCGTTCGGCGTACACCTCCTTCATGACAATCCACATCATGTGTGGGCCTTCGCCTGTCAGTTGGTTGTGCGAGGGGGAGGGGGGTTCGTACGGCGCCGAGTCTCGGAAAAGGGCTTCGAATCGAGCGGCGGCCGTGGCGTCGGGTGAGGTCTGGGGCATCAGAACCTTGTGTGAAACGTCGTTCCGGGGGCTGCTCCGTCAAGTTGCGACACATGGATCCGTCCGCCTTCAGCCTAGTTCACAAATGGCACTGGTGTGCCAAGTGACGGCTGCTCACTGGGAATGTGGCGGGACGAACGAAAAACGCCGCTCGTCCCGAGAGGGACGGCGGCGTTCATTGGCTGATGCCCACCGTGACCTCACGGCGGGAATACTACAGAAAAATATAGTGCTGTCAAACCCAAATTATCCGGCAGTTGCCAGAGGCACGCCCTGAATGCTGGGTGTTGAGTCCATCAGAAGAGCTTCGGGAGTGATTCCCAAGGCCTGGGCAATCTTCACGACTGTTGTGAGTGTGGGCGATGTCTTACCACTTTCCCAGTTCACAATCGCAGAATCGGACGTCCCCAACGATTCCGCCAGCGCGCGGATCGTCATCGGCTTGGCCTTCCGCCAGTAGCGAAGGTTTCGTTGGAAAGTGGCGGGGAGTTGTTCTGGGGTCACGACAGGCATCCTTCTGATACTACATTCTTAGAGCAGATGCGCAAGGTTCATTTCTTGGAAGGCTTGGATCGATAGTGGCCATCGACGTCAGTTCCATCCGTTCGCTCGTGAGGCCTCACATAGACCTTCCCCGGATGAAGGGCGTCGTTGGCCTTTCGCCAGAGCGATTTCCCATCAGACTTCACTGGTTCCACGGGTTGGGTGCTGCTGGTAGTCCGAGCGGCAACGTAAGTCCGCGATCCAGTGGGGCTGCTGTAACTCAGTTTCGAGGAATCTCTTTCGCGTCCCTCTCCAAACCGGTCGACGGCAAACATGGTCACCGCGATGATCACGGCCGCGAGCACAGGGGTAGCGGCCAAGGAAAGGGCGAACCTTCGCCATCCCGTGGCCAACGGCTGTTGGGGCCGCTGCGGGGCCATTTGCTCGAACATCTTCCGTGCTTCGCTGGCGGGCAGCGATTTGTCGGGGCGGCCTTGATTCCAGCGCTTGGGTCGATCGAACATCCTGCGCCAGAGCGAAGGCTTTGACGCGACCCCTGGAACAAACGACCCGATTTCCTCAGGCGTCAGCTGCTCGATCACGATGGGCGAATGACAGGCCGGGCACTTCATCGCTGAGCCAATGGCCTTGGCTTTCACCTTGAGTGAACGCCCGCAAGCACATTGGAATGGGATGACTTCCCCAGCCATTCGAGGCCCCCAAAAGCAACACGCCGAACCTGCACGCCCAATCGGGCTGCCGGTTCGGCGTGCGTGTTTTGATTTACGGAGCTTTCACAGCTTGACTAGGTCGCCTGTGATTGCGTTTTCCGTAACTCAA
>PNLE01000284.1 GCA_013822855.1 Planctomyces sp.
ACTCGCCCTCACCCCGTCCCTCACCCAGCGGAATGGGCGAGGGGGGAAGAGCCAAGCTCAGGGTAGGGGGGCGAGGGTGATCGACTTGTAGTCGAACTTCGTTCCCGGGTCGTGGCCTTGCAGGCTAAAGTGGCCTGGTTCCAGGCGTTGGCCTTCACGGGGATTGAGATTCGGGGCGCGATCGTCGGTCCAGTCGACCATCTGGATGCCGTTGACCCACGTCGAGAAGTGCGGCCCGTCGGCAATCAGTGTGCCCGTCAGCCACTCGTTGTCATTGGCGACCACCCGCCGGGCCGAGACGCGGCGGAAGATGGCCCCCGTTCCGTGGTCGAGCGGCTGGTTGCGGTCGCCGTTCTTGATGCCATTGTGGATCTGGTACTCGTAGCCGTGGGAGGGTGTCTTTTCCGTCCCTTCCATTGCCCGGAAAAAGATTCCCCCGTTGAGGTTCTTGTCGAGGGTGCGGGCCGTGAACTGGAAAACAAAGTCGCCTGCGGTTTTCTCGGTCTCCAGGAATCCACGGCCACCCTCGACATGCAGGTAATCACCCTCCACCGCGAATGTCCCCGCACTGCCGGGAACGACGCGCCAGCCGGTGAGATCCTTGCCGTTCCAGAGGGGTTCCAGGCCGAGAGGCTTCAAGTAGATGCTGCGGAAGCGGGCGGGGCCGCCGTTCTGCTGGAGGCCGATGAAGCCCGTTTTGAGTGGTGACGGCGTGTCGTCGGTGTAGCTCGCGATCAGTTCGCCATCGAGCTTGACGGTGAGAGAGGAACCGTTGACGGTCGCTTCGTACGTGTGCCATGCGCCGGCGGTGGCGATGGTTTTGGTGGGCTTGGCACGGGCCACGAGACTGCCGCTGGTGAAGCCGGCGGGGTGGTTGTCGCAGATGTTGAGTTCGTAACAGTCGACAGCCGGATTCTTCGGGTTGAGGACCGTGCGGAGGAAAATGCCGCTGTTGGACTCGGCTTCAATCCAGACATCGCAGCGAAGGTCGTAGTTGGCGAAGCGGGTCGTGGTGCAGAGGAGGCCCTTGGGGCCGTCTGGGATCAGGATCTCGCCGTTGGCGACCGTCCACTTGGCCTCGGAGTTGGGCTGCCAGCCGAAGAGAGTGTGCCCGTCGAAGAGCTTGATCCAGCCGGCTTCGATTTCGTCTGGGGAAAGCTGGTTGTGGGCATCGGCAGAGGGGACTTCCAAAGCCGGTACAGCTGTCGGAGTGGATTGTTGGGCAGCGGCAGCTGTAGCGGCGGTAGTCGATGTCGACTCCGCCGCGTCGGGTGTCGTTTTGGTGGCCGTGACGGTGACAGGTGCGGAGGCGGGCGTGGCGGAAAATTCGTTGTAGTAGCAGCCGCTCAGACAACAGGAGCCAAGCCAGAAGATCGTGGAAAGCATGGAAGGTGAACGAGCGGCAAAGGGGAGCGACATGGGGCGGGTTCCAGATTGATGGCAGGCGAGCGGCGGGTGTGAATCCGCTATTTCTTGAATCGGGATTGGTTGAAGTGCGAAGTGTGCGGGAGCTGAATTGGCAATTGATGGAGATATCTGACTGAAATTCAAAGCGGAAACAGTTCACACTTCCGATTGGGCGGCGGCGGCTTTGAGGGCTTGCGGGCGGACGGTGAGGACCGGGCAGGGGGATTTGCGGGTGATCCGCTCCGCCGTGCTTCCCAGCAGCACATGAGCCAAACCGGTACGGCCATGAGTTCCCAGGACGATCAGATCAATCGCCTGATCCTCGGCGTACTGCAAGACTTCCAGGAAGGCGACTCCCGATCGAACCGCCCGCACCACTTTGAGGCCTTCGGCGGATGTTGCCGGGACGATCGACTCCAGATGCTCCTGGGCGGCGGCGATCAGTTCAGGCAGCTGGCCGGTGGGGAGCAGGAACGGCGATGCCGGATCGGGAGAGATCATCTCGATATCTTGCACGACGGTGAGCAGGTGGAGTTCGGCCCCCAGGCGGGTCGCCAACTCGGTGGCATAGGCCTGGGCCGGTGCCGCGAACTCACTGAAATCGGTGGGGAAGAGGATGCGTTCGAAGCGGATCATCGGTGGTCTCCACGAGAGGCTTGTGGTGCCACCCCATGTTACCGGAAGCAGACCGCCCTCGCTCGAAAACTACCGGCACCTCATCAAAAAAAGAGAGCACAGGCATGGCATCCTGTGCTCTCTTTCGTGGAAAGCTCTTACGTCATATCCCAGCGAAGATAGGCTTCGAGAAACTCGTCGATGCGTCCATCCAAGACCGGCATGGGAGTGCCGACCTTGAGATTGGTCCGCGTGTCTTTCACGAATTGCTCGGGGTTCAGGACGTAGTTTCGAATCGTTTCGCCACCGAAGCCGATTTTCGATTTCTGGCCGCGTTTGGCGGCGGATTCGTTTTCCCGCTTCACCGTTTCCAGCTGCAGCAGCTTGGCGACCAGCATCTTGCGGCACCAGGACCGATTTTTATGCTGGCTGCGTTCATTCTGGCACTGGACAACCGTGTTCGAGGGGAGGTGGGTGAGCCGGATGGCGGATGACGTCTTGTTGACGTGCTGGCCGCCGGCACCGCTCGCCCGGAAGATATCTTCCCGGATGATCTTCGGATCGTCCCAGTCGATGTCGATATCGATCGTTTCGTCGGGTTCGGGGATGACATCGACGGCGGCGAACGAGGTCTGCCGACGTCCGGCACCATCGAAGGGACTGATGCGGATGAGGCGATGGACACCGGTCTCTCCGCGGAGCAGGCCGTAGACGAATTCGCCGCGGATGGCGAGTGTCGCATTGCGGATGCCGGCTTCCTCGGCTTCGGAAATTTCCACCAGTTCGGTCTCGAAGCCGCGATCCTCGGCCCAGCGGGTATACATCCGCAGGAGCATCGAAGCCCAGTCGGAGGAGTCGGTTCCCCCTTCACCGGCCTGGATTTGCAGATACGCGGCGCACGGATCCTCCGGACGACTCATCAGCGCCTTGAGTTCGACCTTCTGGAATTTTTCTTCGAGACTGGTGAGGAGTTCCGACATCTCCTGGCGGGATTCGCTGGAATCGTCCTCGGCGAGGAATTCCCGCATGACGGCCAGTTCCTCCGTGCCGTCGATCAGCTCCTGCAGAGGCTTGAGCGAACCGTTGACCGTCCGCATCTCCGTGACCAAGGCCTGTGCCTTCTCCTGGTGATCCCAGAAGTCGGGGGCGGTCATGGCCTGGTTGATTTCCGCGACCCGCGTTTGCCATTTGGCGTAGTCAAAGAGAGTCTCGGAGCTGGAGGATGCGAGCCGTCAGATCCTTGGAGCGGGAAATCAGTTCGTTGTCCATGGCGTGATGAGTCGATTCCGGAAGTGAGTCGATAGCGCGATGCCGGAGTGGTTTCGCAATACTCCAAGATTAGTCGACAAGGGGGAAACTCGAAAGCGTTGGGGAACGATTGGCTACCGCAGATCCCCGACGAATCGACTGTGATGGGCCAGAAGGGGAGATCAATTGGCTAGAGACAAGCTCCGGGTGGTCGAGCCGAATTGGCTGGGCTCGATCCCCGGCAGATCGGCGGAAAAGC
>PNLE01000285.1 GCA_013822855.1 Planctomyces sp.
ACCGCGCTGGAGCAGCCAGCGAGAAACATGGTCGTAGCGACCGCCATGCTCCGCCACTCCATGCACAATGAGCGTCGTCCAGCCAGCCGATCGATCAGGCCGATAGTCGCGATACCGGAGATCCAACCCATCCGCCGTCCGCGTTTCTGAAAGCCAGCAGGCACCATTCACGTGGCCATTCCTTCCTCGCTAACGGTGTGACCCCCCTAAATTTGATACGAAATCAAATAGAAGATCCAATTTGCGTCATTGTCGACTGCCAGTCGATCCGGCAGACATTTGCAGCCTGAGATACGGTTCTTTCGGGATTACTCCAGAAATCGGTCACTTGCCATGGTGATATCGTCGAACTTTTCAGGAATCTCACGCGGTTTACTGATATTCGGCGAAACGCTTGTCGCATCTTGCACAAGCCATTTTGGCGATGAATTTTAGGTGGTTGCTCGATCTCTGGCGTCGATGACTCAGTCAGGGCGTGGATCTCTTTTCTGGACGCTGCATCCTTAGGTTGTGCAGTTTATGTGGTGGTAGGGCAAAGGTTTCTCGAAGGGATTCGCCGCAAATGGCAATTGCACTTCCAGAAATCGGGCGATAGCGTAGCATTTGAGAAGATGATTTTTTTGCGAATTGCACATGTGACCATACCGGTTCTGGCGGGCAATCCGTGCTCAACCGATGACATGACATCCGTGAATCGGAAATGAAGGACATTGGCTCCGTAGACGTACGGTGCCAGTGAGTTTGGGGAACACGCATGGCCAGCATTACCCAACCCCAGGACGATGTCGTCTACGAAATGGACTTCGGTCCCTCGTGGTGGGATCGCATCAAGGAAAGTGGAGCGTGGACGATCAGTCTCGCTTTGCATGCCGCCATTCTTTTCGCCTTTTCGATGATCACCTTCTCGGAAGCGATCCGCGAACAGTTGATGATCACCAGCGAAATCAAGGACATCCCGCAGGAGGTCGAGTTCAAATTCGACGCCACGGTTTCCGATGTGATGGGAAATGACAGCAATTTCAACATGCTGGGAGCCTCCCAGGAGGCTTCGGTCGCCATGGGGCAGAAGTCGGAAGAGGAATTCAAGGATCAGCTTGAGGATCCTTTCAAGCCGGAGCTTCCCGCGACGGAAGCCATTGTGGAACCGCCCCGCACGGAGCTGACCCACGCCATCAACACCCAGGGGGCTACCGAGCATCCGGGTGGTGTCGAAGGGGCGGTTGATCGCCTGGCGTTTGAAATCGCCGCTTCGCTGCGTGAGAAGAAGACACTGGTCGTCTGGCTCTTCGATGTGTCGCCATCACTGCACAAACGCCGCAATGTCATCGCGGACCGCGTGGAGAATGTCTACAACCAGCTCAACGCCATGAATGTCTCTGCGGACAAGGCCCTCAAGTCGGCTGTCGTGACTTTCGGCGAGCGGACGAACATCCTCACGGAAGAACCCGTTGACGATGTGGCTCAACTGGTGAAAACCGTTCGCGGCGTGAAGAGCGAATCGGGTGGCTTGGAGAACACGTTTGGGGCTGTAGCCACCGCCGCCAACAAGTTTCTCTCTTACCGCACCAAAATGGGCCGGAATGTTATGCTGATTGTCGTCACCGACGAAGCAGGCTCCGATGCTCGCGACAAGCTGGAACTCGCCATTTCATCGACCAAGCGGGCTGGCATCCGCTGCTACGTCGTCGGCGACGCGGCTCCCTTTGGCAAACGCCAAGTGGAAGAGCCCTTCGAACTGGAAAACGGTGAACAAGTCATCGGTGTGATGGATCGCGGCCCCGAATCGTTCTACCAGGAATTCGTCCATCTCGGATTCTGGGGAATCAATGATTACGGTCTCGAAAATCTGTCATCCGGCTTCGGTCCCTACGGCCTGACCCGACTCTGTGCGGAAACCGGCGGCCTGTTCTTCGTGGCCGACTCGGGCAAGGGGCCGTCTCTTGATCCACAAACCATGCGGAACTACCAGCCGGATTACCGCCCCATCAACCTGATGGATGCCGACATCCGCAAGAGCCTGACCAAGCAGACGCTGGTCACACTGGCCGAGCAGAACAAGGATATCCAGATTCCGCTGCCGAGCTTGGGTTTTCCCGCAGCGAACGATGGGGAGTTGAGGGCATCCATTGATCGTGCCCAGCGGCCCTTGGCGGACTTTGACTACAAGATCTCGCAACTTCTCGCCCAGCTGGAAGTGGGAGAGAAAGATCGCGCCAAGCTGACCGAGCCGCGCTGGAAGGCCAACTACGATCTGGCCATGGGGCGTCTGCTGGCACTTAAGGTACGGGCCTTCGGCTACAACACCATGCTGGCCGAAATGAAGGCGTCTCCACGCAAGTTTGAGAAGGCGAACAACAATCGTTGGGAGCTGGTTCCTGCCAAGGAAATCACTTCGGGTGCCAGCGTCAAGAAGCTGGCCAACCGTGCCAACGAGTACCTCAAGCGAGTTGTTGACGAACACGCCGGAACCCCTTGGGGACTCATGGCGGAACGTGAACTGAGCCGCCCGTTGGGCTGGGATTGGAAGGAAGGTTACTACAATCCCGCCGCGATGCGTGGGGGCGGCGGAGAAGAGAAACTCCGTCCTCGATTCGTCGAAGAGGAAGATCCCAAGACGGGCAAGAAAGTCAAAAAGATGGTTCCCGCTGGCCCCGTTCGTCGCGAGATTTAACCCACAGCCCTTTGGCTGTCGACAGCCTTGTGAAAGTATGTTTGCTTGACATCAAAACAGGGGGCTCGGCGATCACAATCGCCGAGCCCCCTGTTTCATTGAATTTCACTTCTTTCGCTAACCCAGGAGTCGCTTCCACCAGGACATCTTGGCGGGTTCGGCCTTGATCTGTGCCGAGCCTGCCGAGCGACTCCGTGAAGAGTTGCGGTCTCCCCTTGAGCTGTCCCGTTCCACCGGGTCGGCTTCGGCTCGGTGGGAAGTTCGATCGGGACCGCCGGGTACTCGACGATTCACGGCATCAACGCCGGGAATGGCTGGCTTGGCATGCTGAGCGGCTGCGGTTTCCGCAGCGCTCAATTTGCCACGTTCGGAACCCCCGAAGCTCTGAATGATCTTCCCTTCCGGCAGGATGACGCAGCTCAATTCGCCGCTCACGCCCCCCGTGGTGTCGATCAGCAACCTCTTGGGGCGGGAGACGACCTCCGGCACGGGAACATGGCCCGAGACGATCCGCCGCCAGTTGTCGGTCGGCCCGTCGCCCGCCGCCAGGGCTTTGTCGCACAGCCAGGGGGGCCTGACGAGCGTCCAATCCTTCTCGTGAAGGATTCGCAACTGCATGTCCGTTGGCTGGTTGGGATCCAGTCCCGCGTGGACGAAGATGTTTTCGGGATGTTCAACGACCCAGGGAAGCCCAGTCAGCAGTTGGCGATGGGCGGGCGGGATCGCGCGGGCCAGGCCCTCGAGGTCGCCCGGCTCCACGCCATAAGACCGAAAGGTCG
>PNLE01000286.1 GCA_013822855.1 Planctomyces sp.
CCCTAGTGATTCTTCAAAGTTAGCGTTGGCCATTGTTTTCGAATCTGCTTTCGCCCTGTGAATCATCCATCCACGCGGCCGCCTCCTTCCGATCAGGTGATCGACATGCCACTGACAACCACCACAGCCACTCCGCAACCGGAGGCCCGATCCCGCCGAATGATCCAAGGGATCTTCCGCGGTGTGCTCGGCCTGTTCCTTTCGCTGGAGGCGGCCAACGCGTTCGCCGAAGCGAAAATTGCGGAGCTGCGGGTCTACCCTGAGAATGTGAAACTGGAGACCTCGGCCGATCGTCAACTGATCGTCGTCCAGATCGTGCGCAATGATGGCGTGACTCAGGACGTCAGCGGCGAGGCCAAATTGAGCCTTGTCGACGGCGCGATCGCCAAGTTGAACGCCACCACCCTTGTTCCCCATGCCGATGGCAAGACCGAACTGCGTGTGGAGTTTGGCGGGCAAACCAAACTGATTCCGGTCGAAGTGACCAAGGCCGCCGATGCCCGCGCCGTCAGCTTCAAGCTGGACGTTATGCCGATCTTCATGAAGTCCGGCTGCAACAGCGGCAGCTGCCACGGGGCCGCCCGTGGCAAGGACGGCTTCCGCCTCTCGTTGTTCGGTTACGACCCCGATGGCGACTACCACCGTGTGGTTCGCGAACTCCCTGGCCGCCGGGTGGACATGGCCGTTCCCGAGGCCAGCCTGCTGGTCGAGAAGTCGATCGGCGCGGTTCCCCACAGTGGAGGGAAGCGGTTCGAGATGTCGTCGGAGCTCAACCAGACGCTCGTCAACTGGGTGGCCGCCAACTGCCCCCAGGATCCCGCCGATATTCCGGTTTGCACGGGCCTGAGCCTCTATCCGCCGGACGGTGTGCTCGATGGCGAAGGAGCCAAGCAACAGGTCACCGTGCGGGCCACCTACAGCGATGGCAGCGACCGCGATGTCACGGCCCTCACCCTCTTCATGTCCAACAACGACAACTCCGCGACGATCACTCAGGAAGGGCTGATTCAGGCCGGTGCCCGGGGCGAGGCTTTCGTCATGGCCCGCTTCTCGACATTCACCGTCGGTTCGCACTTCGTGGTTCTCCCCAAGTGGCACCAGTACGAAGCCAAGAGGATGCCCGCCGTCAATTATGTGGATGAACTGGTCAATAAGAAGCTGATGAAGCTGCGGATCGAACCGAGCGGCCGGGCCGACGACGAAGCCTTCCTGCGGCGTGTCTATCTCGACCTCGTGGGGATTCTGCCCACCGAAGAAGAGTACGCCTCCTTCATGAACGATCCGGATTCCAACAAGCGCGATAAGCTGATCGACCAGCTCATCGAGCGGAAGGAGTTTACCGAGGTCTGGGTTTCCAAGTGGGCCGAATGGCTCATGATGCGGTCGTCGAACCAGACGAGCTACAAGTCGATCGTTCTCTACTACAACTGGCTCTCGGAGCAGATCGCGGGGAATGTCCCGCTCAACGTCATGGTCCGCGACATCCTGTCGGCCAACGGCGGCACGTTCAAGAACGCGCCGACGAATTTCTACCAGATCGAACGAGATACGCTGAAGGTCTCTGAAAACGTCGCCCAGATCTTCATGGGGATGCGGACGCAATGCGCCCAGTGCCACAACCACCCGTTCGATCGCTGGACCCAGGATGACTACTACTCGTTCGCTTCATTCTTCTCGCAGATCGGTCGCAAAGAGGCCGAGGATTACCGGGAGACAATCGTCTTCAACAGCGGTGGCGGCGATGTCCGCCATCCCGTCACGGGCAAGGTGATGGAGCCGATTTTCCTGGGTGGTCCCAAGGCCGATACCAAAGGGAAGGATCGCCGCGAGGTCTTGGCCAACTGGCTGGCCTCTCCCGAGAACCCCTACTTCGCGGAGAATTTCGTCAATCGCGTGTGGCACCATTTCTACGGGATCGGGATTGTCGATCCGATCGATGATGTTCGTATCTCAAACCCGCCGTCGAACGCGCCCCTGCTGAAGGAACTGGCCAAGCGGTTCACTGAATCGAATTACAACTTCAAGCAGTTGGTCAAGGACATCGTGAAGTCGGAGGCCTACCAGCGTTCGACCCAACGAAACGAATCGAACGCGACGGATGAGAAAAATTTCGCCCACCAGTCGCTCCGCCGCATCAAGGCCGAGTCGATGCTGGACATTATCACCCAGGTCACCAGCGGTCGTGAAAAGTTTCGCGGCCTGCCAGTAGGAGCCCGGGCGGTCCAGATCGCCGACGGCCAGACTTCAAACTATTTCCTCACCACCTTCGGCCGGGCCACCCGCGAGACGGCCTGCAGTTGTGAAGTGAAGATGGAACCCACTTTGTCGCAGGCGCTGCATCTGCTCAACGGCGACTCGTCCAACCAAAAGATCGCCCAGGGAAATCTTGTGGGCAAGCTGCTCCAGGAGAAGGTGGCCCCGGAAGAGATCGTCAACCGGCTTTACATCCGCTGCCTCTCGCGGAAGCCGACAACCGTGGAACTGGAAGCACTCAGGCCCGTGCTCGCCGAATCGAAGGATCCGAAGCGGGATCTGGACGATGTCTTCTGGGCCCTGCTCAACAGCCGGGAATTCATCTTCAACCATTAGCGTTCTGTTAGAGAAGAATTGAGGTTGCCGATACCCTCGGGCGAAGGCACATCTCAACCTTCATTCTCGGCCTTTCCCACGCCGCACACCGCCCGCTTGCCCGCCGACGCCACCACCCGCCAGAAGAGTGAATCGAAACGCCATGTCGACCTCCCCGCTTCGCAGCTCGCTCATTCATCGCCTGCCGGTTCACTCTCATTGCGTTGTGGCCTTCATGACAGCGGCCTTCATGGCTCTGAGCATCTGCTTTGGCGGTGTGATCGCGCGGGCCGAAGAGAAGGCTGGGGAGAAGAAGGAACCCGAGAAGAAGATCACCTACGAGGAGCACATCCTCCCCCTCTTCCGCGAGAAGTGCGGCTCCTGCCACAACGCGAACGACAAGAAGGGCGATCTGGTTCTCGACAACTACTCAGCCGCCATGCAGGGCGGTGCTTCGGGCGAAGTGATCAACACCAACGGCGAACCGGCCAACAGCCAACTCTATCTGGTGATGACCCACGAGTCGGAGCCCGTCATGCCGCCCGGCCAACCGAAGCTGGCGGATGCGCAGTTGGAACTGGTCCGAAAGTGGATCGAACAGGGTGCCCTCCAGAACTCGGGGAGCAAGGCCAAGATCAAGAAGAAGTCGGTCGTGACCGCTTCCGCCGCTTCTTCGATGAAACGCCCCGAAGGTCCGCCCCCGATGCCGGAAGCCGCCCTTCCCCTGGAGCCGGTCGTCGTCACATCTCGCGCCAATGCCGTCACGGCTCTCACTGCCAATCCCTGGTCGCC
>PNLE01000287.1 GCA_013822855.1 Planctomyces sp.
ATCCTCGACATGCAGCGGCCCAACCGCTACCGCCGCCTGGTGATCCCCGAGGAGGGCTTCGTCCTGCAGCCCGGTCGGCTCTATCTGGGCCGGACGATGGAATACACCGAAACGCACAACTTCGTCCCCATGCTCGAAGGGCGGTCCTCCGTCGGTCGGCTGGGCTTGTTCGTCCACGTGACGGCGGGCTTCGGCGATGTCGGCTTCTGCGGCTACTGGACGCTGGAGATGTTCGCCATCCATCCGATCCGGATTTATGCGGGGGTTCCCATTTGCCAGATTTTTTATCATCAGGTCGAGGGAGAGATCACCGAGTACAAGAGCACCAAGTACCAGCACAACCACGACATCCAGCCGAGCCTCCTGTTCAAGGAGTTCCGCGAGCCGGAACCCGACCAGCAGCTTCGCCTCGCCTTCGGCCAGGAACGCGCCACCCGTGACGAAGCCCCGCCAGCGTGACGTTTTCTCAACAAGGATGCCGCAAACGTAGCAAACGTAGGGTCCGCTGTGCGGACCATATTCATCGCACCTTCGTCCAAGACGCCCGTTCGGAATGGATGCGGCTGGGAGAATCCAGCTCAACATGGTCCGCACAGCGGACCCTACCGCCGATTCTCCCATCCCTCCCCGCTGGACTGCCATTCCTGTCCGGGAACGATAGAATTCGTCGAGAGCGACATCATCACTGATTGGGCAGTTCCGGATGGAAACGGGCCGAAACCGAACCTGCGGACCGGATCCCCGCTCTTCCACCGGCATGCCATCACTCGATTCCCCGCCGATCCAGCCTAGGAAAACCCGAACGTGAAGTTTGAAACGCGTTGTGTCCATACCGGTGTCGACAAGGATTCCGCCTACCTGAGTGCGACGACACCCATCTATCCCACCTCGACCTTCCGCTGGGAAAACCTCGATTCGCACCGCGGGTTCGACTACACCCGCAGCGGCAACCCCACCCGTAAGGCCCTCGAAGAGAACCTCGCCTCCCTCGAAGGGGGGATCGATTGCCGGGCCACCTGCACTGGCATGTCGGCGATCGTCGCCGCCATGCAGCTTGTCGCCCCGGGCGACCATGTCATCACCGGCCACGACATCTACGGCGGCACCTATCGCCTGTTTGACAAGGTCCTTCGTGAACAGGGGATCGACTTCACCTTCGTCGACATGGGGAACCCCGCCAACGTCGAAGCGGCGATCAAGCCCAACACGAAGTGCATCTGGCTGGAAACCCCCTCCAATCCTCTGCTGAACATTGTCGATCTGGGGGCGATCACCGCCATCGCCAAGGCCCGTGGCCTCATCACCATCGCGGACAACACGTTCCTTTCCCCCTACTTCCAGCGGCCGCTCGATCACGGCGTCGATGTTGTCATGCACTCGACGACGAAGTACCTCAACGGCCACAGCGATGTCGTCGGCGGGGCCGTCATCTGCAAGCACAAGGAACATGCCGAGCGCATCAGCTATGTGGTCAACGCGATGGGCCTGGCCTGCTCACCGTTCGATGCCTGGCTGGTCCTTCGTGGCGTGAAGACCCTCGCCCCCCGGATGGAAGCCCACCAGCGCGGTGCCAGCGCCGTCGCCCAGTTCCTGAATGAGCATCCCGGCGTCCAGAAGGTCTACTACCCCGGCCTGCCGACACATCCCGGCCACGAACTCGCCAAAAAGCAGCAGTTCGGCTACGGGGCGATGGTCAGCTTTGAACTGAACGGCGGCCGCCCGGCTGTCGAAAAGTTCCTTTCGAAGCTCAAGATCTTCCAACTGGCGGAGTCGTTGGGCGGCGTCGAATCGCTGATCGACTACCCCGACACCATGACCCACTCGTCGATGTCGGAAGCCGATCGACGGACCGCGGGAATCACCGAGAACACGCTGCGGCTCTCCGTCGGTATTGAGCATCCTGAAGATGTCGTCGCCGACCTCGCCGCCGGCTTAGCCGCAATTGGTTAACTGATAAACTTCGATTCGGTTCATAGAGAGAAGGTCAAACGGGTGCTATTGGCTCCGCCAGTGCTCTTGAAACTTGCGAAAAAGTAACGCTGGTAACGCCGGTGGCACCCCGTATGCGAACCTCATCAAGATTGGCAATCGACGGCCACCTTCCCCGTGCGTGATGGATGACAAACACGCTTCTCACAGGAATCGCCTGATGGAACTGCGACGAAATCCAACCCGTGCCGTCCGTGTGGGAAGCTGCACCATCGGCGGTGGGCAGCCCATCGCCGTCCAGAGCATGACGGCGACGCACACGCAGAACATCGACGCCACCGTCGCCCAGGTGCTCGATTTGCAAAACGCCGGGGCCGATGTCATCCGCATTGCCGTCGACAGCCCCAAGGATGCGGCCGCACTCAAGGAGATCCGGGCGCAGGTCACCGCCAATCTCTCCGTCGATCTTCAGGAGAACTACCGGCTGGCGGAACTCGTCGCCCCCTACGTCGACAAGATTCGCTACAACCCCGGCCATCTCTACCACCACGAACGCTCCAAGCCCTGGCAGGAGAAGGTGGCCTACATCGCAAAGGTCGCGGTCGATAACGACTGTGCCCTGCGCGTGGGCGTCAATTGCGGGTCCGTCGATCCCGCCAAAAAGGCCGAGGATTACGGCGGTGACGAGAATGGCCCCATGCTGGCCAGTGCCATCGAGCATTGCGACTACCTCGACTCGATCGGCTTCACGCGCTACGTCGTTTCGCTCAAGGACTCCGATCCGCAGAACGTGATCCTCGTCAACAAGCAGTTCGCCCAATCCCGGCCCGAGATTCCGCTGCATCTGGGGGTGACCGAGGCCGGCTTGCCGCCGGATGGCATCATCAAGACCCGCATCGCCTTCGAGCAGCTCATCAGCCAGGGGATCGGCGACACGATCCGCGTTTCGCTGACGGTTCCCAACAACCGCAAGCATGAAGAGATCGAAGCGGGGCGGCGGATCATCGCCGACATCGCCGCCGGCCGCGTGCGGTCGTTCGTCGACTTCGGCCTGAAGACGATGAACATCATCAGCTGCCCCAGCTGCTCGCGCGTCGAGAACGAGGCTTTCATCGACCTCGCCCAGCAGGTGAAAGAGATGACGACCTACGCCCAGGACCACAAGATCACGATCGCCGTCATGGGTTGCCGGGTGAACGGCCCGGGCGAGACCGACGACGCCGACCTCGGCCTCTGGTGCGGTCCCAACCATGTGAACCTCAAGAAGGGCCCGGTCGAACTCGGCCACTTCAAATACGACGAAATCCTGCCGCGTTTGAAGGCAGAACTCGATCAGATCATCGCCCAGAAGAGTGTTGCCTCGTAGGGCAGGCTCCC
>PNLE01000288.1 GCA_013822855.1 Planctomyces sp.
TTAAGAGACGCTGGATCCCATCGTTCTCAGCTTTTCATCAGTGCGGGTCAAGGTGTGAGTCGCCAAAAAAACATCGCACCGGCTGCAAAACGCCGACTTATGAAGACTGGAGATATCACCTTCCGCCGCGTTGGTTGAGATACTTTTTGATGATATCGCCAGCTTTGTCCGATGGTTTTTCCGTCGAGCTGGGGGCTCCGCCGGCGGGTGCTGGCGGGGCGGGAGGTTTCTCGACTGCTCCGGTCTCTTCAGGATTGGGGAGGCGGATCGGAATCGCGGCGGCTGAAGGGGCGGCGGGGGCCGGTTCAACCGGTGCGGGAGCGTAAGCGGGCATTTGGGGTGCCGCGTAGGCTCCAGGATAACCGGGGGCCGGATAGCCGGGTTGAGGATAGACCGGCTGGCCATAACCGGGGGCGGGGTATCCCGCTGGAAAACCTGCGGGCGGATAGCCCGGAGTGCCATAGGGGTTAGCGGGATAGCCGGGAGTTGGATATTGCGGAGCCCCATACTGGGGGGCACCGTATTGCGGAACTCCGTAACCCGGTGGATAGCCCATGGGTTGGGCATTGGGATCGGAATAGACGGGGGGCATGGCCGGAGGCGGTGGTGGCGGTGAACCCGCCACGATTGCGGTGTCACCCGTGAAAGGAGGCACGCCTTCCGGTGCGAAGGCCGGCATTTCGTAGCTTGTGTCCTGGGCGGCGGCGTCGGTTGCACCAAACGCCGGGAAGCCAGCGAATTCCACGGTTGCCGTGGGCGTCACCTCGGAGGGGGCGGATCCTGCTGCCACGGAAGCACGGAGCGATTCGGCAATTTGCCCGACATTCACTGCTTCAGCGGCTTCCACTTTGAGCTGCAACTGGAGTTCCAGTTTGCCGATCGTCACCTTGTCACCCTCGTTGAGGATGATTTCACCACGAATGTTTTCACCGTTGACCTGGGTACCATTAGTACTCCCCAGATCACGCAGGCGAACCGCGTAGTCGTCGATCGTGAAGACGCAGTGGTGCCGACTCACGAGATCGCTGTTGGGCCTCAAGTGGCAGTCCTGCTCGCGACCAACAAGAAACTTCTTGGCGGCGAGTGAAATGACTTTACCCTGATGTTTGCCAACGAGGATCTTCAACTCTGCCTTCAGCATGAGTTCCATTCTCCCTGAAACTTGCGGTGCTCGGTGAGGTGACTCACTCTGCGAGATGGGCTGACAGCCAATAGCCTTGAAAGCGAAGAAGGGTTGCCGGGAGAAAAAGATCAGAGAGAAAGTGGAAAGGTCATTGAGCGAGAATGAGGTGCGTTCTTGCCGCGTCGAGGAAAAAATAAAGAGCGGCTCGAACCAAACAATCAAAACCCACCTACCATTTCACGCTACCAGTCAGGGAAGGGACCGTCAATCAATCCCATTGCTGAATTCCCTCTTAGGACGATTCCCTCTTGCAAGTGTGCAAGAAGGGAAACTTGTTGAGTGGATTTGCTGGCGACATTCTGTTCATGAGGAGGTGCTTGAGGGAGGTCGCATCTCGAAGAGATGGTGACCGCCTCTTCATAGATCCAACTCAAGATCGAGCGAAAGTGTCAGTCCTGTGCCAGCAGCGGCGACAGGGCAAGTGGCCAGTTGTGATGGACAGTGTGATGTTCGCTGATACTTGCGGCGATGCTCTTGGCCAAGGACTCTCGCTTGGCCGGTGCGGGGCGAAGTCCACCAAGCTCCACAAGGCCCATGATTTCGGGCGTGATGGCCGACTGCTCGATGATCAGGCTGCCGTGTTGTAGCAGGCCCCCCTTCCGCCGGCGCTGCGCGCTGCCGAGGATCTTTCTTTCACCGACTACGATGTCGTTTTCATCGGCCCGGAAGAAGCAAAGCTCGGGTTCATCCGGTTGACGGGTCGTGATGCCCCGCAAACTTGCGGCAACTCCTGAGGAAGAGAGAAAGTCGACGATGGGCTGATGGATGGCGGCGTAGAGTTCGTGCGGGCGCTGGACGAGGGCCGACCAGTCGGCGAGCGTCAGGCTGTAGGTCCATTCGTGATCATGGAGAATCGCCCCGCCGCCGGAGAGCCGTCGCACGATGGGAAGGCCCTGCCAGCGCGGATTGCCCGCGACAGCGGCCTGATCCTGGAAGTATCCCAGCGAGAGGGTCGGTTCTTGCCACTGATAGAGTCGCAGGATGCCCGCACCTGCCGGCCAGGCGGGTGTTCCCGCAGCGGCCAAGAGAGCGGCGTCTCGCCGCATGTTCTCCCCGCCCGAGAGGGGCTCGGGTTCGAGGATGACATGGCAGTGCGATAGCTTTCGGATCGGGTGCATGGTGGCGCGGACTAGACCCCGACTTTGGGTGTCCAGCGGAGGATCGGCTGGCGGGCGGCCTGGACATCGTTGGGGCGGCTGACGGGCAAGGTGTGCGGGGCGTCGTGCAGGAAGTCGGATGACTCTTCCGTGATCTGCTTGATGGTGGCCGCAAAGGCGTCCAGCGTGGCCTTCGATTCAGTCTCCGTCGGTTCCATCATGAGGGCTTCGGGCACCACCATCGGGAAGTAGACGGTCGGGGCGTGGAAGCCGAAGTCAAGCAGCCGCTTGGCGATGTCCATTGCGGTGATGCCCCGCTCCTTGGAGAGCTTCGACGCCGAGGCGACGAACTCGTGGAGACAATACTCACCATGCGCGGCGGGCAGGATGTCGGACAAGAGGGCCTTGAGATAGTTGGCGTTCAGGATGGCATGCTCGGCGGCCTTGCGGACCCCTTCCGGCCCGAGGGTGCGGAGGTAGCAGTAGCCGCGAATGAGGATGCCCACGTTGCCGAAGAACGTCCGGATCTTGCCGATCGTCTTTTCCGGCGTCACGAGATCGTAGCGAACCTCGCCGCTCGCGATCGTCACTCTCTTGATCACGGGTGCCGGGAGATAGGGAGCCAGGAAGTCACGGACGGCGATCGGGCCGGAGCCGGGGCCGCCGGCACCATGCGGGCCGGTGAACGTCTTGTGGACGTTGTAGTGCATCATGTCGCCGCCGAAGTCGCCGGGACGGGTGATCCCCATGATGGCGTTCATGTTGGCGCCGTCGATGTAAACCAGGCCGCCGACATCGTGGATGATCTTCGCGACCTGATCGATCTGCTTCTCGAAGAGGCCAAGTGTATTGGGATTGGTGACCATGAAGCAGGCGGTCGAACTGTCGGCGTGCTTCTTAAGCTCTTCCAAATCGACCAAGCCGTCGGCGGTCGCGGGAAGCTGGACGCAATCGAAACCGGCGATGGCGGCGCTGGCGGGATTGGTGCCATGGGC
>PNLE01000289.1 GCA_013822855.1 Planctomyces sp.
ACCTGCATCGCCGCCCGGCGATTGGCTGTGGGACGCTTCACCCGCTCCGGAGTTCCCGTTGGCAGGGCCGGCGGAACGTCTCCCTCCGCAGGCGGGCGGCTGCCGCGCAGCCCGTCACCTCGGTCACGTGACAGTTCCGTGACCAGTCGCTGCGGCGTGACATGGCCCCATGCCAGCGCTTCGTATTCACGCCGAATATCGTGCGTCTTGAAGAGGGTGAGCAACGCCTTGCCCACCTCCGGCTGGCGGCTCAGCACCACGAGCCCGCTCGTCTGGCGATCCAACCGATGGGCCGCGCGCGCATGACAGGGAGGGGCCTTCATGCGGAGCGGGGCCTTCTTCGCCGCATATGAGCGGGCGGGCGAGGAATGAGCCGCGTGATCTCGCGAAGTGAAGGGCCGGTCGTTGCCGCGAGGCGCGGGACGAGATTGATTCTGCGACCGGGGATCGGCGGCGTAGGGACGCCCCCCCAGCAGCTTGATGGTGACCGCCTCGTCCAGCGTCAGTTCCTGCCACCGCAGCTCCGGCGAGTTAGGCAGATCGTCATGCCGACGCTCCGTCACCATCCCCGCTGGCTTGAGCGCGACGACGATCGCATCGTCGACATAGACCAGTTCCACCTGATTCTCATCCGGCGGCAACGGTGCCGGGTTCAAGGCGACTTCAATTTCGTCGTTGTCCGCAAGCCGCCGCGCTTCATCGAAGCAGGGATACTGATTGACCAGCACCCGCCGCTGTTCGATCAATTTGCGAACCGCACTCCAGCTTTGATCGGGGAGCAATTTCCGCAGACCGGCGGCCACCGTCTGCCCCACGAGCGCCGCATCGACCGTCACAGGTGCCAACGTGAGGGGAGCGGGAACTGGTGCGGGAAGAGGCGCAGGCACGGGCGATTCCAATGATTCAAAGGCGGGAAAAACCAGCGAAAACGCCCACCGCGTTTTTCGCGAATTCTTCATGATAACGCAAAAGAGTAGCCAAGGCGCGTTGATGAGGGCTGGTCACGAACACTTGAAGTTCATCCCTCGACCATCAACACAACTTCGAGGCGTGGCCCGGACTGTCCTTCCTCTATCTCCGGCGCGTCTCGGCAAAGGGTTCGGCGACGACTTGGAAATCATCCTCGAAGGCGATGTAGCCGGGATTTGCGGCCCTTCTTTCAACGACGGCAATCTGTTGCTGCCGTAGGAGGATCGCGAGATAGCGCACCTGTGACACGTGGCGGGCGGCGGTCGATTTGAACCAGCAGACGCCATTCGAGTGGGCATTGGGTCTTCGCGAACAGGCCAGCCGCTGGGGGATTGGCAAATGCTCCGTGAACCAATCGAGCGCCAGGCGGATCTCGCGGCGTTCCAGCGATTCCAGATGATCCGCTTCCAGCAATTCATACGCGACGTGGAAAACCCCGACTTTCAGGCCGGTCTCCGCATGCCGCCCATGGGTCTCGAATCGGAGAAACATCGCCTCACTCCGTCATCACCTGAGCGGCACCCAGGATGTACCGCACGCGTTCCTTGAACACGAACTCCTCCTCGCGGAGAGTCGCCGGAGTGAGAGCCTCCGAATGAACGGTAGGTTCGCCCAATTCCCCCGCCCAGCAGCCATAAAGCTCGATGATGTCGTGAGACCGGAGCTGGGCCTCCAGATAATCGGCCAACTGCTCATGATTGTCTGCTTCCATGGCCAGATCCGCCGCATCGAATTCCCGCGCGCGGGTGTCGGGATCAAGGCGAAACCAGATCTCGGGCCAATCGCCGTTCTGGTACATCGCATGTCGAAACCCGCATCCGCAGCCCGTGCTCGAACCGATCGATTTCAGAAACGTCAGCGAGAGGTGGTGCCGTAAGTCCACCTCGGCTTCGCAAGCTACATCGGTGGCGTTGAAAGCTGGCTTTTCTTCATTCCGCGCCACCGTGGGCAATGGCTCGGACGATGCCGCATGGAGTATGAAGCACATTTTCAGTTCGGCCTCTCGATGAGTATCCACGAGCCAAAACTTTTCAGGCCAGATCCCGCACTTTCTTGAGCGAGACCGCGTTGATGCAGTAGCGCAATCCGGAAGGGGCGGGGCCGTCGGGGAAGACGTGGCCCAGGTGGGCGTCGCAGATGTTGCAGGTCGCTTCGATCCGCACCATGCCGTAGCTGGCATCGGCGTGATAGGCGACGGCGGCCACATCCACCGGCTGCGTGAACGAGGGCCAACCCGTGCCGCTCTCGAACTTCTCCGTCGAGTCGAACAGCACCGTCCCGCAGCAGAGGCACGCATACCGCCCTGGTTCGAACAGACGGCACATCTCCGAGCTATGCGCCCGCTCCGTCCCCTTCTGCCGCGCGACGCGGAACTGCTCCGCCGTCAGCAAGGCCAGCCACTCGGCCTCCGTCTTCTCCACCCGACGCGGCGGCGCGGGATTCCCCTGCTTGGCCAAACTGAGCACATCGTTCCAAGTGAGCATGGCAGTCCTTCCAGATGTCGATCATTTAATAACTAGTGACCGTGGCTTCGCTAGGGAAATGACTAGCGCAGGTCCCGCAACCGCTCGGCGGTGACCCACTCGTTCCACTCCGGGCCCCAGTCGTCATATTTGACCAGATGGAGGCCGTGTTTCACCCCCACGATCCTCCCCCTGTACCACTCGCCCTTCCAAAGAATTTGAACCCTGCTGTTAATGGGCCTCGTGACGGATGTTGGGATTCTCAATCGTTCGGGCGCGACCCACTCGTCGTCGCTTTCCTGATAGCCGTAGTAATGTACCCGGCTTAATGGCCCATTCCGCCCAATCACAAACCCCCGGTAGTACTTCTCTTGCCACTCGATTTCGGCTCGTTGACCCACTTCCGGATCGGTCGGCTTTTGAGAGTAGCGAATCACCAGTTTCGGGTCGAATCCCTTCGTAAAGTGAAACTGCGGCATCTGCCGCTCGGCGAAGGTCATGTCCTCCCGGATGTTGGCCTCCAGCTCGGAGAACGTGATCCGGCCGTCGCCGTCGTCATCCATATAGCCCCGACCGCGGAAGGCGGCGATCAGATTCTCCGTGAAGGTCCAATTGCCGGTGGAGGTGGAGTTGTGATGGGCCGATGCCAGAACGGCGAACGCGACCTTCGGATCGGGAATTTTCTTCACCGCCTCCGCCATCGCCCCCGAATTGCAATTGTCGAGCGAGATCACGACTCGCCGCGCCCGGCACGCCTCATTGATCTCCCGTGCGATCGAAGCGACCTCCCAGCCGCGATTCTCACCGGCAGTGTCATAACTCACCA
>PNLE01000290.1 GCA_013822855.1 Planctomyces sp.
ATGCCAATCTGGGTGATGAGTCCGGGGGGCTCAGCTTCAACGGCGGAACTCTGGGCATCGCTGGATTGGTGGTCACCGAACGGGATGTCTTCCTCGGCAGTTCCGGAGGCACGGTCGATGTCGCAAACGGCATTTTCGGATTGATGGGAGATATCTCCGGAAGTGGCGATTTGACGCAGAATGGTTTGGGCGCCATGGTCTTAGGAGGAACCAACACCTTCACCGGTGACGTCAACGTCAACGGTGGACTGCTGGGGATATACAATGATGGCAACCTGGGAGACACCGCTAACGAGTTGAACCTCAACCAGGGCATGCTGGTGACCATCGAGGGGATCACCTCCAGCCGCGCGGTCAACATCACCACCAGCGGGGCGATCGACACGAATGGAGCCGATTCGACGTTCTCGGGGCCGATCACCGGATCGGGATTCTTCGAGAAACTGGGTGGCGGTCGGTTGAATCTCACGGGTGACAGCACATTCAGCGGCGACACGGTGGTCAGCCAGGGTGACTTGGCGATCAATGGAACCTGGGCCGGCGGGATCCTGGTGGACGGCGGAACCCTCTCCGGTGCGGGGACGATCGGTGGCAGCGTGGTCAACGAGGGTGTCGTCGGCCCGGGCAACTCAATCGACACACTCACCATCAATCAGGATTTCACGCAAACCTCGGCGGGCCGCTTGGATATCGAGATCGCTCCGGGAGCAGAGCAGACGGATGTGCTGAACGTGGTCGGTGAAGCGAATCTCGCGGGTGAACTGAACGTCACCGGGCAGGGACTCACGGGCTTCACGGTCGGCGATCGCTATACGTTCCTCTATGGCTCGAACGGCGTGAACGGAGTCTTCGACACCGTCACCGATGATCTCGCATTCCTCGATGTGCGGCTCGATTACTCGAACCCGTATGCGGTCTCCTTCCTGCTGGCGAACTCCGCCACCTTTGCCAGTGCCGCCAGCACGTCCAATCAGTTCCAGGTGGGGACGGCCCTCGACAATGGAGCTCCCGGAGCAACGGGTGACTTCGCGACTCTTTTGACGCAACTGACCTTGTTGACGACGCCGGAAGCGCAGGCCGCTTACAACAACCTGAGCGGCGAGATCTATGCGAGCAATTCCGCCGCCTCGATCGAGCAGGCCCAATCGCTGTTGAGAAACATGGCCGAACGGCTCAGGCAGGGTGGGGGCGGTGATGGTTCGCTGCTGGCCGTCCGCCTGCAGACGCCGGATCAGGCCTTCCAGATGGTCTCCACCGGTGACTTCAACCGGCAGGACGACATCATCCGCCTGGCGCACAGCCAGACTGTCGGTGGCCAGAATAGCGGCGATCAGACTTCAAGCCAGGTGATGCCGCAATCGGTGGCGCAGTTCCTGCAACCAGTCTCGCGGGCTCAGACGTGGGACGGTTGGATCGAAGGCTACGGGCAGTCGGGCCGGATCGGTTCCAACGGCAACGCCAGCGGCATCGGCTACAGCTTCGGAGCCACGAACTTCGGCGTGGGTTATTACCTCGATGAAGGGACAACCGTCGGCGTGCTGGGTGGGTATGCCAACAGCACCGTACGCGGCGGGGGTTCGGGGCTGGATCGCAGCGAAGTCGAAACGGGCCAAGTGGGTGTCTATGGCCGGACCAGCATCGATCACAACTACCTGCTTGGTGTGATCAACTACGGCTACCAGAATTACGACACCGACCGCATCGTCAACGTAGGGGGCGTGACGAACACGGCCACCGGCGATTACGACGCCGGTCAAATCGGGGTGCTGCTGGAGGCGGGCCAGAATCGATCGCTGGGGAACTTCGTGGTGCAGCCGTTGGTGGGTCTGCAATACATCAATCTGCATACGGGAAGCTTCACCGAGACGGCGACAGGGGGCGTGGGACTGAACGTCGACGGCCAGTCGGACAATTCGCTGCGTGGGTCGGTGGGTGGTCGGTTGCTCAGGCCGATGACGTTGCGGGGAGGCCGGACATTCGTTCCCGAAATGCAGGCCCGCTACATGTACGAGTTCCTCGACAGCAGCCAGAGCATCGGTGCGACCTTCGCGGGTGCGGCACCGGGAGCACCGTTCGCCATCCAGGGGGTCAGTGCCGGCAACAGCTTCATCGTCTACGGGGCGGGTGGTTCGCTGGTGCTCAATGACAGCTTCAGCCTCTACGGCCACTACATCGGCCAGGCCTCGGATCGGCTGACTTCGCACACGGGGACCGGAGGATTCCAGTTCAGTTGGTAGCGTGAACCACGACCAACCTGCTCGGCAACGCGCAAGGGCCTGGAGACCTCTCACGAGGATCTCCAGGCCCTTGCGCGTTTGTGATCAAATCAAACACTGAGGGACACTTGGAGTGAATCACCCAGAGGCTGCCGATTGAATTTCGAGTCGTGGTTGGATTACGGTGAAGTCTTGCTCAACCTGAGCAGTGAACCAACCTCGTCGGAGATCGCATCCATGATTCAGTTCTCGAAGAACCTTGTTTGCTGTGCGTTGGCAGGGCTGCTGGCTGTGGCCATGACTTTCCCCGCATCGGCCGCCGAATTGAAGGTGGGGGAAAAGGTTCCCGCGTTCGAAGCCAAGGACGCCAAGGGGGAGACCTGGAAGTCGAGCGATCATGTTGGCAAGAAGTTTGTTGTCGTCTATTTCTACCCCGCCGACATGACCGGTGGTTGCACGAAACAGGCCTGCGCTTTCCGCGATGACTTGTCGAAGCTGGCTGGTAGCGATGTCGAAGTGGTGGGCGTGAGTGGCGATTCGGTTCGCAACCACCAATTGTTCGCCAAGAAGCATGACCTCAACTTCACCCTGCTGGCCGACACCGAGGCCCAGGTGGCCGAGACGTTCGGCGTCCCCTACACCAAGGGGGAAAAGTCGGTGAAGGCCGAAGTCGATGGCAAGGAGGAAACCCTTCTCCGAAATGTGACCATCCAGCGCTGGACGTTCATCATCGACAAGGAGGGGAAGGTGGCCTACAAGAACACGAAAGTGGCCGCGGCCGATGACAGCAAGACCGTGGCGGAAGTGATCGCGGGCTTGAAGAAGTAGTCTTTGAACAACCGCAGATATACCGCAACTCCCGGCGTTTTCCTCAACGCCGGGAGTTTTGTGTTTGAGGGATGATAGTGGATGGTGGGGAGTTGATGGTTGAATATGGGGAAGCTCACGACGATCCTTTGACTCCCAAAGGCAGCCAACAGCCAAAAAGAGTATATTGCTGGCGCTCGTTGCTAATGCCGGAAAC
>PNLE01000291.1 GCA_013822855.1 Planctomyces sp.
TAGGTCTTCACGGGCAGATCAATAATGCTGCGGGAGCCAACTTCCCCCTCCCGTCCCGTCGGATCGGGAATATTTTGATAGTTTACCCCAAAAAACAGCGACGATTCGCCAGTTGCTCCGACACGCCCATTCAAGAGGTTTCCATAAATCCAACCCGCATCACCGAAGACCATTTCCACGTCGGGAGCCGGACTGGAACAGTATTCTTTCAAGAGGTAGCCATCGAGATTCTCCGTCCCCAGTAGGTTCGTCCGGCGGATCCCCTTGCGATAGTTCGCCCCTTGGCCACTTCCCACTGTCCGCGAGCGGAAAACGTTGACTCGCTCGATCTCCCAAAGGAGTCGGAGGTCGACCAGCCCGCCGACGAGCACCAGATTAACCGCCTCAGTATTCTCTGTGGATCGACGAACAATGCCGCAGCGAACGAGGGCCTGGGCCTGAATGCCCATCATATGGCTCATCCCGCGGAAGACGTTCCTCCGATGTTGCAATTCCGCCGTATGCCAACCAGCCCCGGCTCCGGTCGCAGAGACCATCGAGTTGAAGCAGACGCGATCACCCGCATGCCGCTCAACCAGGGATTCGAACTCCGCATAGGCGGCCAGCAACCCTTCGACGGCCGCATCGCTGACGCCTTGGGCCTTCGATCGCTCGATCAGCCGGTTGATGGAAACTCGCGACGGGACGCTCCCAGCGCTCTCCAGCGGAATTTCAGCCTCGGCAATCTTGATCAATTGCCACGAAAGAGTCCGATCGAGATTCATCAGACGTTCAAGATCACCCGCCTTCCGAACGCCTCCCAAGGCACGCAAGATCGCGCCAATCTGCTCCTGGAGCCGCGTCATCACCAAGGTGGCTTCTTCCACGAAAGAATTCCCGGCAACGGCCTTGCCGCCATCGCGAGACTTTCTGGATCGAAGTTCCACCATACTCCACACCGCCTCTAATTCAAAAATCTGGCAAGTCATGGGCCGGGATCAGCATCTCACAGCCTTCGACTTAGCTGTCCACAGCACAACATCTTTGTGAATTTCCAGACTCTATCGAGGCTCGCCATGTTTTCAAAAACAATTTTCAAAAAATTCCGAAACGGCAGAAACCCCTCTCGTCGCTGAAAAAAGTGGGTGATTCTAAGTGACCCAACCGGCTACGCCAGAATCGGCAGCAGCAGGCTACTCCCGTGCTGCACTTCCCGCGTCAAAATCGAACCGATCAACGTCGTCGGGGTCACATCGTGCACCACTATCTGGGCTAGCGAACCCGCCAGGCGCGGATTACCGTCGAAGACGACGATGCGGTCGCAACGCGTGCGGCCCGTGAGTTGTTCCTTGAGGGCCGGATCGTCCTTCTTGATCGAGTTTTTGCTCGGCCCTTCGACCAGCACCTCCACCTGCCGCCCGATGAAGCCGGCGTTGTCTTCCTCGCTGATCTCGTTTTGCAGTTCCAGCAACTCCTGGTTTCGCCGCCGCTTCACATCGTCGGGGATATCGTCGGCGAAGAGCGTCTTGGCCTTGGTCCCCGGCCGCTCGCTGTATTTGAAAATGAAGCTGTTCTTGAAGCGGTATTCGCGGATCGCCTCCAGACTCTTCTGGTGACTCTCCTCGCTCTCGCTGCAGAACCCGACAATGAAGTCGCTGGAGACGGCCGAGTCCGGCAGATAGGCCTTGATCCGCTGGTGCATGTCGCGATAGTGGGCCGTCGTGTAGCCCCGCTTCATCTTGGCGAGGACATCGTCACACCCGTGCTGGAGCGGCACGTGAAGGTAATGGCTGCACTTCGGCAGATCGCGCAACGCGACCAACAGATCGTCTGTCATGTCCCGCGGGTAGCTGGTCACGAACTTGAACCGGAGCATGCCGGGGATGTCGTGCATCGCCACCAGCAGATCCGACAACCGCCATGTCTTGCCCTTCTCGACGCACTTGTAGCTGTTGACGGTCTGCCCGAGGAGCGTCACCTCCTTGACGCCTTGGCCAGCCAGATGCGCCACTTCCATGAGGATCTCCGACGGCAGCCGGCTCTGTTCCGGCCCGCGCGTCATCGGGACCACGCAGTAGGTGCAGAACTTGTCGCAGCCGAACATAATCCGCACGAACGCCTGGTAGGGCGAAGGCCGCATCTCCGGTTCGCGGAGCGGGTCGTAGCTCTGGAAACTCGCACTCACCTCACGGCGAGTCCCACCCTTGCGGTCGAGACTGACGGCGAGCGCCTGCCCACGATCCTGGCGAGCCGTTCGGATCAATGTGGGGATTTCCGCCATCTGGCCCGTCCCCACGACGATGTCGACATGCGGCGCCTTCTCGAAGATCAGGCTCTGATCCTTCTGCGCCATGCACCCCATCACACCGATCACCTGGTGCGGCCGCACCTTCCGCGCGTGCTTGAGCCGCCCCAAGGCGCTGTAAATCTTGTGCTCCGCATGTTCCCGCACACTGCACGTGTTGAACAGGATCGTGTCGGCATCGCCCGGTTCGCTAGTGAGTTGGTAACCCTCACGACGCAATGCGGCCACCACCAGTTCGCTGTCCAGCATGTTCATCTGGCAGCCGACCGTCTCGATATAGAGCTTGCCATTGTGCCCAGTCGCCGGGGCCGTGGATTCCTCGGCGCCACGTTCATCCCGTTGATCGCTGGCATCACTTGTTTTGGAGTTGGCGGTGATGGGGGACTGAGCGGCAGGTGTCACTTCGCAGCAACTGGAAGCTTCTGACGCGAGGGGCAGGGAAATGATCGGGAGCGTAGACATGCAAACCGCCGCAATTCAGAGGACAAGTCACCACGTTCAAACAAGTATCAGACAACACGATCGCGTCCAGAGTTTCCCTATGCCGCCTGCCGCGAGGCGGGCTTGGCGACCGGTTTGCTCGCCGATTCCTCGGCCGCCACCTTCGCAGCCGACGCCTGTTCGGCCTGCTGTTGCTCTCGCCGAAGCTTCTGGAAGGTCAACTGCCGATGCTGCTCGACCGCGCCCAGCCAGTATTTCATGGCGATGAGCGTGGAGACCACCAGGATGACAACCGGCAAATAATCCACACGAACCTCCTGTTCGCTTCCGCCAGACCCTCACAGCGATCCACAAATCCACCACTGATGATCGCTCGGAGAATCCTCGGAAAGATTATCAGACCGCTCCAATTCTGGGAATCGA
>PNLE01000292.1 GCA_013822855.1 Planctomyces sp.
GTTCGAGAACCTTGGTCAATCGCTGGGCGGTGACGCTCTGGCAAACGTTAGGTTCCATCTCGATGAGAATGAAGCGACGATTCCCACCGTCGGCTCTATTCTGCGCCAAAACGGCTTGGCCAGTCGTTCCACTTCCTGCGAAGGAATCGAGAATCAGCGAGTCTTCGTTGCTCGCAACTTCCAGAATGCGATTAATAAGCCGAACTGGCTTAGGCGTTGGGAATACTGCATTGGCATCAAAAAGTGTTTTCAATTCGCTACTTGCTTCCTTGTTCGTGCCACACTCCTCGTGCTTCCACCATGTGCTAGGCGTAAGCCCAGTAGTCATTTCCTGAATGAACTTTTTTAACATGGGCCTGCCGGTTCCTGCTTTGCCGAACGTAATACGGCCTTCTTCTAACCAGCTTCCGTACTGTGTCTCGTTGCAGCGCCAATATCTGCCCGGTGGTGGCGAAAACTTCTTTCCGGTCGGTCCAGTTATCACAAACTGCCCTGCCGAGTAAAACTTGCCAGCAGAAAGATTCTCGGGCTTCCAAGGTCCCCTGGGGTCATTATCTGGGTTTTTGAACTTTTCCTTCTGCGCAATTGTTCGTTGAAACTTTCCAAACGAATAACACCTCGCGTTGCGAGCATATGCCAGAATGTAGTCATGATTGTCAGAGATAAATTTAGCTGTCTGATTCGGTGTATATGACTTTTCCCAGACAATTGTTGCCACAAAATTCCTCGCGCCGAAAACCTCATCCATAACAGAGCGAAGGTTTTGAATTTCATTATCATCTATGCTGATGAAGATAGCCCCTTCTTCGGCCAAGAAATCCCGCAGCAATTGCAATCGCGGATACATCATGCAGAGCCATTTGTCGTGGCGGGAGAGGTCTTCCGCCTCCGCGCCGACGACTTTTCCCAGCCACCGGCGGATTTCGGGACTATTGACGTTGTCGTTGTAGATCCAGTTTTCGTTTCCCGTATTATAAGGAGGATCGATATAGATGCACTTCACCTTCCCGGCGTAGTAGGGGAGGAGCGCCTTCAGCGCGACGAGGTTGTCTCCCTGGATCAGCAGGTTGCCGCTGCCGGGATCGCCGACGGACAGGTTCTTGTCGCACTTGAGGAGGTGGTAGGGAACCTCGCGATGATGGTTCACCACCGCCTGCTTACCGATCCAATCGAGTGTGGGCATTCGTCAGCATTTCCGTGGGGTGAGTTTGTGTCGATATAGGAGTTTGATCGTCAGTTGCGGGAAGATGGCAAGCGAGGATTGGGAAAGCGTTGGTCCACCTTTCCTGCCAAGGACATCTCACGAAGTCACGCGATGTTGTCGGCGACGAGTTCGAGCATGTCGTTGACTAGGCCGGGGGGGTGAAGACCTCCCCGTGATCGATGACGCGTTGGCGTGATTTCATGCGGGGGATGATACCGGTTTGGCGGGTGAAAAATAGGTTCGGGGAAAGGGATTCGTGGGGGTGGGGTGACGGGTGGTGGAAATACGGGTTTGTTCGGAGAGGAAGAAGACCCTCACCCTGGGCTTTTCCCACGGGGCGAGGAGACTTGAAGAGGAGCGGGGATGCTAAGGGGTTTCTTGTGACTGGCGTGGCCCAGACGTGCAGGGCCACGTCTGGGCCACCCTGGGGGATTCTGGGCGTGTTGGCGGAGGGAGGGGAAAGGCACAGGACTTGGATCGCAACTCGAAGAGTGAAAGGGTGGGCATGAGGGCGGATTCGTGGGGGAAAGGTGGTACGCTGGGTATTTTGCTATTTTTCTTGGCCATCAAAGTTGTCTATCAAATCGACTTTTCATTGTTCTTGCGGAAAATACGAGTGCCCGTCGCTGACGCTTCCGGCTCGTGGATGGTTGTGGTGGGTTCGCGAATCGTAGACCGACATCTGATCCCCTTGCTCTTCAAGGATGTGGACCATCGCCGCTTGTACCGAATTCGTGTCATTGAGATAACGCGTGCTACCGTGTTGGGACCAGCGATCACGGTTCGCGTCTTCCCCAAACGCTTCCCTCAACCGACGGCTGCACCACGCTTTCAGATCACTCATCACCTTTTCCGGAGCGACGGAAGCGACGAGGAGCACATGCACATGGTTGCTCCGGACATGAGCTGCGTACAGTTCCCATGCCCGATGGCGACACACCTCGTCAATGGTGTTCAGGACGACTTCGCGGCGCGCGTGATCCAGCAGATATGGTGCTTGGCGGAGTGACTGACGGCGACGGGCTTCCAGTTGCCCATCGGGAGCAACGAACGGCGTGCCGGGAAGATTGTGCTGACGATCCACCGATCCAGATTCACGGCCATGCAGCCATGTGCCGTACGTCGTGAAGGTGATGAAATAAGCCAGCGGAGGCCTCATCGGCAGATCCTTGTCTCACAGGTGACACGAGCCGGAAGCGAGAGCGACGGGCATGGCTTACTAATCGCTCCGACGCCGCACATTCTACTTGAACACCCTTCTATGCGAATTCTTTTCCTTGATTCCATCACGCCTCTCGATTGCGAAATCACAAATGCGAGTGTCCGTCGCTGACGCTTCCGGCTCGTTTTTAAGGGGAAGGCGCAACAACTCGCGCTTAAGTGAGGGCGGTGTGTGGGGAGTTTTGAGCTTCCGGGCCGCCTGGATTCGCGAGAATGTGAGGTGGATGGTGGAGCATACAGCGCAGGAAATTCTGGATGAGCTCAAGGGGCTCCTGGGGCTGGGGTATGGGCCGGAGATCACGCTGCGGGATTTCCGGAAGGTGACCGGGATCTCCGGCTTCAAGGTCTATGACCGGTGGGGGACGTGGACCAAGCTGAGGGTGGCGGCGGGGCTGCCCCGGCGGGCGCCGGTGCCGGTGGTCTACAGCGACGACGAACTGCTGCGGGAGTTTCATATCGCCTCGCTGCAATTGGATCATTACCCGACCGTCGGGGAATTCGGGCGGATCTCGAAGCGCGGGTGGGGGACACTGCATCAACGCTTCGGAAGGAAGAACGCCGTGCTGGAGAGCTACTGGGGCTGGTGCCAGCAGCTGGGCCCGCACGGCGGGTTTGGGCCTGCGGCAGCCGGCTGCCATGGGCAGTTTGGGCCTGCGGCAGCCGGA
>PNLE01000293.1 GCA_013822855.1 Planctomyces sp.
CCACCGAGCTGCTCAAGCTGCTTTCGGAACTTATTGAAGCACACGAGATTCCCACACAGTCGTGCATCCTCGCGCATGTCACCACCACCATGCAGGCGATGCAACAGGGGGCTCCGGTCGATCTCGTGTTCCAGTCGATCGCGGGAACCGAAGCGGCCAACCGCAGCTTTGGAGTTTCGCTCGACTTGCTCGATGAAGCCTATCAGATGGCGCTGGAACTCCGCCGGGGGACTCTCGGCGAGAACGTGATGTACTTTGAAACCGGGCAGGGTTCGTGCCTGTCGGCCGGTGCCCATCATGGGTTGGATCAACAGACGCTGGAAGCGCGGGCCTATGCCGTAGCCAGAAAGTATCGGCCACTGCTCGTGAACACCGTTGTCGGGTTTATCGGCCCCGAGTATCTGTTCAATGGCAAGCAAATCCTGCGGGCCAGCCTCGAGGATCACTTCTGCGGGAAGCTGCTGGGCCTGCCGATGGGTTGCGATGTCTGCTACACCAATCACGCTGACGTCGACCAGGACGATATGGACGCGCTTCTCTCGATGCTAGGGATGGCGGGGGTCAGCTATATCATGGGGATCCCTGGAGCCGACGATATCATGCTCAATTATCAATCGACTTCATTCCACGACAGCCACTACTTGCGGCAAACCTTGGGACTGCGCCCCGCCCCCGAATTCGAGCGGTGGCTGATCGAAACGGGAATCCTCGACGACGTCGGGCGACTGGCCCCGATCACGCTGCAACATCGCCTTGCTCAGCATTTGAGCCTCACCTGAGCAGTTTGGAAAAAGAAGCCCTAGATGGCGGGATCCCTCTAAATGCTTCCCTTCTAAAGCTTTTCCTCTGAAGTGAGAGTGTCGTGCCCGAAACCCAACCCGATGCATGGTCTTCCTGGCGCGAACTGACGGCCGCCCGCATCGCGCTGGGAAGGGCGGGCGGAAGCCTGCCGACCCGCGAATGGCTGGAATTCAGTCTGGCCCACGCGCGGGCGCGCGACGCGGTGCATATCGGACTGGACGGCGAGTTGCTGGCAGCGGAATTCGCTAAAAGGGGTTGGGAGTCGATCATTGTTTCCAGCCTCGCGCGAGACCGGGTGGAAATGCTGCAACAGCCGCACCTGGGGCGAAAGCTGCGCGACAACGATGTGCCGCGCCTCCAGAAAGTCGCCGCTCAAGAAGCACCCTATGACCTGGCTGTGCTGATCGGCGACGGGCTCTCCGCCGTCGCGGCTCAATCACATGCCGCCGGGCTACTGGATCTCTTGTTGCCAAAACTGAGCGGGCAGAACTGGCGGATCGCACCCTTGGTGATTGTCCATCAGGCCCGCGTCGCGCTGCAGGATGAAGTGGGCCGGATTCTCAACACCCGGCTTATTCTTTCGCTGGTAGGCGAGCGGCCCGGTCTGGGCGCGGCGGACAGCCTGGGTGCCTATTTCGTGTATGAGCCAATGCCGGGACGCCACGATGCCGAAAGAAACTGCGTTTCGAACATCCGCCCCGCTGGCCTGCCACTGGCCGCCGCCGCCGAAACCCTCGCATACCTGCTCACAGCGGCCCACACCCGACGACTCAGCGGAGTCCAACTCAAGGATGATCGGACGCTGCTGGCGACATCATCATCATCGGATCATCTCGCCTGACGTTTCTTGCGGCCCTTGATGAAGCTCTCGATGACGAGGTTTCCCAGGTCGCCGGCGTTGCAATAGGCCGAGATGCCGCCCGTCACCTCCGCCATTCTCTGCACGAAGTTGACTAGTTCGAGATAGAAGTAGTCTTCGATGAGGGCGAAGCTGGAGATAGTGATCCCTTCGGCGGCGCAGCGCTTGGCTTCGGCGAGTGTCGCCAGCGCGGTCTGCTCGCTGGGCGGATAGATCAGCATCAGATCGCGACCCTCGACATGGGCGGTCGGCTCGCCATCCGTCACCACGAGAATCTGGCGGTTCTTCGTGGGCTGCTTGTGCAGGATGCGACGGGCGAACTGCAGCCCCGCGTGGATGTTCGTGAAGTGCTGCGGCACGAATGCCGGCGGAGAATCGAGGTTGATCCGCAAACGGATGCGGGGGTCGTACATGCTCACCGGCTTGGGAGCCGAGGCGAAAAGTTCCTTGGAAGTCAACGGGCTGGCATAGGTGTAGAAACCGACGATCTGAAGAAAATCCCCCTGATAGCGGCCGTTGATGAGTGACTGCAGTGCCATGGCGACGCGCTTCGCCGAACCGTATTTGCCCATGCGGGTCATGCTGCCGGACATATCCACCAAGAGCACCGTCGCGCAGTTGGTTTGGAACTGCTGATCGTACAGGACGAGATCCTCCTCCTTGATGGAGACCCCTTCCGCCGCGACGGTTCCTTCGCGGGCCTGGCGGGACATGGCCGAGCGCATCGTCTCATGAAGGTTCAAATTCGAGATCGTGTCGCCGAATTCGTAGGCCTTGGATTCATCCTGCAGGACTTCCCCCGGCCCCCGGAATTCCACTTGATGCTTGCCGAAGCTCTCTTTGCGGCGAACCTGGAAGAGTTCATCCAACGCCCGGTTCTCGACCCGCTTGAGCCCCTTGGGGGTGACATGGAACTTCCCTTCGCGGTCCTGCTCGACCAGCCCCTGCCGGATGAGCATGTCGACGACATCCGGCTGCTGCTCCTGCCAATCCTGCAGATTGTCCAGGACCTCGTCGCCGTACTGCAGCATGTACTCGGAAAGTTTGTCGAACAGCTCGTCAGCCGATTGGGGAGAGAACCCTTCGTCGTCGCCTTCAAATCGGGAATATTCGAAATGCATCTCGAGGGATCCCCAAGGCAGGAAAGAGACTGGGAGTGCGGAGGTTCGACTCTGGACTGGTACCTTGACATGGTACACCGAGCAATTCTAGACGCTTCGAGAATGTCTGCGATGGGTCGCTGGCAAGAGTTCTTCTGGAGAAACCAGCCAGAGCGAGACTGCGAGTGACAAAAAACGCCACAACATATT
>PNLE01000294.1 GCA_013822855.1 Planctomyces sp.
CTCTCCGTTCTTCAAAACGCCTGCTATGCGGGAATCGTTGTGATGGTGTCGCAGATCATTCTTTGCTATCTGACCTGGCAGGTGTTTTCCGGTGCCTGCCGATTGATGGATGCCCAGAGCCTCAACGCCTCAATGGGCAAAGGAACTTGCCCCCAGTGCGGTGAATCGGTGAAGGATTATTTGATGGATTGCCCGATGTGCGGAGCCGCCGTCAATAATACGGCAAGCATCGTCGTCTGACATCACTGAGCGACCGAACTCAATAGCCCTCCCGAGAAGGTAAATATCATGACCATCGAAACGGAAGATGATGTCGCGGGACTGAAGCGGGTGGGTGGGATTGTGGCGGCCGTGTTGCGGGAGATGCTGGAGGCGGCGGAGCCGGGGATGACGACGCGGGAGCTGGATGCGATCGGGGAGCGATTGCTGGAACGGCACGGAGCGCGATCGGCACCGCGGCTGGTCTACAACTTCCCCGGCGCGACCTGCATCAGCATCAATGAGGAGGCGGCGCACGGGATTCCGGGTGAGCGGGTGATCCAGCCGGGGGATGTGCTCAACGTCGATGTGTCCGCCGAAATGGACGGCTATTTCGCCGACACCGGGGGGACAAAGGTGGTGCCGCCGACCAATCCGCAGAAGACGCGGTTGTGCGAGGCGACGCGCACTGCCCTAGAAGCGGCCATGCGGCGGGCCAGTGCCGGGCAGCCGATCCATGGGATCGGGGCGACCATCCAGCGAACGGCGGAGAAGCACGGCTTCCAGGTGTTCGAGAACCTCGGCAGCCACGGGATTGGCCGGGCGCTGCATGAAGCTCCCGAACATATCGCCGGGTACTACGATCCGACCGACCGCCGACGGTTAACGGAGGGGATGGTGATCACCATCGAGCCGTTCCTCTCGACCAAGAGCCGCCTCGTGAGAGAGAAAGCCGACGGCTGGACGCTGGTGGGGGCCCGCGGCAATTTGTCGGCTCAGTATGAGCATACGATGATCATCACGAGGGGGGAGCCGATTGTGGTGACGGGGTGGTGATAGGGATTATTGATGCGTAGCTAACTCAGATGCGCGCACAAATTCTGAGCATTGCCACCAGTGACTTACGACGCCTCTCTAGCGGTAGTCACGCAAGCCCACGCCCTTCGGAAGACCTCAGGGTCGTGCCACACGGGGCTGGATGAAATTCAACAAAGACTATGCACCATGGGCTGGATGTGAGGGATTCGCCCTCACCCCGGCCCACTCCTGCCTGACATCGAAGACGGGGACTGGGCGAGGGGGAGTTCTTTTGCAAACCGCCACTTGAATTGGCGCGTTGAAAATCACCAAAGCAGATGGCACTGATCTTGTGCGTGCGGCTGCCAGCTTGGGACGCAGAGAACGATATCCACTTGATACGTGAATGAGGTCGGAATTGGTGCATTGGCATGCACCCTACGTCATGAGGCGGCGAGGTGTTTTAAGCCTGTGGGGGTGACGATGCGGCCTCTGGGGGTTCTTTGGATGAAGCCGCAGCGGAGGAGGAAGGGTTCGACTTCGTCCTCGAGGGTGTCGGGTGGGCAGTTCATGGTGTGGGCGATGGCGGCGAGGCCTGCCGGGCCGCCGCCGAAGATGTTGACGATCGTGCGGAGGTACTTGCGGTCCTGCTCCTCGAGGCCCAGGTCGTCGATCTCCAGCATGGCCAACGCCTGTTTGGCGATGTCGTCGGTGATGAGGCCGTCCTTCTGCTTGACGGTCGCGAAGTCGCGGGCCCAGCGGAGGAGGTTGTTCGACTTCCGCGGCGTGCCCCGGCTGCGGCGGGCGATTTCCAGCGCGGAGGTCTCCTCGATCTTCGTCCGCAGCTTGATCGCGTTGCGGCGGACGATCTCGGCCAGGTCGGCCTCTTCGTAGAACTCCAGATGCTCGCGGAAGGTGAAGCGGTCGCGCAAAGGGGCGGTCAGCATGCCGGAGCGGGTGGTGGCGCCGACGATCGTGAAGGGTTTGAGCTTCATGTTGATCGTCCGGGCACTGAGCCCTTCCCCGAGGACGATGTCGACGCGGAAATCCTCCATGACGGGGTAGATGAATTCCTCGACGGCGGCGGGCAAGCGGTGGATCTCGTCGATGAAGAGGATCGAGTTGCCGCTGGCGTTTGTCAGGTAGGGGAGCAGATCCTTGGGGGCGGCGAGGGCCGGGCCCGAGGTGATCTGGCATTCGACATCGAGCTCTTTGGCGAGTGCCAGGGCGAGGGTCGTCTTGCCGAGGCCAGGGGGGCCGTCGAGGAGAATGTGACTGAGGGGCTCGGTCCGCATGCGGGTGGCGGCGAGCATGATCTCCAGGCGTTCGACGACCTTCCGCTGGCCGACGACATCGGCCAGCCGGGAGGGGCGGAGTTCCTCGTCGAGTTCATCTTTGTCGATGATCTGCTTGACGGGAATCGCGGGTGCGATGGGCGGTGGCCCGGCGGCAATCGGGGCGCCTGTGAAGATTTTTTCTCTGGCCATCGACCCCCTCCGTGGGTGCTTTGGACATGTCCAACTGTTCTGACGAAGTTTATCCTCTCCGCCCGAAAGTCGCGACCCGGGGAACGGATCAACCTTCCGCGGTGGGTTGTCCGGTCATCCGGAGGTACGCAACAGCAGTGAGCATGGATATCAAGGGAAACGTGATTAGCCCCCCTAGACAAAAGCACACGCCAGCAAAATGGATCAACATCGACACCAGAATGATTAAAAGGATCTGAAGACGGTTTCCCCTTGTGTAGTCGATCGCACGGGAAATCGCATCAATTCCGGGGGGCCTTTCTGCAATCAACACATAGGGAACCGCCCAAAAAATGGGAAGTAAAAAGAGTCCTGGTATCAGGCAAAAGCACGAAGCGAACGTCAGTCCCACATTCTGAATCAAGTTAACAAGGTATAGATTCAGCAAATGAGACGAGCCAGAAAACAAATCTTTTATGGAGGCCGTCTCCCCTCTCGCCAAATTTAG
>PNLE01000295.1 GCA_013822855.1 Planctomyces sp.
ATCCGAGCACAGCCGGGGGGCGAGAAGATAGTAATGTTCGCACTGACGGGCTGGGGCCAGGACGAAGATCGCCGCAAGTCGCAGGACGCGGGCTTCGACGGGCACCTGGTGAAGCCGGTGGAGCATGCGACGCTGCTGAATGCGCTGGCGACGACTTCCAGGGGTTGATGCGTAGCAACGCCGTGGTTGGCAGTCTGACGTATCGAAGTTGACAAGTTCCTGCCTCGCTGCCAAGGTGCGTTAGAGCTCCACCTCAATTCGGCGGTCGGATATTTGATGGGTCGCTCGCGCATGAACAAATCCATACTCTACATCATCGTTCCGCTCTGCTCTATCTTCATTACATTCGGCGGGTGGGGGATGCTCACCGCCTTGCGCGATATGTTGTTGGGTCTCCAGGCGCGAGATTGGCCTCAGACGACCGGACGAGTGCTGAGCGTCGGGAGCAAAAGCACATCGGATATCAAGACCCGTAGTCGCGAGATTCGAGTACGCTACGCCTATAGCGTTGGCGGCCACGACTATGAGGGCAGCACCATTCACCCCGCCTACGGCAGCTCCAGTATTGAGCAGGCTCATTGCGGAGTGGAGTCCCTGCTTCGCTCGGCACAGCAGGTGCGAGTCTACTATGACGGCTCGCAGCCAAGCCGCAGCACGCTCTCGGTGGGGTTCTACTCTGGCACACTCTCCACTTTCTTCCTGGGCTTCCTGTTCTTCGCCGCAGGCATTGCCTTCCTGCTCAGCTTTTGGTTCGTACTGATGGGAGATTGGGATTTTGCGAGGGGCATCACCGTGGTCAGATGATTTGACGCAGATCCAACCAGGCGCCGGGTTACGGAGTTTGAGGCATTTCGCGCGGAGGGCGGGGTTGCTTTTCGCCGCGCGACCCTGTCCATCGAGAGGCGGAGGGGCAGTGCTGGCGAACCTGCACTGGCACCCGGCGCGTATCAAATGCAGATTCCCGGCGTTGAAGAAAACGCCGGGAATCGCGGGATGCGCTTCATATGTGGGGACTCGCCCTCACCCCGGCCCTCTCCCAGCGGACTGGGCGAGGGGGGAAGAGGTGGTGAAAAATTTGCGAAGTTGGGTTCTGGTGGAAGTGGTTCTGGTGGATCGGACCCTGTGGTGAACATAATGCACGCGGTTCGCCGGGCGGTTGAATGAGATTGCGCCGGGCGGGCGTCCCCCTCTCGACCTTCGTCGCTCTTCCCGGATCGGGCCTTTCGCCATGAACGCCGCCAACCCTGCCGATCAAGATCCTGCCGGTTCTGCTTTCGATGCTGGCAAGCCAGTTCCCGATGCGGACAAGACGCTGGTGGGGGGCCTGGATGATGAGGATGCCCTCGCCTCGACGAACGTTGCTCCCGAAACTGTGGTCGGCGGCGGTTCCTCGGGTGGGGAATCCTCGGCAACCGGGAGGATGGGGGCGGGGAAGCCGGTTGTTGCGGGCCCGCAGAAGATCACGCAGCTGGGGGATTTCCGCCTGATCCGCAAGCTGGGTGAAGGGGGGATGGGTGAGGTTTATCTGGCCCATCAGGACAGTCTCGACCGCAAGGCGGCCATTAAGGTCCTCTCCAAGAAGCTGGCGGGGAAGGAGGACTTCGTCAAACGGTTTTACCGCGAGGCGCGGTCGATGGCGAAGATCGACCATCCCAACGCCGTGCGGGTGTTCGCCGTCGACCAGGATCATGGCGTCCACTTCGTGGCGATGGAGTTCATCGACGGCAAGAGCATGCAGCATTGGGTCGAGACGCTGGGGAAGCTTTCCGTGGGGGACGCGATCCATGTCACGCTGCGCTGCGCTGAGGCACTGCAGCACGCCCATGCGATGAACATGGTCCACCGGGACATCAAGCCGGACAACATCATGCTGACCTCCCGCGGGCAGGTGAAGGTGGCTGACTTCGGCCTCGCCAAGGCGCTCGACGACGAGGACAACTCGCTCACGCAGAGCGGCACGGGGCTGGGGACGCCTTACTACATGGCTCCCGAGCAGGCCCGCAACGCCAAGCATGTCGACGGGCGGTGCGACATCTACGCGATGGGGGTCACGCTCTACCACTTCCTGACGGGGAAGCTCCCGTTCAGCGGGAACACGACCATCGAACTGATCATGAACAAGGAGCAGGGGAAGTTTCCGCCGGCCCGCAAGGCGAACCCCGATGTTCCCGAGAAGCTCGACCTGATCATCGACAAGATGGTCGCCGTCTCGCCGGAACAGCGGTTCAAGGATTTCGGCGAGGTGGCCAGGCATCTGTCGGCGCTAGGGTTGGAGAATCCGTCGCTGAGTTTCATCCAGGCCCCCGACAAGGTGGTGGTGAGCACTTCGACGACCTCGAGCGTGCGGAATCCGGCGGTGGCGACGCGGACGATGCCGGGATTGGCGAAGTCCTCCGCCGAGGACGCGGCCAGCCAGAAGCAGGCGGCGGTGAAGGAGGTGGTCTACGCGATCCAGTTCATCGACGCGCAGGGGAAGCCCTCGGCGGCGAAGATGACGGCCGCCGCCATTTTCAAGGGGGTCAAGGCGGGGATCATCGACCAGCGGGCGAAGGTGAAAAAGCCGGGGGGTTCGTCAGCGATTCCGATCGCGCAGTTGCCGGAGTTCGAGGATGCCATCCGGGGGCTGGTCATCCGGCAGGAGGCGGAGAAAAAGGGGCGCGACATGAAGTCGCTCTATGCGCAGATCGACAAGCAGGAGCGGTGGCGGAAGTTCACCCGCAAGATCAAGGCGGCCCTATCGGGCGCGCTGGGCTGGGTCAGCCTGCTGATCTGGCTGGGGCTGGTGGCCGGTGCGGTGTATGGGATCTATCTGCTAATCCCGCTGTTGCGGGGGTCCCTGCCGTTTTTGGAGAAGTTGAATTGACGGGTGATGCGGGGGGG
>PNLE01000296.1 GCA_013822855.1 Planctomyces sp.
GCGACGAGCCGTTCGAGGATCTCCTCGTCGGTGAGCGTCACCGGCCAGCCATAGGCCTCGAAGACGGCGGCGTCGAGGTCGTCGTGAATCTGCTTGAGGACGGAAACCAGCCCCTGCTCATGAACCACCTTCTCCTTGGCCGTCAACGGTTCGCCGGAGCGGAGTCTTTCGAGGACGTTGTACATGCCGGTCATTGAAAGAGTTGGGTGCTTTTCAAGCTGTTTCTGGCGGTGTTCGTGAAGCCATTCTCCCAATGCAGCAACACTGGCAACCGTTTTTTCGTTGCATAAAGGGAACGGAAATGTGTCGAAGCATTTAGTTTTGTTGTATCGTGGATCGTTTCCTACTCCAAGTCGCCCACCCGCAGCGAGCGCCCACACCACATGTGCGCGGCTAGACAGGACTGCTAAGTGGAATGAACCATCTAGCGCGATAGCGGCAACTGTGCCTTCGGGAAGAACGCTCGTGTTAAAGAATTGAAACACTCGATGTTTTGCAGTTTCAGTTGTTGCAATGTAGCGTTTCAACGCATTTATTGAGATTCTCATGCCTGGTTGATTCTCACCAAATATCCACCATCGAGTTCGCTTCAAGGCACGGGGATTGTGGTCGCGCACTGGCTTGACGTAGGTTAACAATCTCTGGAATGTTGGAGGGAAGTTGGTAGATAACTCATCCAAAGACAATCCATTGCAATCTATTGCTAACATGCGGCGGGGAGTGCCAGTCAGGTCGCGTCCGCTTATAAAATTTCTCGCCAGACTTTTGCCTTCCTGTAGAGTGGCGAGATTCTCGGCTTCTTCCGGAGATACAATAAAACCGTCTCCGTAAAACTTAACTCCCCAGTAGGCGATGTTTTTGTTGGACTGGAGAGGGCCGCAAGATGCTGGGGACGCGCCTAGTCTCAGATCCTCGCCTATAATTCCCCTTCTTTGAATGTCGAAATCTACTTGCACTTCCTCCTCGCTCGGTTTTTCCATTAATACCTTCAGCAGTATTCCGTCGGAAATCCCATTTCGGCATATAGTCATTGCTACTCGTACTGCAGCGCCGTCTGATGATTCAATCCAGGGGTGGTCTGGTATAGCAAATGCAATGTGAACTTCGGGGTCTGAGGAGATTCGATTCTTGATTACTACACGATTAAACGTCTGTGTGATGCTGTTGGTTGTGATCAGCCCAAAAGTGTTTATTCTGGCAGCGGCAAGTAAGACTGCTGACTGATTCCACCAATACATTACAAAGTCAGCGTTCTCCGGCACGTCAGTGTGCGCTACAGCCAGGGCCGTAACGTATCCGTCTCCAAGAATGAGGCGCATCCGTCGCGTACCGACAAACGGCGGATTGCCCACGATGTATTCCGCCTCCGGCCACTCCGCTTTCCTCGGGTTGATGTATTTCACCACCGGCACGCGGGCGGTGTCGTCGGGGACGTCTTCGCCTGTGACCGGATGTTTTTTCATCGTGCGGCCATCCCAGCGGGTGACGGGTTGGCCGTGTTCATCGCGGACTTCCTCAATCGCATCCCATGCCAGGACGGCGTCGCGGCATTCAATATTGTGGAAATTCTGGATGATCGGCTCCGCGATCTCGTCGAGGTTTCTCGTGCGGGTGTGCCACTGGAGATAGCCGATCCAGAGGACGAGGTCGGCAATGGCGGCAGCTCGGGGATTGACTTCGATCCCTTTGAACTGGTGCGGATCAACCGTGATGATTTCCCGCTGTTTATAGCCCAGATCGTGCAGCGTGTTGAGGACTTCCCCTTCCAGCCGCTTCATATGCTCCAGTGCGACGTAGAGGAAATTCCCGCTGCCGCAGGCCGGGTCGAGGACGCGGGTTTCGCACAATTGCCGGTGGAAATCGCGGAGAATCTGGATTGCCGCTTCCCGGTGGCCGCGACCGGCTTCGGTAAAGGCGGCGGCCCGGACGGTATCCCACTCCTCGCGGAGCGGCTCCATGATCGTGGGCATGACGAGCCGCTCGACATAGGCGCGGGGCGTGTAGTGCGCTCCCAGCTTGTGCCGCTCGCGCGGATCGAGTGCCCGTTCGAGGAGTGTGCCGAAGATCGCCGGTTCGACATCCCGCCATTGGGCCTGGCTGGCTTCGATGAGGAGTTCGAGCTGGTCGCGCGTGAGGGGCAAGGCTTCGCAATCCTCGAAGAGACCGCCGTTGAACCGGCGGAGCTTTTTCCGCAGCACGGCATCGAACTGGCCCTTATCCATCGACACCCAGAGGGAACGGATCATCTCGGGGAAGTTGGCGACATCTTCCCGCAGGCTTTTGAGGAGGTTGGTGAAGCTCTCGCGCGGGATGAGATCGACATCTTCAGCGAACATGGTGAAGAGGCACCGCATGAGAAACTGTGCCACGCGCCCGGGGTCGAACTTCGAGGCTTCGAGCGATTTGGCGAGCCGGGCCAGGCGATCGGCGAGTTCGCGTGTGACTTTGGCAGCCCGGCGGGAGGGGTCGAGCGAGACGGGATCGGTCCAGACGGTTTTCAGCGTGTGGCGGATGTCGTCATTCGCCAGTTGATTCAGCAGGATGCGGTAGGACTTGGGATCGGGGAAGGGGAGGTAGGTCTTGCCACTGCGGGTGAAGTCGGCGAAGAGTTCGATCGAATGGCCGACATCGACGACAATGAGGAACGGCGGCCAGCCTTCATCGGCAGGGAGGGCTTTGGCGTATTGCTCGGCCTGGCTGCGGGCGCGGAGCATGGTGTCGTCGTAGGCCTTGGTGCCGCGTGTGCCGTGACCCTTTCGGCGCTTTGCGGGAGTGGAGGAGAGGATTTCGACGGC
>PNLE01000297.1 GCA_013822855.1 Planctomyces sp.
CGGGAAACCCTCTTCGCCAACCAGAAAAAGCTGGGTGTGATCCCTCCCGACACGGTTCTGACCCCCTGGCCGAGCGAACTCCTCAAGAACTGGGATGATTGCACTCCCGAAGAGAAGAAGCTCTTTATCCGCCAGGTCGAAGTTTTCGCCGCCTATGTCGCCTATACCGACCATGAAATCGGCCGCGTGATCCAGGCGGTGGAAGACATGGGCAAGCTCGATAATACGCTGATCATCTATATCAATGGCGATAATGGGACCAGTGCCGAAGGTGGCCTGCATGGCACGCCGAATGAAGTCGCCTTTTTTAATGGCGTGGACGTCCCGGTCAATGTCCAGCTCGAGAAGTATTACGAAGACTGGGGCACCGACAAAACCTACAACCACATGTCAGCCCATTGGGCCTGGGCTTTCGATACACCCTTCAGCTGGTTCAAGCAGATTTCGTCGCATTTGGGCGGGGTTCGCCAGGGGATGGCTGTCTCATGGCCGGCCAGGATCAAAGACCGCGGCGGAATTCGCGGCCAGTTCCATCATGTGATCGATGTGGTGCCGACTATTCTGGAAGCGACCCGTATTAACGCGCCTCAGGTGGTGGATGGGATTAAGCAAAGCCCCATCGAAGGGACCAGCTTTGCCTATACTTTCGACGCACAAAACGCGAACGCGCCTTCAACCCACAAGACGCAGTACTTTGAAATGTTCGGCGACCATGCCCTTTATCATGAGGGGTGGCTCTTGAGCACCAAGGTGACTCGCCCGCCATGGGAGGCTTTTGGTATCCCCAATCCCGACCCGGTGAACAACGTCACCTGGGAACTTTACCACCTCGAAAAAGACTATTCCCAGTCAAAGAATGTCGCGGCCCAATATCCCGGGAAGGTGGCCGAACTCAAGCAGAAGTTCCTCGAAGAAGCACGCAAGTATCAAGTCTTGCCGCTGGATGCTTCCGTCGCTTCGCGTTTGGTGGCACCCCGGCCGAACATCACGGCGGGCCGCACCGAGTTTGTCTATACCTTCCCGCAAGTGGGGATTCCTCAAGGCGATTCGCCCGTCCTGCTGAACTCCTCTTTCAATGTCACGGCCGAGATCGAAGTCCCAGCCGGTGGCGCCGAAGGGATGCTGCTGACATCGGGTGGCCGCTTCGCTGGCTACGGTTTCTACCTGCTCAAGGGGAAACCCGTCTGGATCTGGAATCTGCTCGATCTCGAACGCGTTCGCTGGGAAGGGGCCGAGGCCCTCTCGCCGGGCAAGCATACCCTCGAGTTCGATTTTCAGTACGAGGGAACGGGGGTCGGAACCTTGATGTTCAACAGCTTCAGCGGCCTGGGCCAACCCGCGACCGGCACGCTCAAGGTGGATGGCAAAGTCGTCGCCACGAAAAAAATGCCACGCACACTGCCGATGATTCTCCAGTGGGATGAAAGCTTCGATATCGGCTCCGACACGCTGACCGGCGTCAACGATGCCGATTACCGCACCCCCTTCCCCTTCACCGGGAACCTCAAGAAGCTGACGATCAAGGTGGATCGCCCCGTTCTTTCCCCAGCCGATATCCAGAAGCTCGAAGCGGCTGGCCGCAACAACCGGGCCAGCGAATAACTTCGCCCTGATCATCATCCCGCCCATATTCCCCATCGAGAATTCATGGGCCCCATCGAAAATTCACGTGGCTAGCTTCCTCAACGAGGGCCGGTTGCGTGAATTTTCGCATTTTCCCAGCGTTGCCGAGTGAAACGCAGCAGCAGCCAGTCTCTCCGCCTGGAACGTGAGACCCCTCACTCGATATTCCCGGCGGCAGGTTCCTCCTATAATCCCTGTTCGCGAAACGGTTGGCGGGTTTTGCACCCGTCGTCCGTTTCCGGTGTCCACATCTTCGCTTCCGGTCTCCCAGTCAGTCCACCTGACCAGGGAACCGGCAGCGGTGAGTCACCACAACCTGATTCTTCGAAACTGTTTTAATCGAAAGATGGCCCCGTGTACCGGACCAAGACCTGCGGTGAACTGCGTATCGAGCATGTCGGACAAGTTGCCACCCTCTGCGGCTGGGTGGACAGCTACCGCGATCATAAGGGTGTCGTCTTCATCGACCTCCGCGACCGTTACGGCATCACCCAGGTCGTCTTCCAGGCCGACACCCCCACCGACATGCAGACCATCGCCCGAGGCCTCCGCAGCGAGGATGTCATCCAGGTGACGGGCGAAGTCCTCGCCCGCGGTGCGGGTCTGGAAAACCCCAAGCTCGTCACCGGCCAGGTGGAAGTCCGCGGCCGCGAACTGACGCTTCTCAACAAGAGCAAGACGCCCCCCTTCGAGCCGCGCACGCAGGATCTCCCCAACGAGGAACTGCGGATGCAGTACCGCTACCTCGACCTCCGCCGACCCGTGGTGCAGCAGGCGATCATCCTGCGGCACAAGCTCTCGAAGGCGACGCGCGACTACTTCGACCGCCACGACTTCCTCGAGATCGAAACGCCGATCCTGGGCCGCTCGACGCCCGAAGGGGCGCGGGATTACCTCGTTCCCAGCCGGATCCACGAGGGGAGTTTCTACGCGCTGCCGCAATCGCCCCAGCTCTACAAGCAGATTCTGATGGTCGCCGGCTACGACCGCTACTTCCAGCTCGCCCGCTGCTTCCGCGATGAAGACCTGCGGGCCGACCGCCAGCCCGAGTTCACCCAGATCGACGTGGAGATGGCCTTCGTCAAGCAGGACGACATCCTCTCCACCATCGACGGCCTCATGGCGCACCTGCTCAAGGAGCT
>PNLE01000298.1 GCA_013822855.1 Planctomyces sp.
TTCTCGCTGCCCCAAATGCAGCAGCACGGAACGCACCGTCATATCCACGATGAGTCAATCATTCCCCGGAATGGGACCGGACGGCCAGCCCTATTCCCACATCGTCCGCCGTCGAGTGAAATGTGATGGTTGCGGGCAAATCCGCATTGATCGCACCTTCGCCATGAAGCCTAATGCCTAATGGGAGAATCAATGCGACTCATTCTAGGTATATGATCACTCAGGGCAATTCCGCTTTTCTCTCACGTTCCATCTTGAAAACCTCATCTTCCACTCGATGAAGACGCCAGTCAGAGATCATTGCGGATACAACAAACGCAAATCCCACGATAACGAGTGGCCATGAGAGTGGTCGATTCCGATTTCCGTCTGAGAGCCAACTGAACAATGCCCCGTAGAAAATACATTCTGCCGATACATACTTTAAATGAATGTAATCGGCCCACACCACCATATGCTTGACATAAGCAGCTGATGATTCGCTGTCAGCGTCGCGTCTCCATCTAGCAAGTAGATAGGCCATAGAGTTTTCACTAATCAGAGGGAGTCGCTCGCGAAAACTTCGAATGCAATCCATGTTGATGACCCACTCTGAAAGTGGATAAAGCAAGGAGCGGTGAAAACCATATGAAACAACACCTAGGAAAACCGATAGTGAAATCACTTGTAAGATGTCGGCCTTAAACGCATTTCTTGCAAGAGTTTGCACGCCATAGTTTGCAGTGTAGTACGACACTATGAAAAAAGCCCCTGCGAAAACGCACCTTATTAAGGTGCCGACTGACACCCCTTTAAGAACAGATTCCATTGTATCTCCAGTAGGCAATTGTGATTGTAAAGCATCCGCCAAAATGTAAGGTTCTAAAGCCGGAGGTTGCCAAAATCAAATCTTACCTCACTCTTTCAGTTTTCTTTTTTTCCGACCGGATAATCAGCCACTGATTATCCGGTCTGGGAATTCCCATTTCGGCCGGCAGAATCGCCTGCATGCCCGACCCGGAACCCACATTCGCCGAAGAGATGCTCGCCAAGGTCGAAGACCTGCTGCGGAAATCCTCCGGCCTGAAGACGGTGACCTGGGACGGGAAAACCGTGCAGTACGAAGACCTGCTGGCCCAGCGCGACCGATGGCGAAGAGAAATCGCCCAGGAGCAGGGGAAGCGGTCTCGCGTGCTGGGTGTCGACCTCAGCGGATTCTGACCCGTGCCCATCGGCCGCTACCTGCCCGCACCGCTCCGCCGCGCCGGACTGGCTTTGTCCCAGTCGATGGTCGGTGCGTTTGCGTATGACGCGGTGCAGAACAAGAGCCGCCGCCGTCCCGCCGATGGGATCCTTCGCAGCGAAGACGCCGAGCTGGCCGTCGAGGACCGCCGCAAGCTCCTCAGCGACACCCGCAACATCCAGCGGAACTTCTCCGCCGTGGCGTGGATGGTGCGAAAGCACCTGGACTACACGACCACCTTCGCCTTCGACGCCAAGAGCGGCGACGACTATGCCGACGACTGGCTCGAAGAGTTCGTGGCCGAATGGAGCGAGCCGGAGAACTTCGACATCGCCGCCCGGCATGACCTCGATTCGTTCCTGCGGGTGGCCGAGGCCCGCCGGGTGATCGATGGCGACGTGGGTCTCTACAAACTCCGCACCGGCCATCTCCAGGCGATCGAAGGGGACCGCATCCGCACGCCGTACAACGGCCTGCCTCTCGATGTGCCGGTCGACAAAGTGATCCACGGCGTCTGGACGAACGACGCGGGCCGGGCGGAGGCCTATGCGATCTGCAAGCGGGCCCGCACCACCGACTGGGGCCAGGCCGGTCTCGACTTCCAATTCGAGACGATGGCCCGTGCCCAGGATCTAGTGCTCTATTCGGGCTTCGAGCGTTTCGACCAGACCCGCGGCGTGTCGCAGTTGGCGGCGGGTCTCAACAGCCTGAAAGACCTCTACGAGGGCTTCGACTACACCCTCCTCAAGATCAAGCTGGCCCAGCTCTTCGGCCTGGTGCTCTATCGGGGTGATCCTAACGCCATACAACCGGAGACCTACAACTCCGAGAACGCGCAGGACTACAGCAAGCTCAATCTCAACAATCAGCGGGTGCTCGATCTCGATGTGGGCGATCGGGCCGAGTTTCTCGAGTCGAAGACCCCCTCCGCCGACACCGCCGCCTTCTTCCAGCAGATGCTGGCCCTCACGCTGAAGACGCTCGACATCCCCTACTCGTTTTACAACGAGAGCTTTTCGACCTACTCGGGCAGCCGCCAGGCGCTCTTGATGTACGAGCAGTCGGCCAGCAACTCCCGCAAGCTCCCCGTCCGCACCCGGAACCACCTGCTCAAGTGGCGGCTGGCCCGTGCGGTTGTGATGGGTGAGGTTCCTTCGCGGGTGAACGTCGAGAGCCTGAGCTGGAGCTGGATCCATGCGGGCCTCCCCTGGATCGATCCGCTGAAGGAAGTCGCCGCCGATCTGATGGCCATCAAGGGCCGCCTCGCCTCCCGCACCGAAATCTGCCGGGCACGCGGAAAGGACTTCTTTTCGATCGTCGACCAGCTGGCCCGCGAAGCGCAGTACCTGGCCAAAAAGGGCGTGTCCGTCGCCGAGATCGACGAAGCCGCGCTGGCCGCGATGAATCAACCAGCCCCCCAGACCGTCGAGGAAGAGGAACCCGCCCATGCCGGTTAAAACCAAGCCACTCACGCCCCCCCGGAAGGCGATGTGCTTTGCCGCCGATCT
>PNLE01000299.1 GCA_013822855.1 Planctomyces sp.
TGTCGTTGCCGCCGATCATGAAGTAATAGCGGATGTTGTATTTCTTGAGCTGCTTGAGAACGGCCGGAAAGTGCTCGTCCTTCAGCTTGAGCCGGCTGGAACCCAGCGCCGAACCCGGCGTGCCGCGCAGGCCCTTCATGACGGCCGGATCTTCGCTGGAAAGATCGACCAGATGGTCACCCAGCACCCCTTCGATCCCGAACCGCATGCCGAAGACGCGGGCGATTCCCTTGCTCTTGCGGGCGGCGTCGAAGACTCCCAGCAGCGACGTGTTGATGACCGAAGTGGGTCCACCCGACTGACCGATCAGCGCGTTTCCAGACAGCATACGATTTCCGAATTCTTTCGTTGGAAGTGTGTTGGTGTATCGATTCTCTGAGGTTGGCACGCACGATTCACTAAGCCGGTTCATCCCGCCGCCGCCCATGTCAACATTTGCTTGAAGAACCGGGCGTAGGCACTGCCGACTTCCACCGGCCCCGCTCCGGGTGCCTGGGCCTGCACGCGATCATCGCCCCAATCGACCAGACCGCCCACCCAGTGCGGAGCCACATCACTCGCAAAGGCCGCCACTCGACCTTCGCCCTCATGGCCCACCACGAGGAGGGGATGATGATCGGCATGTTCCCAGGTTGTTTTCCCCTCTTCGACATTGAACGTCGGTCGCCAGACACGGGCCATGAGCAATGTCTGCGTGCCGGGCTTCGCCGTCAAACGGTTCAAGCCCCCGAGTGAAGGAGGTCGCTCCTCCCACGGCAAGCGATCGAGGATGGGATGATTGAGGCTGGCAACGGCGGCGGGGATCGCGAGGGCCGGTTGATCGAAGTTCACGCGATCATCGGACGTTTCCATCACCACCGGCAGAATCTCGACCAGCGCCGTCCGGTGCCAATCACCGCCCGCCCCGTGATAGCTTTCCCAGCCTCCGAGCATCACGAGGCCGCAGCCCTGCCGCACCTTGGCGATGATCTGGGCCAGTATCTCCTCCGATACACGGGCTGCGGGATAGTCGCTGAGAACAATGAGCGAGGCTTCTTCCAAGACATCGCCCGCCTGCAAGTCGACATGGCTGGGTATGTGGCGATACTCCCAATCCCAGGCCGTCATCAAGCCAGCGAGGTAGCTGGCAGCCGTATCGAGGGAAGTGTCGCCGCAGTAGAGGACTTTTGTCATCGCGACACTCCCAGAGCACTTGAAGCCGCTCGGCGTGAGGGCGATATGACCAAACCTTACGCCAGCATCGCACACGCCCAGCCACGAACGATGTTTGTTGCCGGAAGTCTAATTCACCTCGCACCGCCATCGCAACCAACCAACCGCACACCGTCTACGCAATTGACGATCTACCCACGCCCTAGATCGTTACGATCGGAAACGTTGGCCGAGCATCTCGAACAAACCGGTTTCGCACTATGCTCCCACTGACAACCGCGTTATCAACACGAGAGGGGTCAAACAATCGATACGGGTGGCCCCTCCCCGATCCAAGACACCCTGACAACGGCTGATGCGATATGTGTGGTCTGGTCGGTTTCTACGCCAATCCCTTCCCCTTCACCGAATCCACGGCTGAAGAGATCCTTCGCCGCATGACGGCCTGCCTGAAACATCGTGGCCCCGACGACGACGGCCAATGGATCGATCCCGCGGCGGGGATCGCCCTCGGTCAGACCCGCCTGGCCATCGTGGATCTCTCCCCACTCGGCCATCAACCCATGCACTCGGCCAGCGGTGACTGGACGATCGTCTTCAACGGCGAGATCTACAACTTTCAGGAACTGCGCCAGGTGATCGCCTCCACGGGCGTCACTTTTCGCGGTCACAGTGACACCGAGGTGCTGGTCGAAGGTTTCGCCCTCTGGGGCGTGCAAAAGACCATCGAGAAGTGCATCGGCATGTTCGCCATCGCCGCCTGGAACCATCGCGAGCGACAACTGACGCTGATCCGCGACCGCATGGGAATCAAGCCTCTTTACTACGGCCGTGTCGGTGGTGGCCGCCTGGGCGAGACCTGGATCTTCGGTTCAGAACTCAAGGCCTTCCATCCCCACCCGCATTTCGAGCCTCGTCTCAACCGTCCCGTCGTCCCCCTCTTCCTTCGCCACAACTACATACCCGCTCCTTATTCGATCTACGAGCATGTCTGGAAGCTCCCCCCCGGCTCGCTGCTCACCATCGACGCCGCCGGCCAGACCACCGGCCCGCACACTTATTGGTCGGTCCGCGAGAGTGCCGTCCAGGCCGGACACGCCTCCCCTTTCACCGGGAGCGTCGAAGAAGCCACCACGCAACTGGAAGAGCTGCTCGAAAGTTCAATCGGCCTGCGGATGATCGCCGATGTCCCCTTGGGAACCTTCCTCTCTGGCGGCATCGATTCGTCCCTCGTGACGGCGATCATGCAGAAGCTGTCGAGCCGCCCGGTGCGAACGTTCTCCATCGGCTTTGAAGACCCGGAGTACGACGAATCTCCCTTCGCCCGCACCATCGCCCGGCATCTGGGAACCGACCATACCGAACACATTGTCGCAGGCCCTGAGGCACTCGATGTCATCCCGCTGCTCCCCACGATGTTCGACGAGC
>PNLE01000300.1 GCA_013822855.1 Planctomyces sp.
GCGACGATCGGCAACTTCTGGGTCGATACCGTACGCGGCACGATCTACATCCTGATGCCCTTGTCGCTGGTGCTGGCGCTCGTGCTGGTCTCGCAAGGGGTCGTGCAGACGTTCTCCGCCGCACAGGAAGTCGCGCTCTTGGAACCAACCGTCGACGCCGAAGGGAAGCCGGTCACCACGCAGAAGATCGCCATCGGCCCGACCGCTTCACAGGTCGCCATCAAGCAACTGGGAACCAACGGCGGTGGCTTCTTCAACGTCAACTCGGCCCATCCCCTGGAGAACCCGACGCCGCTGTCGAACTTCCTCCAGGTGCTGTCGATCCTCTTGATCCCCGCAGCGTTGTGCTACACGTTCGGCGAGATGATTGGTGACAAACGGCAGGGTTGGGCGATCCTGGCGGCGATGCTGGTCATCTTCGTCCCGCTGATGTTCGTCACCGTCATCGCCGAGCAGCAGGGGAACCCCGTCTTCGCCAGCCTTGGTGTCGACCAGGCCGCCACCGCGATGCAATCCGGCGGCAACATGGAAGGTAAGGAAGCCCGCTTCGGCATCGCCAACTCGGCCATCTGGGCCGCCGCGACGACCGCCGCCTCCAACGGTTCGGTCAGCTCCATGCACGACTCGTTCACACCCCTGGGCGGTCTGGTGCCAATGTGGCTCATGCAACTGGGTGAGGTGATCTTCGGCGGTGTCGGCTCGGGTCTCTATGGAATGGTCGTCTTCGCCATCATCGCGGTCTTCATCGCCGGGCTGATGGTCGGCCGCACGCCCGAATACCTGGGCAAGAAGATCGGAGCTTTCGAGATGAAGATGGCGTCGCTCGTGATCCTCTTCCCGTGTGCGATGGTCCTCATCGGCACGGCGGTGGGTGTCATGGCACCGGCCGGCCGCGCGACAATCTTCAACCCCGGCCCGCACGGCTTCAGCGAAGTCCTCTACGCCTTCTCGTCGGCCAGCAACAACAACGGGAGCGCGTTCGCCGGCCTGGGGGCCAACAACCCCTTCTACAACGGCATGCTGGGCCTGGCGATGCTCGTCGGTCGCTTCTGGGTCATCGTCCCTGTTCTGGCGATCGCCGGTTCGCTGGCGGCCAAGAAATCGATCCCCGTCGGCCCCGGGACGCTCCCCACGCACACGCCGCTGTTCATCGGCATGTTGGCGTCGGTCGTCGTCGTCGTGGGGGCACTCAGCTTCCTGCCGGCGCTGGCCCTGGGACCGATCGTGGAACAACTCCTGCAGACCTCGAACTGAAATTCCTGGAAATCTCCAACATGTATAATACCGCTTCCAACACCAGCCTCTTCAATTCGCGGATCTTGCTTGAAGCGATCGCCGCCTCGTTCCAGAAGCTCGATCCGCGCGTGCAACTCCGCAACCCCGTGATGTTCGCCGTCTACCTTGGCAGCATCCTCACGACCGTGCTGTGGGTGAATTCGCTCTTCGCTCCTACTGGCACTCCGACAACCGGCGAATCGTCGGTCTTCATCTTCGCGGTCGGCGTATGGCTCTGGTTCACCGTGCTCTTCGCGAACTTCGCCGAGGCGATCGCGGAAGGCCACGGCAAGGCCCAGGCGGCCTCGCTGAAGAAAAGCCGCACACAGGTCGTCGCGAACAAGCTGACGGATCTCAAAACCCGCTCGACGACGCCCATCGCCGCGCCGGATCTCAAACTTGGCGACCTGGTGATCGTCAAGGCGGGCGAGACGATCCCCACCGATGGCGAAGTGATCGAAGGGGTCGCCTCCGTCGATGAAAGCGCCATCACCGGGGAAAGCGCCCCCGTCGTCCGCGAAAGCGGCGGTGATCGCAGCTCCGTCACCGGCGGGACGCGGGTCATCTCCGATTGGCTCGTCCTGAAAGTGACGACCTTGCCGGGCGAAAGTTTCCTCGACCGCATGATCTCGATGGTCGAAGGGGCCAAACGCCAGAAGACACCCAACGAGATCGCCCTCGCAATCCTGCTGGCTGTCTTGACGTTGATCTTCCTGCTGGTCGTGGCCACGCTGCTCCCGTTCTCGATCTACAGCGTCCAGGTCTCGGGACAGGGGCAGGCCATTACGCTGACCGTGCTGGTCGCACTCTTCGTCTGTCTGGCCCCCACCACGATCGGCGCGCTCCTCTCGGCCATCGGCATCGCGGGGATGAACCGGCTCAGCCAGGCGAACGTCGTCGCGATGTCGGGCCGGGCTGTCGAAGCGGCGGGGGATGTTGATGTCCTGCTGCTCGACAAGACCGGTACGATCACGCTGGGGAACCGCCAGGCGACCCGCTTTGTTCCCGCCGACGGCGTGGAGGAACGCGAGCTCGCCGAGGCCGCCCACCTGGCTTCGCTCGCCGATGAAACCGCCGAAGGCCGCAGCATCGCGGTCCTCGCCAAGAACAAGTTCGGCCTGCGGGGCCGCGACCTCGAACAAATCCAGCCCAACTTCGTGCCCTTCTCGGCCCGCACCCGCATGAGTGGCGTGACACTCGACGGCCACGAGATCCGCAAGGGGGCTGCCGAATCGGTCGAAGCCCATGTCCGCGCACTGGGGGGCTTCCTGCCCGACGATGTCCGCATC
>PNLE01000301.1 GCA_013822855.1 Planctomyces sp.
GCAGTGCCTTGCGTCCCCCTGTAAGTCATTGATCGACCAAAGACATTGTCGGCGGCGATCCGGCCTTGTCGGTTAGCGGGTCCGGCGAGTGGAACTAGAGTCACGGTGCCTGATACAAAGTCCGTAACCTCGATGGCATCTCCAACCGCATAAATGTTCGGGTCGGTTGTCTGCAGGTAACCGTTGACCTGGATACCGCCACGTGGTCCGACTTCCAACCCCGCGTCAACGGCCAGTTTGTTTTCCGGTCGCACGCCCACCCCCAATATGACCAGTTGGGCTGACAGCCGCTGACCGGAATTCAGACATACGGTCAAGCCGTCCGCAGACGGCTCAAACGATTCCGCGAATTGGTCAAGCAATATCGTGACACCCCTGGCAGCCAATTCTTGAACGATGGGCGTGGTCATCTCCTTGTCAAAGGGTGTCAGGATTTGTCCATTCTTCTCAACCACGGTGGTCGCGATGCCACGTCGAACGAAATTCTCCGCAAGTTCCAGAGAAATGAAGCCGCCCCCGAGGAGAACGGCTTGCTTTACATCATGGTCGACCCGTGCCTTGATCTGATCGGTGTCATGTAAATTCCGTAGGGTAATGATGCCGGGCAAGTCAATGCCGGGAATTGACGGTCGAAAGGGAGTCGCGCCGGTGGCGAGAATCAGCTTGTCGTAGGCTTCTTCGTATTCCCGTCCCGATTCGAGGTCGCGGACTCGAATCTTCTTGGCCGTTCGGTCAATGGCTTCGACCGACGACCGGGTTCTCACGTCGAGTTGGAAGCGGGATCGTAACAATTCCGGTGTGGTGACGATCAGTTTCTTTCGCTCAGTGATCTCACCTCCGATGTAGTATGGCAAGCCACAGTTGGCAAACGACACATCTGGTCCCCGTTCAAACACCACGATCTCGGCGTCTTCAGATAGGCGACGGGCACGAGCGGCTGCCGAGGCACCTCCTGCCACTCCACCAACGATGAGTAATTTCACAGTCAAGAATCCTTTGGCGATGATGGAGGATCTTTCGGGGAGCGAAGCACAGAGGTCTCAAAGGACGATACAGGTCGTAAAGAACCCACATGTGGGTCACACCGGAAGTGGGCTATCTGCCTGCATCCCCGTCTTCCATTTTCAGTTCAGAGTTGAAGGTTCCAAGCTGCTCTTTTGGCGGGAGATGCTCGCTCAATCGAAACTTGGGTCGCTCATGGGAGTTGACGAAGGCTGCCAGGTCGAGAGCCTCCTGTTCAGTGAGGTCGGTTTCGTCCAATGGCATCGCGACTTTCAGCCACGAAGCCAGCTGGACGACGTTCGCCAATCCTGCCCCGTCATTGAACGACCGAGCTCCCCAGACTGGCGGATTCTCCTTGTCACCTTGTCCATTCTCGGAATGACAGCTCGCACAGCGTTCCGAGTAGAGTTTTGCACCGCGTTGATCGTCGGCTTGAGTGATATCTGCCTTGAGTTGCGGGACCGCTTGGGGACCGGCGGGCCGTTCTGGGTTCATGCGGATCGGCTGGTCCGTGGACAACCAGGTGATGTAGGCCGAAATGGAGATGGACACTTCACTCCCCTGTGGCGGGCGGATGCCGTTGCAGCTCCGCATGAAGCAGTTGAGGATGCGGTCTTCGAGCGTGATGACGGTCTTCTCGCGCGGCGACCACGCGGGATACGCGGTCGCGACCCCAAGAAACGAAGCCGCCTGCGGATCGGTCCCATTCTTCAGGTGGCAGGATGTGCAGTTGAGCGCGTTGCCGACAAACGGCTTGGACAAGCGATGGCTCGTCGTGTTCTCGACGAGATCCCGGCCCAGTCGGATTGTATCGCCCAATGGTCCTTCAGGAATCGGACGCCGGATGTCCGGTGATTTCTGATCCTCCGCCTGTCCATCCCACGACATTCCGCCGAAGGCGACGAAGAGTCCGCAAATCACCAGGAATAGGTTGCGGTGCATGTCGACGATGCTCCTTCATCTATGGAACAGGAATGTACGAGTAGCCGTCAGTTTGTTTGTTGATGACCACAGTCAGGGCGGCAACGGCAATGGGAACCCCGTCAGTGACTTCGCCATCCGGGAAACCTTTGTAGTTGAGAGCCTGGCCGCACACGAGGACTTCCACGCCCGCCTTCTGGAGTTCGCGGATCAACGGGAGATTGGGGTTCTGCTCAACCTGAAAACGCTCCTTGTAGGCTGCGTCATTCAAGACGGACTTGGTGGCTTCGCCGTGCAGCACAATCGTGATCTTCACGTCCTGGGCTTTCAGTCCGGCCACCCCGTAGAGATTGAGCAGTCGGGCGACGCGATCGAGCCCTTTGTTGACATCGGCGGGCTTGGCATCAGCGGTGGCATCGAACACCACCTTGGCACCTGCCCGTGGTTGTTCGACTGCTTTAGGACGGGGCAGAACCCCGCCGTGCTTCGGAATGATAGGGAACTCCAGCTTCGGAGCGGCTGGCAGAACGGCCGGCACGGGATGATTCTTGCGCGCCTCATCGAATCCATTAGCGACAAACTGACTGACGACCTCGGCATGAGCCTGGATCAATCTGACTACCGCTT
>PNLE01000302.1 GCA_013822855.1 Planctomyces sp.
AGAAGCCGAGGATGTCGCCCTCCACACCCCAATGGGTGACGAGGCCGAACATAAGATAGAAGAAGGCGGTGCTCGCGAGGCCGAAGACCAGCACGGGTCGGCGGCCGATGCGATCGGACAGGCGGCCCCAGAGGGGTGAAAAGAGGAACTGCATGGCCGAGAAACTGGCCGAGAGAAAGCCGAGCTGAAAGCCGTCGGCCTGGAAATACTCGCCATAGCGTGGCAACAGCGGCAACACGATGCCGAAGCCGAGGAGATCGATGAAGACCGTGAGGAAGATGATTCCCAGGGCGGCTTTGGAACTCTTCGCGGAGGCTGAAGGATCGGCGGGGAGCGGTGTCGTCATATCGGTGCGGGCAATCAATAGTGTGCGTGGAGACGAAGTCTTGAGGCGGAGCGTAATCGCATCAGGGGGCACCGTGCCACCGCATGAGGACTTGGAAGGTGCCTGAACAGAGGATTCAAGGCCCCTTCGAGCTGTTCTGGCTTCGCGTGTTGACTGGCCGGAGGGGCGGGTTTCGTCCACAATCGGCGATATTGATTCGCTCACGCGAAAAATCGTCCAAATGACCTCACCGGGGGGAGCCCTACCCCGGTCCCAGACGAAACTTCGGAGTTGCACATTCATGCCGGTTCCATCCTCGCCATCGCAGGCTTCCGCACCCACGGCTTTCCTGGAGACATGGGAACTCGATTCGCTGCTTCCCAAGCTGGGGACGCCCGGGTTTCAAGAGGCCTTGAAGAACGCGAAGGGTGTGCTGGAAAGTCTGGTGGCGAAGCTCGCCCAGGCACCGACACTGGAACCAGCCCAGGCGGCGACATGGCGCGATCTGTTGCAGCAGTTTGAAGAACTGGAGACGACACTTTCCGATCTGCGTTCCCATGTGGAGTGCTACTGCGCGGGGGATGCGACCAATCCGCAGTATCAGCGGATCGAAGCGGAGTTGGCGGCACTTGCTCCGCTGCGCGAGCAGATCTCCACGGAGATCGAACTCGCGTTTCGTGATCTGACGGACTCCGGTTTGGTCGAGTTCGTCAACAGCGATCCGTGGATCGCCGAGCGGGCCTATGCCTGGCAATTGCGGCGGCGGGCAGCCCGCATGCGATTGCCGGAAGCGGAGGAGAACCTGGCCAACCAACTGGCGGTCGATGGCCTGCATGCCTGGGGCCGGCTGTACGACCGCATCTCCGGCGCGCTGAAGATCCAGTTGCTGGAAGAGGGAAAGGTGGTCGGCAAGTCGTGTAGCCAAGTCCAGTTTGACAGCCCCGACCGCTCCGAGCGACAGTCGAATTTCTTCGCGGCCGATGTCGCCTGGAAGTCGATCGAGAACCTCTGCGCGGAATCGCTGAATCACATCGCGGGAACCCGGCTGTCGATCTACGCGAAGCTGGGCGTCGAGGATCACATGGTTTCGCCACTCGTCTGGAACCGCATGAGCCGGGCGACGCTCGATCAGATGTGGAAAGTCATCACCGAGAAGAAGGCGGTGATGCTGCGTTATTTGAGAGCGAAGGCCACACTCCTGGGTGTCGACAAGCTGGCTTGGTACGACCTGACCGCTCCCCTCCCCCGGTTGCCGGGTCAGGCACCAGAGAAGCTTTCCTACGCGGCGGCCTGCCAACAGGTGGTCGATGCCTTTACGGCGTTCAGTCCCGATCTGGCTGCCTTCACGAAGATGTCTCTGGCCGATGGCTGGGTCGAAGCCGTCAATCGGCCGGGCAAGCGGCAAGGGGCGTTCTGCACGGGTTATCGGGCGGCGGGGCAGTCGCGCATCTTCATGACGTTCACCGAGACGGCCGACAGCATGTCGACACTGGCTCACGAACTGGGGCATGCCTACCACTCGTATGTGCTCAAGGATACGCCGTATCTTCTGGCCGACTATCCGATGAACCTGGCCGAGACGGCCAGCACGTTCGCGGAGGCGGTGCTGGCCGAGCATCGGATGACGCTGGCGGAAAAGCCTTACGACAAGCTGTGCCAGCTGGATGCCTCGCTGGCGGACGGAGTCGCGTTCCTAATGAACATCCACGCGAGGTTCATCTTCGAGGACAATTTCCACAAGGCCCGTCGGAACGGCGAACTGTCGGCGGATCAGCTCAGCGAGTTGATGGTGGCCGCCCAGAAGGAGGCCTATCTGGATGCCCTCGCGGAAGATGGCTGGAACCCGAGGTTCTGGGCCTCGAAGCTGCATTTCTATTTCACGGGGATCCCGTTCTACAACTTCCCGTACACGTTCGGCTATCTGCTGTCGCTGGGGCTGTTCGCCGAGGGCAAGAGCCGAGGCGAGGCGTTCGCGAAGGACTTCGTGAAGCTGCTCGAATGTTCGGGATCGATGGATGCCGAGGCGGCGGTGAAGTCGTCGTTCGGATTTGACCTCAGCGAGCCAGACTTCTGGTCGCGTAGCATCGACGTGCTGGCGGCGAAAGTGGACGAGTTTGAAAAGCTCACGGCCCAGGTGACGGCGGGTTGAGTTCATCGCCCATCGAGTGGCACGTCCCTGGA
>PNLE01000303.1 GCA_013822855.1 Planctomyces sp.
GTCAACAAGCCGCCGGTGAATCTCGGCATCTCCACGACCTCCGCCAACTACAAACTCCCCGGCTATGAGATGCTGGAAGAGAGCGAAGCCTTCCCGTACGAACAGCTGGCCCAAAAGGCTCAGCTCTCGGCGGCCACACTGGAAAAGACATTCAAGGAGTTCGGCCTCAACGTCAAAGTGGTCGAAATCGACACCGGCCCCGTGATCACCCAGTTCGAACTCGAACTCGAAGCGGGCCTGCGTTTGTCCAAGGTGACGGCCCTCGCCGACGACCTTGCGATCGCCCTGCGCGTCCCGTCCGTGCGGGTGGTCGCTCCCATCCCCGGCAAGAACACCGTCGGTGTGGAAGTCCCCAACGACCTCCGCGTGATGGTCCGCCTCAAGGAACTCATCCAGTCGTCGCCGAAGGATTTTGAAGACAAGCGGATTCCGCTTTATCTCGGCAAGGATGTCAGCGGCAAGCCGCTGGTGGTCGACATGTGCAAGATGCCACACCTCCTCATCGCCGGCCGCACGGGGACCGGGAAGAGTGTGTGCCTCAACACGCTCATCCTGTCGATCCTCATGACCCGTCGTCCCGATCAGGTCAAGATGTTGATGATCGACCCCAAAATGGTCGAACTCAGCCCTTACAACCGCATTCCGCACCTCATGCACCCGGTCATCACCGACATGAAAAAAGCGGAGGCGGTCTTGGGCTGGGCCGTCGAAAAGATGGAAGAGCGGTATGACCTGCTCGCCCGCGTCGGCGTGCGCCACCTCGACAACTACAACAAGCTCGGCAAGGCCGCCGTGCTGGAACGACTGGATCTGGATCCCGAGTCGGAAGACGCCGAAGCCATTCCCGAATCGATGCCTTACATTGTGATCATCGCCGACGAGATGGCCGACATGATGATGACCTCGGGCAAAGACGTCGAAGGGCATATCATCCGGCTGGCGCAGAAGTCGCGCGCGGTGGGGATCCACCTCGTATTGGCCACGCAGAAGCCGACGGTCGATGTCATCACCGGCCTCATCAAGTCGAACCTGCCAGCACGCATCTCGTTCCAGGTCGCCAGCCGCATGGATAGCCGCGTGGTCCTGGATGAAAACGGTGCCGACAAGCTGCTCGGCAACGGGGACATGCTCTATATGGCCCCCGGCACCAGCGTCTTGTCGCGTGCTCAGGGGACGTACGTGAGCGACGAGGAAGTCAACGGCGTGATCGAGTTCTTCGAAGACATGCCCACGCAGTACGACGCCGAGCTTCAGAAGCTCAAAGTGCCGGCGAAGGATGGCAAAGCGGCCCCCGGTGGCCCCAGTGCGGGCGAACGTGACGATCTCTACGATCAGGCGGTGGAGGTCATCATTCGCGAAGGCCGCGGCAGCGTTTCGCTGCTTCAACGGGCTCTGGGTGTGGGCTACGGCCGCGGTGCCCGGCTCATCGATTACATGGCGGAAGACGGCATCGTCGGCACCTACAACGGCAGCCAGGCGCGCGAGGTCATCATGACCATGGACGAATGGGAAGACCGCCGCAACTCGCGGTGATCACCGCTTGATTCCGACTCCCTCGCCCAGTCCGCTGGGAGAGGGATGGGGTGAGGGCGAGTTCGCACCTATGGGAACGACCATACAATCGCGACGACCATACAACTGGCGGCGGGTGGCCCGGCCAACTTGTGGCCGGGTGCCGCAGGCACAAGACGCCGCTCCCTGCGGGTGATCCACTTCGAGAATGTCCCGCCCACGCGAGGGCGTGTTCTCTGCGATGGCTGGACGGGAAGAACCCGAAGTCACCCGATCTGTTTGTCCAACGATCGTCCCTGTGGCACGCGAAAGGTGGGGCGTCTTGTCGCGGAGCGACCCGGCCACAAGACGGCCGGGCCACCCGCTGATGTTCGATCCGTAGTCGCTTTTTCCGTCATAATCGTTGCGACCCCACCATCGATCTGCCAGAGTTTATTCTAGCCGGGAGGTAATGCGTCCCGCTTTTATAGCTGCCTTGATGTCGTCCGGTGCCCCTCATGCCGGCGGAGTCTCTGCGAACCAGTTCATAGAGTCGGAACACCCCGTTCCGACCACCCGTTTCGCGCAGAGGAGTTTCGCTCATGTGGATTCGATGGTTCTGTTCTTTGTTGACGGCCAGCGTGGCCTGTCAGGTGAGCTCAAGTTTGCCGGTGGCTGGCGCGGGTGACCCGCCGGGGCAAATGGCAACACTGGCACCGATGGAAATCTGGCGTGGCCGACAGGTTTCGTACGTCACCCGTGGCCATGGCCCGGTGAGTGTCGCAGCCGGTGATTCGCAGTCTGGCGTTTCAGCAGTGCCGACCGCTCGGCCGGTGTTGTGGCTGACAG
>PNLE01000304.1 GCA_013822855.1 Planctomyces sp.
TGCGCTGGCCGGTATGACAACCGAGCAGGCAGCGGCCGAGATCTCCGCCGGCCCGGGGAAAATGTCCTCCCCCATGCTGGCCCGGGAGCCGCATTTCCCGGCCAAGGCCAAGCACGTCATCCATATCTTCTGCAACGGCGGGCCATCGCATGTCGACACTTTCGACTACAAGCCCGAGTTGCAGAAGTACGCTGGCAAGCAGCTTCCCAACGAGAATTTGAAGACCGAGCGCAAGACAGGGGCCGCCCTGGCCTCCCCTTTCAAGTTCGCGCAGTACGGTCAGAACGGCAAGCACGTCAGCGAACTCTTCGCGAAGACGGCCAAGCACATCGACGACATGGCGATCATCCATTCGATGCACGCCGATGTGCCGAACCACGAGCCGTCGCTCATGCTGATGAATTGCGGCGACGCCCGCCTCCCCCGCCCCAGCCTGGGGGCGTGGGTCACCTACGGGATGGGAAGCGAGAACCAGAATCTTCCCGGCTTCATCGCCATGTGTCCCAACGGCCTTCCGATCACGGGGACGCAGAACTGGCGTTCGGCCTTTCTGCCGGGTGTTTTTCAGGGGACGCACATCGACACCCGTCATCGCGACATCGAAAAACTGATCGAGAACATCAAGAGCCACGTCGCCACGTTGCCCGAGCAGCGCAAGCAACTCGATCTGCTCCAGAAGCTCAACCAGATCCATCAATCCCGGCGGTCGGAGGACGCGGCTCTCGACGCCCGCATTCACTCGTTCGAACTGGCCTACCGCATGCAGATGGAGGCGACCGACGCCTTCGACATCCAGAAGGAACCCAAGCACATCCTGGAGGCCTACGGAGATTCGGTCCAGGGGCGTCAACTGCTCATCGCCCGCAGGTTGGTGGAACGCGGCGTGCGCTTCATCCAGTTGTGGCATGGCGAGGGTCAGCCTTGGGACAACCACGACGACCTCGAAGAAGGACACCGCCGCCTGGCGGGCCAAACCGACGGCGGCATCGCACAACTGCTCACCGACCTCAAGGAACGCGGCCTGTTCAACGAGACGCTCGTCATCTGGGGCGGTGAGTTCGGCCGCACGCCGGTCGTCGAGATGCCCACCGCCGGCTCGAACGCCGGAAAGATCAACGGCCGCGACCACAACCACTGGGGCTTCACCGTCTGGATGGCGGGTGGCGGGGTGAAGGGTGGCCAGGTTTACGGAGCAACCGATCCCTTCGGCTTCCAGGCCGTCGAGAAGAAGGTCCATGTCCACGACCTCCAGGCGACGATTCTCGCCCTGCTGGGCTTCGATCATGAGAAGCTCACCTACCGTTACGCGGGTCGAGATTTCCGCCTCACCGACGTGCATGGCACTGTGGTCAAAGACCTGATCGCCTGACGGATCCTCAGCGTCACTTTCTCGCGTCGCGAATTTTTCGCGAAACCGAATGGTCGTCTCCCGAGTTAAAGAGGTGACGGCGCTGCCCCACTGCGCTCTCCTCTTCCCTTCTCGATCTTGGTTGCTGTTGATGCAACCGAGGGAGTCGACCCTGTGATGAAGTTGCTGATACTTCCTGTCGTCCTTTTGGCTCTGAGCAGTGCTGTGGCCCGTTCGGAGGAATATCAACCTCTGGATGTCTCGCAAAAGGTGACGACGGAGGTCTTCACCCTGGTCGACGCCTCACGGAAGCGGGAGATCCCGCTGCGTTTTTATTTGCCGGAGACGAAGGATCCGCAGCCGGTGATGTTGTTCAGCCATGGCTTGGGTGGATCCCGTGATAACAACGGTTATCTCGGCGAGCATCTGGCGGGACGGGGTTATGTCTGCATTTTCATGCAACATCCGGGGAGCGACGAGACGGTCTGGAAGGGGAAGCGGCCCAGCGAAATCATGCCCGCGATGCAGCAGGCGGCGAATTTCGACAATCTCAAGCTACGGTGCGAGGACGTCAAGGCGGTGGTCGGTCAACTGGCGATCTGGAACAAGACGCCAGGACATGTCCTTCATGGCCGGATTGATATCGAGCATATCGGCATGTCGGGGCATTCGTTCGGAGCGCAAACCACGCAAGGTGTGGTGGGACAGGGCAACCCGGTGATCGGCCAGAAGTTCAAGGTGCCCGAGATCCGGGCCGGCATCGCCTACAGCCCTTCCACGCCGCTCCGAGGGGATCCCCAGGAAGTCTTCAGCCATGTGGATCGGCCCATGCTGCTCATGACTGGCACGAAGGATGACTCCCCGGTGGGTGGGCAGACTCCCGAGTCCCGCCGCAAAGTCTA
>PNLE01000305.1 GCA_013822855.1 Planctomyces sp.
GCACCCGCTGTGCCGCTTGGGTGATCTGCGCCAGTTGTGAAGCAGCGGCGGCCTCGGCCAAAGACCGCACATCCGCCGGAGTCAACTCGAGGTCGTCAGAGCACCACTGGCGGGCGATGCGGGCGGCGGCGTAGGCCTTCGTCGCGGGGCGGCCGTCCGCTGTCTCGCAAAAGGAAGCATCTTCCTCCAGATGCCCCAGGAGAAGATGGACATCCTGACTCGTCGCGAACAATTCGCTGCTGACGGGTATCGACACGCGGCCCAATGCCGCCAATTCCCCTTCAAACACGGGGAGGACGGCACAGAGCGATGTCCGCCGGACGCCCGTGTAAACCAGTTCGCCCGCAGCCAGTCGCGTCAGATCGGTGCGGCCGAAGGCGGCGACTCGTCCCCGGTTCACGGGAATCAGATCGGTCGTGGTGCTGCCGATATCCATGAGCAGCAGATCGTCATGCGGGAAGAGAACTCCCGTCATGGAGGCCAGCGCGTGCCAGTTGGAGGCGGCGGTCAACAGTGGCTCGGCGATGGCCCGCGCCTGATCCACAAAGCCGCCCGTTGTCTGCCAGAATTCGACCTGCGCCACGGGCGACCACGATCCCGTGGCCTCGACGACCGCCTGGCAGATCGCCGTGACTCCCTCGCGCTTCGTGGCGTAGCAGTCGGCCAGTTCGCCCGTCATCGTGACCAGCACCCGTTCGGCGGGCGGCATCGAGTCCAGCAGTCCCCGCAGCCGCGAAGTGAGCAGTTCGGGCGATTTCCAGAGGGCGAAGCTCTCATGGATGGCCTTCCCGCTCGCATGCCAAGCCTTGAGATTCGCCCCGCCGATATCCAGCCCGATCATCGGCTGCGCCGAAGTGGGCACTACTGCACCAACCCCTGCGTCAGCGAGAGGAAGGCCGTTTCCAGGTTGACCTCCTCTTCGCGGAAGAGGGTCAGCTTGTAGCCGTTCTCGATCAGGATGCTGGGGATCGAGCTGTAGTCGAGGACCTCCAGCGCGAGGGTCGCATGGATCTGGCCCTTGACGATCTCGATCTTCGAAATCTGCGGATGCTGTTCGAGCAGCTTGGCCGCCTCCTCGAGCCGCTCGCGGACCTGGATCTGGAGCAGGATCTGCTGGCGGGCTTTGCGCATCACTTCGTCGACATAGCCGTCGACGATCAGGTTCCCCTTTTCGATCATCCCCACGCGGGTGCAGACATCGGCCAGTTCGGGGAGGATGTGGCTGGAGACGATGACCGTCTTGTTCAGCTCCCCCAACCGCTTGAGCAGATTGCGGATTTCGATCCGCGCGCGGGGATCCAGGCCGCTCGCGGGTTCATCCAGCAGCAGCACCTGCGGTTCGTGCAGCAGCACCCGCGCCAGGCCGATGCGCTGCGTCTGGCCGCGGGAGAGCTGGTTGACCATCGCGTCGCGCTTGAAGCTCATGTCGACGAGCTCGAGCTTCTCCTCGCAGATCTTCCTTCGGCCCGGCCCCGTGATGCGATACGAGGCGGCGAAGAATTCGAGGTATTCGAGCACGGTCATGTCGTCGTACACGCCGAAGAAATCGGGCATGTAGCCCACCAGCCGGCGGATCTCCTCCTGGTGGGTGTAGATCGACTTGCCGCAGACGTAGGCCTCGCCGTAATCGGGATTGAGGAGCGTGGCGAGCATGCGCATGGTCGTCGTCTTGCCCGAGCCGTTGGGCCCGATGAAGCCGAAGACATCCCCTTCGCGCAAGCTGAGGTTGATCTCGTTGACGGCGATGAGGTCGCCGTAGCGTTTGGTGAGTTGCTTGGTTTCGATCACGGAAGATCGTCTTTCGCTGGAATTTTCCGCCACTGCGGGAGTGGCGTTGTTAGCCATGTCACGGATTGAGCTTTGGGAGCGGGGCCAGCTCGGTCGCGCCGTTCGTCACGGGAAGAAGGCAGCGGATGATCGTGGTGTGCTCCGCCGACTGGAACTCTTTCGAGGATTTGCCGGTCGTAGTCGGGTTGGTGAGCGTGTCCGCATCGATTTCGAGTCGCGAGGCGGGTGCCTTGAGCTTGCCGATCAACACGGCCCGTCCCAGACGCAGCTGCAGAGACAGAT
>PNLE01000306.1 GCA_013822855.1 Planctomyces sp.
AGTAGGGAAGACAACCTGGGCCACGGCGGTGACGACCAGCGGATAGACACCGCCGGTCAGGATGGTCAGTGTGATCATCAACAGGATCGCGGTACGAAGTTGAGCGAGCATGGGAAAGTCCCTCTTGGCGAGCGGGGGGTGTCAACCCCCTGTTTCTTTGGTATTTGGTGTTTGGTATCGGGCGTTTGTATTCGATGGAACATTGGCGGCGAAAAGTTGAGTCTGAAACAGGGGGTTCACACCCCCCGCTCGCCTAGTTCGCGATCGCCTGTTAGGCCAGGCCGGTGAAGGAGAGGAGCAGGTCGATCGCTTTGATCCCGATGAAGGGGACGATCAGGCCGCCCAGTCCGTAGACGAGCAGGTTGTTGCGGAGCAGTTGAGCCGCACCGACTGGTTTGTAAGCCACTCCCTTCAAGGCGAGCGGCACCAGGGCGATGATGATCAAGGCGTTGAAGATCACCGCCGAGATGATCGCGCTCGATGGCGAAGTGAGCCGCATCAGATCGAGGGCTTTGAGTGCCGGATAAGTCGCTGCGAAGGCGGCCGGGAGGATCGCGAAATACTTGGCGACGTCGTTGGCGATGCTGAAGGTCGTCAGCGAACCGCGCGTCATGAGCAGCTGCTTGCCAATGTTGACGATCTCGATCAGCTTGGTGGGGTTCGAGTCGAGGTCGACCATGTTGCCGGCCTCCTTGGCGGCCTGGGTGCCGCTGTTCATGGCGACGGCCACGTCGGCCTGGGCCAGCGCGGGGGCGTCATTGGTGCCGTCCCCGGTCATGGCGACCAGGCGGCCCCCCTTCTGGTAATCGCGGATCATCGCCAGCTTGGCTTCGGGAGTCGCCTCGGCCAGGAAATCGTCCACCCCCGCTTCGGCGGCGATGGCGGCGGCGGTGAGGGGATTGTCGCCCGTGATCATCACGGTCTTGATCCCCATCTGCCGCAACTCGGCGAAGCGTTCCTTGATGCCCCCTTTCACAATGTCCTTCAGCTCGATGACACCCAGCACGCGGGCGTCGCGGCAGACGACGAGCGGCGTGCTCCCCGCCTTGGCGATCTGCTGAACCGATTGGCGGACATCGTCCGGCAGGAAGCCGCCCAGTGCGCGGACATGCGCCTCGACCGATTCAGCCGCCCCCTT
>PNLE01000307.1 GCA_013822855.1 Planctomyces sp.
AGGGGCGATCCAGTTTCGCGGCTCCAAAAACTGCCGGCTCCAGAACTGCACCGTCGGCGATGTCGCAGGTTACGCCGTCGATGTTCAGGCCGGCAGTCGCGCGATCTCCGTCTCCTCGTGCAAGCTCTCCCAACTGGGGGCGGGAGGCGTGCGTATTGGCGAGCTCAATGTCTCGCCCGAAGCTGACAAACAGGTGGTGGGAAATGAGGTCGATCTCTGCCAGATCAGCGGCTATGGACGGCTGGATTTTGGAGCCGTCGGCCTGATCATATTCCAGTCGAGTGAAAACAGGTTGAGCGACAACACCATTTCCGACGCCCCTTACTCGGGAATTTCCATTGGTTGGACTTGGGGATATCGCGAATCACCCTGCCATCACAACATTTTGGAGCACAATCATATCCATCATCTGGGAAGCGAACTTCTCAGCGATATGGGTGGTGTTTATCTGCTGGGGCCACAGCCGGGAACCGTCGTTCGCAAGAACCTCATTCATGATTTGAAGTGCCACGAATACGGAGCCTGGGGACTTTATACCGACGAGGGTTCCACAGGCATCCTGCTCGAAGAGAACGTGGTCGCCCGCTGCATGAAGGCTGGCTTTCACCAGCATTACGGCAAAGACAACATCATCCGCCGCAATTTGATTGTTGATTGCGGCGAAGGAGGTGTCCGACGCTCGCGGGAGGAAGACCACAACTCGTTCACGTTCGAGCAGAACGTCGTCGTCGATGCCACGGGCCACTTCCTGCATTCCAACTGGAAGAACCGCAACGCCGTGTTGCGCAAGAATCTCTACTTCTCCAATGCTTCCCGGCCTTGGAAGTGGGGAACATGGACATGGGACGAATGGCAAGGTCTGGGATTCGATAAAGATTCCCTGCTGGCGGATCCCTTGCTGGAGGATCGCTCACAACCCCAAAAGGGATTCCAGACCGATTCACCCGTCTATCGGGATCTCGGCTGGTGGCCCGACCGTTTCCAGCCAAACCCCATTTCCAATGTCGGCCCTCGACCTCTCTTTGTGGTTCCCGCCTCGGAGTGATCCGA
>PNLE01000308.1 GCA_013822855.1 Planctomyces sp.
CATCGAAACCAACTCCGAAGGCGAACAAGTCATCAAACTCAGCTTCGTGACATCCGACCAGGTGAAGAAACCGACGCTGCTGAAGTTGCTGAAGAAACTGGGTGGTGAGTGACAAAAGTCGGGTGGCCCAGACGTGGCTTTGCACGTCTGGGTCCGTAAGGACAAGAGGCAATGGCCAAATGACACTCCACTCCAACCGCCATTTTGATGGGTCTTCGGTAGGACTCGATACTTCAAGAGTGTTAGTCACTGTCGGGCTGGCAACTCCCCACTGTTCCTGGGTAGCTCACTCGATTGAATTTCAAACTTCTGCCTCTTGTGACTGTTGTCACCCAGACGTTCAAAGCCACGTCTGGGCCACCGGACTGTCAACTTCCCTGATGATCAACTAAGAAACCGCCCATGCCCGTCACTCGAGAATTGCTGACCACCCTCGCCACCATCGTCGGCCCGAAGCATCTGCGGACGGTGGCGAGTGAGCTGCTGGTCTATGAGTGCGACGGTTACACCATTGAGAAGAACGTGCCCGAGGTCGTCGTCTTCCCGGCGTCGACCGACGAGTTGTCGCGGGTGATGCGGGCATGCGCCGCGGCCGGGGTGCCGGTGGTGCCGCGCGGAGCCGGGACGGGGCTGGCTGGCGGGTGTC
>PNLE01000309.1 GCA_013822855.1 Planctomyces sp.
GGCTACAAGGAGCCGGATCACTTCTACGGCCGCCTGCCTGCCAAACAGCTGGTCGAGGCCGATGCCAAGAAGCGGATCAAGAGTGGCGTGGTGCCGACCTGCGAGGCTTACGCCGACTTCCGGAAGGTGCTTGATCGGCAGGATATCGACGCGGTGGTGATTGTGGTGCCGGATCATTGGCATCGGATCATCAGCGTGATGGCCCTCGAAGCGGGGAAGGATGTCTATTGCGAGAAGCCGCTGACGTTCTCGGTGGCGGATGGGCGGCCTCTCATCGACGCCGTCCGCAAGCACAAGAAGGTTTTCCAGACGGGTAGCCATGAGCGTTCGAACCCGGTGAGCCAGTTCGTGTGCGAGGCGGCCAGAAGCGGGAAGATCGGCACGCTGCAAAAGATCGTCACCAAGGTGGGGTACAACAACAAGGTGGGGCCGGGGCCGGGCTGGCAGGGGATGCCGGTGCCGGCGACGTTCGACTATCGCACGTGGCTGGGGCCGGCACCGGAGGCGGCGTACCACGTCGACCGCTGCCTCTA